>JADGHL010000147.1 GCA_019686135.1 Myxococcaceae bacterium | reverse complement strand
CCGGTACCCCGGGCGGCGGCATCTCCGGCTCCAACTCCCCCGCCCCGGTCGATCCCCCGGCGGTGCTGGGCGCGGGCGGTGAGCCTGATGACGAACGGAGCGCCGACGCAGGGGCGGCTGTTGACGCGGTCGCGGCGGACGTCTCCGGGAACGCGGATGCACCTGGTGCCGAGGCCGGCGGCGACAACGCGGGACCTGACGATGCCCCGGCCGACAGAGCCAGCTCGGACGACGCTGGCGCCGGCGGCGCACCCGCTGACATGACCGGCGCGGACGGCTCGGTCGCTGACGATGCGCCGGCCGACATGGCCGGCTGGGACGACGCTGGCGCGGACGATGCGCCAGCTGACGAGACCGACGCGGACGGCCCGGTCGCTGACGATACTCCGGCCGACATGGCCGGCTGGGACGACGCTGGCGCGGACGATGCGCCAGCTGACGTGACCAGCGCGGACGGCCCGGTCGCTGACGATGCTCCGGCCGACATGGCCGGCTGGGACGACGCTGGCGCCGGCGGCGCACCCGCTGACGTGACCGGCGCGGACGGCCCGGTCGCTGACGATGCTCCGGCCGACATGGCCGGCTGCGACGACGCTGGCGCGGACGATACGCCAGCTGACGTGACCAACGCGGACGGCCCGGTCGCTGACGATGCTCCGGCCGACATGGCCGGCTGGGACGACGCTGGCGCCGGCGGCGCACCCGCTGACGTGACCGGCGCGGACGGCCCGGTCGCTGACGATGCTCCGGCCGACATGGCCGGCTGGGACGACGCTGGCGCGGACGATGCGCCCGCCGACGAGACCGACGCAGACGACCCGGTCGCTGACGATGTCCCGGCAGACGCTGCACGGGCCGACAGAGCCGGCTCCGTTGACGCACCGATTGACGAACCGGCCACTGCCGGCGCGGTCGCTGACGACGCTCCCGAAGACGGTGCGGGCGCCACGGGCGCGGACGTCGTCGTCGCGGGCGGCTGTGGCGCAGCCGCTGAGGACGCCGCATTCGGCGCGGCAGTCTCGGGCGTGGACACGGGGGATTCGCTCGTGGTCAGGGTCGTTGCGGTCGCGTAGGCGGGCGGCGGCGTCCTGGGGATGTACGAGATGGAGTACCGCGGCGCGGTCGAGTGCACGGTCTCTGCACGGCGCAACAGGTCGGTCATCGCCAGCTGCGCGGGCTCGGAATCGGCCGGGGACTCCGGATGGGGCCGCTGGTCTTCTGACCCGCCTTCGTCATGCCTGGCGGCGGTTTCCAGCTTTGCTTCGCGCACCTCCTCCTGCGTCGCGTCGGAAGATGGGGCCGCAGGCGCTGGCGCCTTCGGCTCCGGAGGTCTGGGTGGAAGCCCCAGCGATCGATCGTATTCGACGCGCAGGTCGGGCTCGGTGAGGATCTCCATGGCCTCGAGGAGCAGCTTCTTCAGCTCCTCGACCTTGGACGCGTCCCCGACGGGATAGAGGGCCACGTTGTCGGCGTCGTACAGCCGGATGGCGCGCTCGTACGCGGCGCGGATCTCGTCCATCGATGCCGACGGATCGACCTCGAGCAGCTCGTAGTAGGTCTGCTCCTTGTACGGCTTCATGGCGTCCTGCTGGCGCTGCGCGCATCCAGCGCCAGGAGATTGTCGGCGATCTTCCGCAGCGCGGCAGCGGCAATCGACTCGGGTCCCTCCACCAACAGGGGCCGGCGCTTGCGCACGGCACGCCAGGCGGCGTCGTCGTAGCTGATCGCCCCGAGGTAATCGAGGTTGAGGCCGAAGAACTTGCGCCAGGCGGAGACCACCGCGTGACCGACGTCCGCGTCGCCGGGCCCTCGCGCCTGGTTCACCACCAGCCGCACCCGGAACTGCTCGAGCTCGCGCTCCAGCCGCGCCCCGGCCTCGGCGTCGATCGCCTTCGCCCTCGCCACGAACTCCAGCGGCGTGCGTACCGCACCCTCCCGCGTGGACATCGCGGTCTCGATCAGATCCTCGATGCCCATCGACGTCTGCAGGTCCTGCAGCCGCCGGAAGAAGGCGCTCTTGATGAAGCGATAGGCGTTTTCGATCGACGTCGGCTCGGGCAACAGCACCAAAAGGCCGTGGTGCGCCACGAGGAAGAAGTCGAGCACGTTGAAGCTGGTCCCGGCGCCGAGATCCAGCACCACTGTGTCCGCGTCCAGCGTCTGGAGATTCCGGAGCAGCTTCTGCTTCTGCTGGAACTTGAGGTTGGCCACGTCCAGCGCGTCCAGCGCGCCACCGATGAGGCTCAGGTTCGGGATCGACGTCGGCACGCAGACGTCCTCGAGCCGCGCGATCCGGCGCTCCACGTAATCGGTGAGCGTGGTCTGCGGCTGGGCGATCCCGAGGCAGGTATGCACGTTCGCCCCGCCGAGATCGGCGTCAACGATCACCACCTTCTGGTTCCGCTGCGCCAGCGCGACCGCCAGGTTCACGGACACCAGCGTCTTGCCGATGCCGCCCTTCCCGCCTCCGACGGCGATGATCCGCCGCACCTGGGAACGCCGCTGCATTCCGGGAGGGGTCGCCTTCGGAGGGCCGGAGACCGCGGGAACCGGGTCCGGGTGTGTCGCTGTGCCACCAGTCTTCGCGGGGACGCTCAAGCGGCGGGGAAACTATCACCCCTCGCCCGCGCTCGCCGCATTCCGGACGGCGGCGCGGCGCGATTCGCCCGCTTCTGGGTGCCCGGGTCAGTTGATGCCGCCGATGCAGCAGCCGGTGAGGCAGTACCAGCCCGGCGGGCAGTCGGCCTGACCGGGGAGCCCACAGGGCTGCTGTCCGCCGGGGCACTGCTGCGAACCGCCGTCACCCCCGGCGCCACCGTCGACGCACTCGGGCGGGACGGTGTCCTTGCCCAGGCACAGCTGACACGTGCCGCACTCCTTGAAGCAGGACGGGTTCGGCGTGCAGGCGCGGCACGCGGATGGATCGCCCGCGTTCTCGAGCGTGCACTTCGTGCCGGTGGCCTCCTCGGAGCCGAGGAAGATGTCGCGCGTGCCGCCGTCGGCCAGCATCACCGTGCAGCAACCGAAGCAATCGCAACCGTTGGGGGTGATCGCCCGGCACACGTCGAGGCACGCTTGCGGCTGTGTCGCGGGGCAGGCCGCGGTCTCCCCCACGCGCTTTCCGCTGAAGGGGCAGGCGGGAACCGGCTCGAGCGGATCGCAGGTGAGATCGTAGATGCAGTTGTCATTCCCGCTGCCGGAGTTCGGGTCGTAGTAGCACTCGATGCTGCCGCAGTTGCCGTGGCCGCCCCCAGGGATTCCGAGATCGAAGCTATCCTCACGGTTGTGGCACGGCCCGAGGCAGTCGGGATCGGCCGAGTCGATCAGGCCGTCGTGATCGTCATCGAGGCAGTTGCCGCACGCGTAGATCTTCCCGGCGCACGCGGCCGTGTAGCAGGTGCCGGCGTCGGTCTGGACCGGCGTGCCCCCATCTCCGGGGACGCCGACGCCGCCATCATCGCCTCCGTCACCCACGCCACCATCGGCCACGAGGCCACCGTCCTGGCCGCCATCTTCGCCGGTTGAAACACCGCCGTCGTCAGCGGGCGAGACGCCTCCGCAGTTGCACCCGGCCACCACTGCGCAGAACGCAAAGAGGCAGAGCGGGACAGCGAACAGATGGGCGCGATTCATAGGCACCTCCGCAGCAGGTCAACGGCCCAGCCGAGCATCCGATCGGCGGGCTGTGCTGTCGACCTGCTTCGGGGTGGTTGCGCCTGTTGCGAAGTCCTACTCGTCCACCAGCTCGACGTTCCAGTACGAGGCGTCCGCCACGTTCAGGAAGGGGAGCCACTCGCGGTAGGTGACCCGCTTGTGCGCGCCGCGCATGAGCGGCGTCCAGCGCGGCCGCACCGGCTTCTTCAACAGCCGCATCGACGCCTGCTCCGGAGTGCGCCCGCCCTTCTTGAGGTTGCAGGCGATGCAGGAGCAGACGACGTTCTCCCAGGTGGTCTTGCCGCCCTGCGCGCGCGGCACCACGTGGTCGAGGTTGAGCTCGGAGCGGGGCAGCTGACGGCCGCAGTACTGGCAGGTGTCCTGATCCCGCGCGTAGATGTTCAGGCGCGAGAAGCGTACGCGGCCTTTGGGGAGGTACTCGTACGCCATCAGCACCACCACACGCGGAACACGGATGCGCTTGTGGGGCGTGCCGATCGCGTCGTGGTGCGCCGCCGCGGAGAGCGCCGCCCAGTCCTCGAACTCGTAGAGCCGGTACTGCTGGTCGATCGCCTTGGCCACCCCCTGGTACAGCAGTGAGAACGCCCGCTTCACCGAGGTCACGTGCACCGGCTGGTAGAAGCGGTTGAGCACGAGCACCGATGAATTGAGCACCGAGGTGGCCATGGCAGTCAGTGTCCTTTGTCCCTCGCCGGGCCGAGGGTGGATGCGACGGAGGCGGCGACCTGCTCGAGCTCTGTGTCGGGCAGGCACCGCACGTCGAGTAACAACCTGTCCTCGTGGACGCGCGCGACGATCGGGACTGACGCGCTCCGCAGGCGGGCCTGCAGCGCCGCGGCGTCGCCTTCTTCGATCGCGCACGCCCAGGATGAGGGCGCGGCCAACGGCATGGCCCCGCCGCCCACCTGGGAGACGGTCTCCACGACGCGCACGGAAACACCGCACGCGGCCAGCAATTCCTGAAGCCTTTGGGCCCGCGCGCGCAGCTCCCCTGGCGTCTGCTCGAGCAATCGCACCGCGGGGATCTCGGCGTAGCGTTCGTCCCGGTACAGCTCCAGCGTCGCCTCCAGCGCCGCCACGGTCATCTTGTCCACGCGCAACGCCCGGTTGAGCGGGTGCCGGCGGATCCGCTCCACCAGCTCCTCCCGGCCGACGATCACGCCTGCCTGCGGTCCTCCGAGCAGCTTGTCGCCGGAAAAGGTCACGACGTCCGCGCCCGCCTTCACCACCTCGCGGACGGTGGGCTCGCGGGTGAGGCCGGGCGAATGGAGCCGGTACAGCGATCCCGAACCGAGATCCTCGAACAGCGGCACCCCGCGGCGCGATGCGAGCCCGGCCAGCCCGGCGGTCTCCACCTCTTCGGTGAAGCCGACCTGCGCGAAGTTGGATTTGTGGACCTTCACCAGAAGGCCGGTGCGCTCGGTGATGGCCTCCTCGTAGTCACTCAAGCGCGTGCGGTTGGTGGTGCCCACCTCCACCAGGTGGGCGCCGGACTGACGCATCACGTCCGGCACCCGGAAGCCGCCGCCGATCTCCACGAGCTCGCCCCGGGAGACGATCGCCTCGCGGCCGGAGCAGAGCGCGGCCAGCACCAGCAGCACCGCGGCGGCGTTGTTGTTCACCACCACCGCGCTCTCTGCGCCGGTGAGCTCCCGCAGTAGATCGATCACCGGCGCATAGCGGCTGCCGCGCTCTCCCTCGTCGAGATCGAACTCGAGGTTGCTGTAGCCGCGCGCTACCTCGCGCACGCGCTCGGCGGCCGCATCCGCCAGCGGCGCGCGCCCCAGGTTCGTGTGCAGCACGACGCCCGTCGCGTTGAGCACCGGCCGCAACCGGGGCCGGCTCAGTTCCGCCAGCGCCTCATGAACGTCACTGTCCTCGAATGGCCTCGGCTCACCGCGCAAAAGCCGGGTGCGGGCGGTGTGGACGGCATGTCGCAGCGCGGCGACCACGCGCGCGCGGGGATGGCGGGACAGCGCATCCGACAGGCTGGGCCGGGTCAACAGTTCGTCAATCGACGGGAGCCCGCGCAACTGCTCGCGTTTCCTCACCTCTTCACTGGCTGGGCCGTCTTCCACGCACCTGCAAGAATAGGTCGCGTGCCACGCGGCGCGCCACCTTCGGCCCCCGCCGCTCCGACGTGGGGACGGCGCCAATGTAGGCCACTTCCCCACCGGCCGCAGGACCGGGGCCGCTATTTCGGGGCGACGACGCTCAGCGGCGCCAGCTCCGGGTACAGCAGCTGGTACGTGTTGTAGCTGCGCAACACGCGCTTCACGTAGCCGCGCGTCTCGGCGATCGGAATCTCCTCCACCCATTCGTCGAGCTCGAGATCGGGGCGTTCGCGGCGCCAGCGCGACACCGCGCCGCCGCCGGCGTTGTACCCGGCGAGCGCGTACTCGTAGACGCCGTCGAAGCGCTTGACCAGCTCGCCCAGGTACGCGCTGCCAATGCGGATGTTGATGTCCGGGTCCAGGATCTGCTGGGTCGTCAGGTGCTTGAGCCCAATCCGCCGGCCCACCGCCTTCGCGGTGTACGGCATGAGCTGGGTGAGCCCGAGCGCCCCTGCCCAGCTGAGCGCGCGCGGATCGAGCGCGCTCTCCTCGCGCATCAGCGCCTGGAGCAGATCCGGCTCGATGCCCGGGCTCTTGCAGTGCCGTTCGATCAGATCGCGGAAGGCGCGCGGATAGGCGACCTCCCAGATCGGCCGCGTCTCGGGGGTGATCGGCCCGGAGAGATCGCCCCGCAGGCTCGTGCGCGCCACCGCGTGCGCGCTCCGCGCGTCGCCGGCGAGCGCGAGGAGCTGGACCAGCAGCCGGAGCGGCTCCTCCTCCAGAGTGGTGCGGTCCACCGCGAGCAGCTCGGAGGAGACCGCGTCGTTGAAGCCCATCCGCAACAGCTCGACGCCCGCGCGGAAGTGCGGGTCCTCCGCCAGCTTCCCGGCGTGCAGCGGCCACGCGGTGCCCGGCGCGGTGGACGAGAGCTGCGCGCGCAGCGCCGTGGCCTCCTCGGGCGTCAGCGCCGCCAGCCGCCGACGGGCGATCAACCCGTAGTAGGTGGCCGGGTGCTCGGTGGCGAGCGCCGTGAAGATCGCCCGGGCCCGCGCGGTGTCCCCCTGCCGCTCCAACAGCCGCGCGCGCCAGTACCGCGCCCGCTCCACCTCGTACGACTCCGCCGCGCCGGCGAAGATCCGCTCGATTTGATCGAGGATCGCGAACGCCAGCGACAGCTCGCCGCGCTGCTTGTGGATCCAGAACGACTTGAAGAGGCCGTCGCCGGCGAAGTCCCCGTCCGGGTACTTGTCCGCGAGCTCCTGCAGCCGCGCCAGCGCCTCATCCACCTGGCCCAGCTGGAGGTGGACGTCCGCGGCGTAGAAGAGCGCATCGTCCGCGAAGGAGTGCTCTGGGTACTTGGCCGCGAGCGCTTCGTAGGTCTCGATCGCCCGCGCCTCCTGGACGATCGACTTCGACGAACCGAGCACGTACATCGCGCGCGGGCGGAGCTGCGGATCGGTGCACTGTTCGACCACCGGATCCAGCACGGCGATCGCCTTCGAGTGTGCGCGCTCCTTGCGCAGCGCCTTGCCGTAGATGAACCGGCCGCGGCACGCGAGCGGATCGGGCAGGTGGAGCCGGTCCAGGAGGGGCTCGAGCAGCGCGAGGCCCTCGCGGTTCCGGTGCGCGTCCACCAGCGTCTCCGCGCGATCCACCCAGCGCTCCAGCGGCAGCTTCTTCACGTCCAGCCGCGCGCTGGCCTGCTTCGACAGCGCGGAGAGCGGGTGCAGCGCCCACAGCGCCTCCAGCGCGGCGCGTTCTTCGTCGCGTCGTTTGCGCGCGCGCTCGAGGTCCGCCACCGCGAGGAGCGCCTCCGCGCCGACGTCCCGGCCCCACGACGGCGCCGCGCGCGTGGTGAGCGGCTGGATCGCGGCGATCGCCTCGTCGGGGTGTCCGCCGTCGCGGAGCACACGGAAGAGCGCCAGCCGCGCGTCGGGATACATCCGCGAGTCGGGCGGCACTTGTCGAAGGACCCGCGCCGCGTCCTCGTACCGCCCGAGCGCCTCGAAGGCGACGCCCGCGTGGGTAAGGCAGCGGTCGCGCACCGCCGGGTAGTCGTCCGCGAGCGCCTCCATCTCCGCCGCGGCCGCCGTCCAGTCCTCCGCCCGGACCGCGGCGAGCGCGCGTAAGTAGCGCGCCGGCGGCGTCGTGACGTCCTTCAGCGCTTCGCGGACCTGGTCGTACCGCCCGCGGTCGAACGCGGCGCGCGCCTCGGCCAACGCGCCTTCGGCGAAGTACGGGCCGAAGTCCTCGGGCCGAAAGAGCGGGCCCAGATCCACCACGGGCTGTGGCGGCACCACCGGGTGCGGGAACGCCGGGTTGAGGATCTCCACGTACCCGGGCGCGGTCTCCGACTTCTCCCCGTCCGGCGGCGGCGTCAGCGTGGCCTCGGGCGGAGCGCCCGGAGCGGCGGCGTTGGGCGCCTCGTGCAGCTCGTCCGCGGGCGGTGGTGCGGGCGCGGCGAAGAGGGCGAGGGCGGCGGCCAGCCCGGCGGACCGGACGACGGGGGCGAGGTCCATACGCATGCGATCCTAGAGCGCCGGACGTCGCGAGGCACGAATGCGGCGCGGCGGAACCCATGCCGCAGCGTGGAGATTTTCGCCAGCGCACGGACGGCCGGGCGCCAGTGTCACGGCTGAACACCAGGCGGCCGGACGAGGGCGGACGCCCTCGGCGCGCGGGCGTGCTATCCCACCGGTGCAGCGATGGACATCCGCACCCAAAGCGCGCTGCTCGCGGCGATCGTCGGCCTCGCCCTCGGCGTCTCGATGCTCTTGCGTCCCGGCCGCGCGCGGGTGCTGACCGCGTACTCGGTGTTCGCGATGGTCGTCGCCGGGTACTACTTCGCGCAGTTCTTCCACGGCGTAGTGCCCGCCGGCTGGCCGTGGGCGTCGCAGGTGGGGATGTCGGCGTCGCTCCTTCTGGGCGCGCTCGTGCCGGCGGCGGCGCTCTCCTTCTTCCTGGAGTTCCTCGGCGTCCGCGCCAGTGTGCTGCGTTACGGGCGGCGGGTGGCGGGTGTCTCCGCGCTGTTCGGGCTGGCGGTGGCGCTCACGCCGCTGTCCAGCAAGCCGTGGGCGCGGATCGCCCTGGCCACGTGGGTGCTGATCGCGCTCTGTGCGTCGGTGTCCCTGCTACTCGGGCAGGTGCGCCAGGTCGAGTCGAAGATCGAACGCGCGCGGCTGCAGTACCTCGCCTGGGGCGCAGGGGCGGCGATCGTCTTCGCCGGGCTCGACTTCCTCGGCAAGTTCGGCGTCCCCTTCCCCGCGCTCGGGCCGGTGGTCTCCACGCTCTACCTGTTCTTCCTCGCCCAGACGCTGTTGCGGCTGCGGCTGATGGATCTGCACGAGCTGCTGGGGAAGATCGCCTCGCAGACCGCGATGGCGGCGATCCTCGCCGCGGTGTTCGCCATCCTCACGGTGTGGGTGAACGGGAACGCGCCGCTGTTCCTCTTCAACACAATCGTCGCCGCGTTCGTGATCCTCATCCTACTCGAGCCCTTGCGCGCCAAGGTCGAGGAGCAGGTGATCGCCATCTTCTTCCGCGAGCGCTTCGAGCTGCTGCGCGCGCTCGAGCACCTGCGCGCGCGGATCGCCACCATCATCGACGTGGACGAGCTGGCGCGCGTGGTCCTCGACGGCTTCAACGAGACGCGGCGGATCACCCACGCGTCCATCTACCTCCTCGCGGACGACCGACCCGGATACCGCCTGCGCGACTTCCGCGGCCCGCAGCCGGTGCTGTTCCTCGACCAGGCGATGGCGCGGGGGCTTCTGGCGGTCGCCTCCACCGGACAGAAGGCGGTGTTGATGGAGAACCTCGACCGCCGGATCCTCGAGCTCAAGCAGAACCCGCTCGAACACCGCCGCCAGCGCGAGGAGTTGAAGCGCCTCAACGAGAACAAGCAGGCGCTCACCATGATGAAGGCGGGGATCACCGTGCCGCTGTTGGGCAACGACCGGGTGATCGGCTTTCTCAACCTGTGGGACGAGCGCGTGCCCGAGGCCTTCGCCTCCGACGAGATCGCGCTTGTGCTGGAGATCGCCGAACAGATGGCGATCGTCGTGGAGAACTCGAAGCTCTACGAGAAGATGCGCGAGCGCGATCGCCTCGCCGCGCTCGGCGAGATGGCCGCCGGGCTTGCGCACGAGATCCGCAACCCGCTGGGGTCGATCAAAGGCGCCGCCCAGTGCCTCGATCCCAGCCGCCTGCCGGGAGAGGACGGCGAGTTCCTCGAGGTGATCGTCGAGGAGGTGAACCGCCTCAACGGCGTGGTGACCGCGTTCCTCGACTACTCGCGCCCGCTCAAGCAGAACTTCGCGCCCACCGATCTCAACGACGTGGTCACCCGCACGCTGAAGCTGATCCAGAACGATCTGCCCCCCACGGTGACCCTGGAGGTGGAGCTGTACGAGGCGCTCAACAAGGTCGACTGCGACGCCGAACAGCTCAAGCAGGTGCTGATCAACCTCGTCCAGAACGCGGTCCAAGCGTTCGGCGACCGGCCGGGGCGGATCAAGGTCCGCACCACGCGGCACGAACGGTTCAGCGATTTCCGCGGATCGAACGAGCTGGTCGAGGTGCAGGTGATCGACGACGGCCCGGGGATCCCGGCGGACCAGCAACTCAACATCTTCGTCCCCTTCTTCACCACCAAGCAGAAGGGCACCGGCCTGGGCCTGGCGATCTGCCAGCGGATCGTAAAGAGCCACGGCGGGACGATCACCGTGCAGAGCAAGGTGGGTGAAGGCTCCACGTTCATCGTGCGGCTGCCGGCGCTCCCGTCGGAGCACCCGCCGGTGCAGCCAACACCGCCGCCGGAGGGGACGCCCTCGCCCGAGCTCGCCGGAGTGATGCGGCCGCCCGCGGTGCTCCCCGCCCCCACGGCCGCAGGCGCCACGCCCGCACCGGCCGCCGCTCCGGCTCAAAAGCCTTCGCGCCGCGAGCGCAGGAAGCGGCGGGCCGGTTGATCCGCGCAGGCGGCTTCAGCGGGCCCGGGAGAGCGGGCACGCCAGGATGATCGGCTCGGTCGCGTTGTTCTCCTCGTCGCACTCGGAGGTGCTGTCGTCGGAGTCGGCGACCGCCTTGAGCTTCCAGAGCCGGCCCTGCATCGTCGGCGGGATCGTCAGGGTGACCAGCTCCGCCTCGCCGGGGCGGAGCGGCCGCGTGGTCGAGGTGGTGACGATGGGGCTGCCGTGGGGCCACGCGAGCGACACCGGCGTACCGGGACGCAGCGGCGCTTCGCCCACGTTCGCCACACGGACTTTCACCTTGAGCGCCTTGGGGCACTCGGAGGTGTCCGGCAGCACGTGCGTGACGATCGCATCCGCGACGCCGAGGGGCCCGTAGCCGCCGAAGGTGTTCGCGCGCGCGGCGTTGTAGGGGTACTTGTCGCCCGGCGCCTTGAAGCCCCAGGGCGGCAGCGGATCCATGGTCACGCGGCCATAGGCGCCCCAGATGGGGCCCAGCTCGGCGCAGACCGCGTCCATGCCGTCGCACACGTACGGCGCGATGTACGCGTGCTGATTCCAGATCGCCCGCGCGTTCGCCCAGCGGCTCTTACGTTCGCGCAGCACGCTGATCCCCGGCTTCACCGATGGATCGCAGCCCAGCTCGCGCTGGCCCACCAGGTTGCGCGCGACGACGATGTTGGCGCTGCCATCCCCGTCGACGTCCGCGACCACCGGCTCCTCGTAGACGGTGCCCGAGCAGTGCGGCGCCTCGTACTTCGGCGCGCCGTGGCTGCCTTCGTTGACGTGGAGCACGGTCTCGTCGGCGTGGACGACGTCCAGCCAGCCGTTGGCGTCGAAGTCGAAGAGCGCCACGCCGGTGACCGACGAGGACTCGTCCACCGCGCGGGCGCCCCAGAGCATCCGCCAGGTCAGATAGTCGCCGTTCCGCTCGAGCTGGAGCGCGGTGAGGCACTCGCCTGAGGCGACCACCACCTCCGGAATCCCATCGCCATCCACGTCGCCCACCGCCGGCGCGCCGCCCACGCCGGGCTTCGACGGGTGGGACCAGCACACGGACCCATCCCATGTGGGCAACAGGTACGGCGCCGCGAGCGGAGCGCCGGTGCGGCCGTCGAGCAGCTCGAGCGAACCGAACCGGGTGACGACGACCTCCGGTAGCCCGTCCCGCCCCGGATTGCCCGCCACGCCCACCAGATCCGCCACCGCCCCCA
>JADGHL010000038.1 GCA_019686135.1 Myxococcaceae bacterium | reverse complement strand
GGTGGGGCGGATGGTCGCGGAGGTGTTCGTCGAGGACGGGCGGTACCGCGCGAAGATCACCCAATTCGTGTTCGGCGAAGCCGCGCGCCACGCGGAGCCGGGCGAGCAGGAGGAGCAGGCGGCGGAAGCGCTGGCGGCGCGCGCCGAGGGCGGCGAGGATGCGTCTGCAGAAGCCGATGGGGTCGATGGGCCCGACGAGGACAGCACCAACCCCAGTGGGTCCCGCGCAGTCGGCGAGAGGAACATCGTGGACGAGACGACGCTGAGAGAAGGTGGAGAGCTCCTGAACGACATCCCGCTGCAGATCGCGGTGGAGCTGGCGCGCGTCCCGGTCACGGCCGAACAGGTCGTCTCGCTGCGCGTGGGCCAGGTGATCGACCTCAACCGCATCCCCGGCGAACCGGTGGAGCTGTCGGTGAACGGGAAGATCGTCGCCCGCGGCGAGCTGGTGGAGGTGGAGGGTCACCTTGGGGTCCGCATCCTCTCGATGGCAGGGTAGCCGCGCGTGACGGCGGACCGCAGGACGAGCGCGGGCTGCGCTGGGTGTCGCTGGGCGCGGACCGTGAAAGCGGAGGCGAGGACTTCGACGCCGACCTGGAGGAGCTCGTCGCTCCGCCCGGTGTCGTCGAGCTGCGGAGCCGGGGGCGGCGAAGCCGCCGGACGGTGGGCGGCAGACGACCGCCGATGCCTGCCCGGCGCTGCCGTTCGAGACGAGCGCGCTTCGAGCGGACCTGCAGCGTGCGCTGGACGATCCGAACGGCGTCGCCTCGCAGGTGCGGATCGTCCCCGCGTTCGAGAACGGTCAGGCGATCGGGATGAAGCTCTTCGCGGTGCGGGCGGGCTCGGGCCTTGCGCGCGTCGGTCTGTGCAACGGCGACGTGGTCACCCGCCTCAACGGGCTGGCGCTCACCTCACCCGACGCGGCGCTGAGCCTGCCAAAGAAGCCCGGCAACGCGGTGGTGATTGAGCTCCACCGGGCCTCCGCGCAGGGCAGGATCACCGTCCACCTCCGGTAGGCGGCCGTGGCGCTCGCTCCCCGACCGTGCGGAAAGGCGCAACGCAGCTTTGGTCAGGCGCCTTCCATTGGAATACCGTTCGGTCCCGTGAACCACTTCCTCCGGGCGGCGGCGCTCGGCATCGCCCTGGGCTCGGTCGCGGCGCCCGCCGCGGACGAGGCGCCTCCGCCCGCGCCCTTCCTGTCGACGACGCGTTCTCTGGACCGCAGCGCCCAGGTCCCGCCGGCCGCACCGGCTGCGGCGCCCTCACCGTCGGCGGTGGAGCCGGGCGCGGACGACGTGCAGGCGGCGGCACCGGTGCAGGTGGGGACGGCGCGGCAGGCGGCGGCGCGCACCGGCTCGGACGATCTCACCGACGATCCGTTCGCCGCCCCCGACCCGGACGGGAACCCCGATCCCGAGAGCATGCTCGGGACGCTGTGGAAGATGTTCCTGTCCCTGGGGATCGTGATCGGGCTCGTCTACGTCACGCTCAACTACGGGCTGCGCAAGCTGATGGGCGCGCGCGGCGCGATGCTGGGGCGCGCGGCACTGGTCAAGGTGGTGGAGCGGGTGCCGCTCGATCCGAAGCGCACGCTCTTCGTGATCGAGGCCGCCGGCGAGTACCTGCTGGTGGGCGGCGCGGACCAGAACCTCACGCTGATCTCGAAGCTGCCGCCGGACGAGGTGCAGAAGCTGCTTTCGCAGCGGCAGCCCACGGCGTCAAAGCCCAGCCCCTTCCTCCAGAAGCTGCTCGCGCGGTCCACGCCGTCGCCGTCGTCCGCGCAGAACGAACCCCCTGCCCGCAGCACCGAGGATCCATGAGACGGCTTCTCCCTCTGCTCTACGGCCTTGCCGCATTCCTGGTCCCGCTCGTGGTGGACGCCGGTCCGCGCGGACGCAGCGGCGCGATGCCGCTGGAGACTGCGAAGGACATCGCCAGCACCACGGTGAACTCCGACTCCTTCGCCAACCGGCCGATCGTCCTCATCCTCGCGCTGGCGGCGCTGTCGCTGGTCCCGTTCGTGCTGATGATGGTGACCAGCTTCGTGAAAATCTCGGTGGTGCTGTCGATCGTCCGATCGGCGCTCGGCACCCAGCAGATCCCGCCGACGCAGGTCATCACCGGCCTGGCGATCATCCTGACCGTCTACATCATGGCGCCGGTCGGCCAGGCGATGTTCAAGGCCGCACGCCTGGACTCTTTCGAGGGCAGCAGCGTCTTCTCGTCGAGGACGGTGGGCCAGGTGATCGAGGCCGCCAACGCTGCGAAGGAGCCGTTGCGCGCGTTCCTCGAGAAGAAGGTCACGTCGAAGGATCGCGCGCTCTTCTACAACCTGGCCCTGAAGATGCGGAAGACGCCCGAGGAGAAGGAGGGGATCTCCCAAGACGACTTCATCATCCTCACGCCGGCCTTCGTGGTGTCCGAGCTGAAGGAGGCCTTCCAGATCGGGTTCATCCTTTTCGTACCGTTCATCGTCATCGATATGGTGGTCGCGAACATCCTGCTCGCGCTCGGCATGCACATGCTCTCGCCCACCACCATCTCGATGCCGTTCAAGCTCCTGCTCTTCGTCCTGGTCGACGGCTGGTACCTGATCGCGAAGGGCCTCGTCGTTGGCTACCTGTGAGTAGCTCTTTGGGAGTTCGGTTTTGCACCATCTGACGTTCATCACGCAGGAAGCGCTCTATCTGGTGCTGATCGCCTCGGCTCCGCCGATCGTGATGAGCCTGGTGGTGGGGTTCATCATCTCGGTGTTCCAGGCCACCACCCAGATCCAGGAGCAGACCCTCACGTTCGCGCCCAAGGTGCTGGTGGTGTTCGGGGTCCTGGCGCTGGCGGGCACGTGGATCGGCGCGCAGCTGTTGCGCTTCACCTTCCAGCTGTTCGACCGCTTCCCCGAGATGATCGGCCGGTAGGGGCGATGAACGCGGATCTCGCCGACGCGCTCCGGGAGTTTGGGCTTCGGGTCAACGTCTCGCTGGTGATCCTCACCGTGGCGTTGCTGATGTCCCGCATCCTCCCGGTCATCATCCTCTCGCCCTTCCTCGGCGGCGAGGTGGTCCCCACCGAAGTGAAGATCGGCCTGGGGGTGATGCTGTCGATCGTCCTCTACCCGTTCGTGGCCGACCGGGTGACGCTCATTCCCACCGGCGCCTTTCCGTTCGTGCTGGTGTTGCTCAAGGAGTTGTTCATCGGCGTCTGCATCGCCTTCGTGGTGAACATGGTCTTCGAGGCGGCCAAGGTTGCGGGCGGCCTGGCCGATACCCTGGGCGGTACGGCGATGGCCCAGCTCCACGTGCCGCAGATCCAGCAGACGGTGTCGATCTTCTCCAGCCTCAAGCTCCAGTTCGCGGTGGTGCTGTTCCTCACCCTGCACGGGCACCACATCGTGATCGAGGCGCTCGCCGAATCGCTGCGCACGGTCCCGCTGGATCGCTTCCCCGCCTGGTCCGGCGGGATGTGGGGCTTCTTCGACCTCATCCTCCGCGTGTCCGCGGATCTGTTCCTGGTCGGGGTGGGGCTCGCCTCGCCGGTCATCCTCGCCTCGTTCCTCACCGACCTGTCGCTGGGGATGATCAACAAGGTCGCCCCGCAGATTCAGGTCTACTTCATCTCGATGAGCATCAAGCCGATGGTGGCGGTGCTGATGGTGCTCGTCGCGCTGCACCTGCTCACGTCCCGCTTCATCCACGAGTTCCAGACGATGTTCCGCATGCTCCACGACGCGATCGGCCGGCTCGGGTAGCGGCCCTTCGTGCGTGCGAAGGGAGGTGATGGCCCGTGTCCGGGGACTCCGGCGAGAAGACCGAAGAACCGACGCAGAAGAAGATCGACGACTCACGCAAGAAGGGGCAGGTCTGGAAGAGCAAGGACCTCACCGGCGTGGCGGTCTTCCTCGTGGGGCTGGCAGCGGTGAAGGCGTCGTGGGACACCGTGAACGCGCGCACCAGCGCGTTGTTCGACTTCGCCTTCGACAACGCGGCGCACCCGGACCGCCTGGTGGAGGCCATCCCCAGGAGCCTGTGGATAGGGGTGAGCGCGGTGATCGTGCTCTCGCTCCCGGTGCTGGTCTCCACCGCGGTGATCGGCGGGCTGATGGACTTTCTGATGGTCGGACCGCTCTTCACCAAGGAGACGCTCACCCCGAAGCTGGAGAAGCTCAACCCCATCGCCGGGCTGAAGAATCTGGTGTCGACGAAGCAGCTGGTGGAGCTGCTCAAGTCGACACTGAAGATCGGCATCGCCGGCTACGTGGTGTACGGCGCGGTGAAGGGGGCGCTCCCCGAGGTGATGCTGTCGATCCGCGGGGACGCCCGAGTCATCCTCGCAGTGCTGGGCGATCTGGTCTACACGGTGTCGGTGCGGGTGGGGCTTTTGTTCCTGGTCTTCGCGATCTTCGACGTGTGGTTCCAGCGCCGCGCCTGGCTGAAGGACCTGATGATGACCAAGGAGGAGGTCAAGCGGGAGTACAAGGAGTCCGAAGGCGACCCGCACCACAAGGCCAAGCGCCGGGAGATGCACCAGGAGATCCTCGAGAGCGCGCAGATGGAGGCGGTGAAGAGCGCGGACGTCATCATCACCAACCCGGACCACGTGGCGGTGGCACTGCAGTACGACCGCGAGAAGGACAGCGCGCCGAGGGTCGTGGCCAAAGGTATCGACCACCGCGCCGAACGGATCAAGGCGCTGGCGAAGGAGCACGAGGTGGCGATGCTCCGCAACGTGCCTCTGGCCCACGCGCTGTTGCGGGTGGAGGTGAACACCGAAATCCCAGAGGAGCTCTACGACGCGGTGGCCGAGGTGCTCAACTTCGTCTACGGGCTCAAGCAGCAGAACCCCCGGGCGGCGTAGAGTGGAGCTCCTTCCATGGACGACGAGACGCCGATCGCGGTCGCGCTGAAGTACGACAAGGAGAAGGACGGCGCCCCTCGGGTCGTCGCCAAGGGCATCCGCTTCAAGGCGGACAAGATCAAGGCGCTGGCGAAGGAGTACGGGATCCCGGTGATGCGGAACGTGGGCCTGGCCAACGCGCTCTTCCGGGTCGAGGTGGGCGAGGAGATCCCCGAGGACCTCTACGACGCTGTCGCCGAGGTGCTGAACTTCGTCTACGCGCTGCAGGCGGAACAACAGGCCGCCAGCCAATCGAAGCCGCGATAAGCTCAGACGGAAGACGGTAGACGGTAGACGGCAGAGGACGCGAGACGATGGCGAAGATCAACCAACAGCCTCCCCGTGCACCCCTGTGGCCGTGGGGCGGCCCGCGTTCGGTCCGCGAGCGCCTCGTCGACCCTTCCCAGCTGGACCGGGCGAAGAAGAAGGGCCGCAAGAGCGACCCGAAGAACCCGGCGCTTCCCTCCGCCGCGCTGCTCGACTTCATCGGTCCGGCGCATTCCTCCGAGGAGCTCCGGCTTCCGCTGCCACCGCACCCCAAAGGCCACGACGCCGACCTCGCCGCCTTCTCCGAGCGGCCGCACCTGCAGTCGGTGGCCGAGCGCGCCGGCGAGGAACAGACCCGGGCCATCGAACGGCAGCTCGCGAAGCTGAACGCGCCCCCTGAACGCGTGGAGCGGCTCAAGGCGCTGCTCGCGCGCGAACACCAGATGCTCGCGCTCATCTCCCAGCTGCACGCGGAGGTGGACGAGATCCAGCGGCGGATGCGCGAAGAACAGAAGGAGATGGGGTACTAGATGCGCGCGCCGAAGGAGACGGAGGAGCAGCGCACGCAGCAGCTGCTGCAGCGCTGGGCCGAAGGGAAGGCCACCCTCAAGGAGGTGCGCGGCTACTCCGACGAGGAGCTGTATGCGATCGCCCGCACCGCCTGGGTCTACTTCTACCAGGGGAAGATCCCCCAGGCGCGGACGCTCTTTCAGGGGCTGTACGCCGTGAACCCGGTGGAGCCGTATTTCGCCAAAGCGCTCGGGGTGATCGAATTCGCCGCCGGCAACGTGCAGGGCGCGCTCTCTGCCTGGGATGTGGCCATCAAGCTGGCCCCCAACGACGCCGGCGTCTGGGTGGGCCGGGCGGAGGTCAAGATCGCCAGCAATTCGAAGGCTTCGGCGGTGGAGGACCTCCGGCGCGCGCAGGCGCTGATCGGCGAGGACGAGAAGCTGAAGGCCAAGATCTCCGCGCTGTTGCAGACCCTGACGAAGAAGTAGCGGCCGCGGCCGCAACCCGCCCGGCGGCCGGCCGATAATGGAGACAGTCACCTCACACGGAGCACTCACATGGGCTTCCTCGGTTCCATCGGCAACATCGTCAGCAAGGTTCTCCCGAAGGTCACCAACGTCATCTCCGAGATCGCCTCCAACCCGGTGGGCAAGATCGGGATCGACATCCTCAAGCAGCTTGCGCAGTCGGCGTTCTCCAAGGACGGCAAGGGCGGGCTCTTCTCGGATTCGTTCAGCCTGACGCTGCCCAACCCGCTGTCGCGTCTGAACGGGCTGCTCGGGAACTGGGGCGCGAAGATCGACAGCGTCGGTGATTTCCTGTCGCGGATCGGCGAGTTTTTGCAGGGCAAGCGGCAGCTGGAGGACGGGCAGAAGGTGGACGTGCCGGTGCTGAAGGACCGTGCGCAGGTGTCGGCGCAGCAGGCGGCGTCGCTGGCGGCGGACATCGGCGCGGGCGCGTACAAGGACGTGATCGCCTCGACGAGCGCGGCGTCGACGGCGTCGAGCTCGAGCGCGTCGACGGCGTCGCCGGCGAGCTCTGGCGGAAGCATCCTGGGGTCGATCAGCGATCAGGCGTTCAGCACCGCGCTGACCGCGGAGCAGAACGACCTGCTGTCGAAGGTGAAGGATCCGACCCAGCGCGCGCAGATGGAGGCGCAGTTCAAGCTGCAGAACTACCAGAACCTGATGATGTTCATCTCGAACATCATGCGGATCATGGGCGACATCTCGAAGTCGATCGTCTCCAACATCCGCTAAACGGTTCGTCGTTGCTGGTGAGTGGTTCGTAGGCGGGGCGCTCTCCCAGGGGAGAGCGCCTTTGCTTTTGCGGAGTTGCGTGTCAATGGCCTTTACGTGTGAACCGGAGGAAACATCCGGGGTGGATCGCGGATAATCCAGTTCGTCAGGCCGGCTCGTCCGGTCTGATCCACCTCAACTCCGCTGTCCCAGGAAGGAGTTTCATCATGGGTTTCCTCGGCTCCATCGGCAACATCGTCAGCAAGGTTCTCCCGAAGGTCACCAACGTCATCTCCGAGATCGCCTCCAACCCGGTGGGCAAGATCGGGATCGACATCCTCAAGCAGCTTGCGCAGTCGGCGTTCTCCAAGGACGGCAAGGGCGGGCTCTTCTCGGATTCGTTCAGCCTGACGCTGCCCAACCCGCTGTCGCGTCTGAACGGGCTGCTCGGGAACTGGGGCGCGAAGATCGACAGCGTCGGTGATTTCCTGTCGCGGATCGGCGAGTTTTTGCAGGGCAAGCGGCAGCTGGAGGACGGGCAGAAGGTGGACGTGCCGGTGCTGAAGGACCGTGCGCAGGTGTCGGCGCAGCAGGCGGCGTCGCTGGCGGCGGACATCGGCGCGGGCGCGTACAAGGACGTGATCGCCTCGACGAGCGCGGCGTCGACGGCGTCGAGCTCGAGCGCGTCGACGGCGTCGCCGGCGAGCTCTGGCGGAAGCATCCTGGGGTCGATCAGCGATCAGGCGTTCAGCACCGCGCTGACCGCGGAGCAGAACGACCTGCTGTCGAAGGTGAAGGATCCGACCCAGCGCGCGCAGATGGAGGCGCAGTTCAAGCTGCAGAACTACCAGAACCTGATGATGTTCATCTCGAACATCATGCGGATCATGGGCGACATCTCGAAGTCGATCGTCTCCAACATCCGCTAGGTCGTCCCGGGCTGAATGGACTTCAATTCAGCAGCGAACTAAAGAAGCGGGTGCTCGCGAAAGCGGGCACCCGTTTTTGTTTCCCCTCTCCAACTCCACCGAGGCAACTGACCGATGGCCGAGAACTCGAACCCGGTGATCCCCAACAAGGGTGAGGCGCGGAAGCCTGAAGTGACGCCGGATTGGGACAAGGTCCTCTACGCGCCCGAGCGGGTCGAGAAGTGGCTCCGGGGCGAGATCACCCTTCAGGAGCTCAACGCGATCTCCGGACCGGAGATGCTGGAGATGGCGGTGATCGGCTTCTCCATGTACGAGCAGGGGCGCTACGAAGAGGCGAAGGTCATCTTCCAGGGCCTGTGTACGCTCGACCCGAAGGAGGGCTACTACCGGACGGCGCTCGGCGCGGTGTTCCTCGCCCAGGAGGATCTGGACAACGCGCTCAACATGTTCAACGCGGCGATCGCGCTCAACGACAAAGAGATCGCCTCGTTCGTGAACCGCGGCGAGGTCTATCTGCGGCAGGGCAAGATCATCGAGGCCGCCCATGACTTCAAGCGGGCGGTGGACCTCGATCCGGAGAACAAGGACCCGCTCTCCCACCGCGCGCGCATCCTCGCGGCCGCCGCGTTGGAGACGCTGGAGCAGGCCCAGAAGCTGGCCGAGAACAAGAACAAGGCGCCGGCGAAGAAGGACGACGGCAAGGCCCCTGCGAAGTCGGCGGCGGCGAAGGGCGCCAAGGCCCGCAAGAAGTAGCGAAGGGCGGATACCGATGCCCGAACCCGGCAGCCCCGGCGGAGGCAGACATTCGGGGCGCGTGGAGGTCTACTACTTTCCGAAGCGGACCCGGGCGCCGCGCCAAAGCCTCCACGACGCGCCCGCCCACGACGGCCGCACCGTCGAGTTCCAGCCCGACTTTGGCGACCACGACGCTCCGCCGAAGCGACCCGATCCGAACGACACGCCCACCGAGGAGATCCCTGCGGTGTCGGTGCCGGGCTCGAAGCGCTCCGCCAGGCGGACGCGCTCCTCGGACAGGGTGCGGCCGGGGACGCGGACGACGCTCCGTGACCGGCCGAGGCGGATCGCTCCTTCGCGCCGGCGGCTCAGCGTGGAGATCGACACCGATCCCGCACTCCGCTACCACGTGCAGAAGCTCGATGAGCTGCTCGCGGCGAAGTCGCCGGCGGACTCGCTCCGGACCCTGTCCCGGCGGCAGCTCGCGGAGATGGCCCTGTTCGGCCACCAGCTCTTCGAGACCGGGCGGCTGGAAGAGGCGAGGGTGGTGTTCGAAGGCCTGGTCGGTCTGGGCACCCCGGACGCGTTCCCGCACACGATGCTCGGCACCGTGTACCTGGCGCAGGGGAAGCTGGACCGCGCGATGGCGCTGTTCGAAGAGGCGCTCGAGTTCGATCCGCACGACCTCGCCGCGCGCGTCTACCGCAGCGAGCTGCGCATCAACCAGGGTCACACGCGTCAGGCGATGGCTGAGCTTGCGCAGGTGATCGCCGAAGGCCCGGCGGACGATCCGTTCGTCGAACGTGCGCACCGCCTCGTGCACATCCTCCGCGCAGGCGCCAAGCGCCGAAGGTAGCCCCACCCACGACGGCCCGTCCCCCGGGCGAGCACGCGCGTTGGAGCCGGCGCGCAGGCCGCATAGGATTCGCCGCAGATGAACGCCAACTCGTTCCTGGCGAAGTACTCGGACGTCGTCCTCGCCTTCGCCGTCGTCGCCATCGTCGGGATGATGATCGTCCCGCTGCCGACGCACCTGTTGGACCTGTTGCTGACGCTGAACATCAGCGTCTCGGTGATCCTGGTCCTCACCTCGCTGTACGTGCCGAGCGCGCTCCGGCTGTCGGTGTTCCCCTCGCTGCTGCTCATCACCACGATGTTCCGCTTGGCGCTGACCATCAGCACCACGCGGCTCATCCTGCTCACCGGCGACCCCGGCGAGGTGGTGCCCGCGTTCGGCAAGTTCGTCGTCGGCGGCAACTTCGTCGTCGGCGCGGTGATCTTCGTCATCCTGGTGGTGGTGAACTTCATCGTCATCTCCAAGGGATCGGAGCGCGTCGCCGAGGTCGCCGCGCGGTTCACTCTCGACGCGATGCCCGGCAAGCAGATGTCGATCGACGCGGACCTCCGGGCCGGGGCGATCGACATGGAGGAGGGCAAGCGCCGGCGCCGGGACCTCGAGCGCGAATCCGCGCTCTTCGGCGCGATGGACGGCGCGATGAAGTTCGTCAAGGGCGACGCCATCGCCGGGATCATCGTCACCGTGGTGAACATCGTCGGCGGCCTGGTGATCGGCGTGCTCCAGAAGGGGCTGCCGCTCGCGGAGGCGGCCAGGAAGTACACCCTGCTCACCATCGGCGACGGGCTGGTGGGGATGATCCCCGCGCTGCTCATCTCCACCGCGGCGGGCATCATCGTCACCCGCGTGCAGGGCGACACCGAGGGCGATCACCTCGGCAAGGACGTGGGCGCGCAGCTCACCGCGTACCCCAAGGCCATCGCGATCGCCGCGGCGATGCTGGTGTTGCTCGGCGCTATCCCCGGGCTGCCCACCATCCCGTTCCTGATCCTCGGCGGCGGGGCCGGGGCGGGTGCCTGGGTGATGCTGAAGCGGCAGAAGCAGGCCGAGGAGGGCGGGCTCGACGAGGACGGGTCCATCCCCGAGGGCGAACAGGCGCCGCAGTCGGTGGAGCCGGGGCCGAAGGAGCCGGTCAACCCGGACTCCGAGCTGTTCATCCCCATGGTCACGCCGATCGTCCTCGAGGTCTCCGACGCGCTCGTCCCCTATGTGGACTCGCGCCAGGACGGCGGCCGCTTCCTCTTCGAGCTTATCCCCTTCATGCGCGACGGCCTCTTCGTCGAACTCGGGGTGCGCTTCCCCGGCGTGCGCGCGCGCGCCAACCCCGCGCTGCCGCCGGGCGCGTACCAGATCCAGATCAACGAGGTCCCGGTGGTCACCGGGCAGACGACGCTGGATCACATCCTCGTCAACGATACCGTCGACCGCCTGAAGCTGATGAACATCGACGGCTTCGAGGCGGTGAACCCGGCCACCCGGCAACCGGCTGCGTGGGTGCCGCAGGAGCACAAGGAGCTTCTGGAGGCGGCGGGGCTGACCACGTGGGACGTGCCCGGCTACATCATCCTCCACCTCGCGGCGGTGCTGCGGCGGCACGCGCGCGAGTTCGTCGGCGTCCAGGAGGTCCAGGCGATGCTGGACCAGCTGGAGAAGGCGTTCCCTGCGGTCGTGAAGGAGGTCGTCCCCAAGGTGGTGAGCGTGCTCAAGCTCACCGACATCCTCCAGCGGCTCGCCGAGGAGGAGATCTCCATCCGCGATCTGCGCGGGGTGCTCCAGGCGGTGGCGGAGTTCGGGCAGATCGAAGCGGACAACGTGATGCTCACCGAGCACGTCCGCGCCGCGCTCAAGCGCTACGTCTCCCACAAGTACGCGCGCGGGACGAACACGCTCGTCGTCTATCTGCTCGATCCCCAGATCGAAGAAGCCATCCGCAGCAGCATCAAGCGCACCTCGGCGGGAACCCACCTGGCGCTGGAGCCGGACATCGCCCAGGAGATCGTCCAGGCGGTGAAGAACGAATGTGGACATCTGCCGCCGTCCGCGCAGCGGCCGGTGATCCTCACGGCGATGGATATCCGCCGCTACGTCCGCAAGCTCCTCGAATACGAGTTCAACCCGCCCTTCAGCGTGGTCAGCTACCAGGAGCTTTCGCCGGACCTCAACATTCAACCCGTCGCGCGCATCTCGACACGGTGAGTCGTGGCTGGTGAGTGGTGAGTCGAGTGGTCCGCCGTTCGGCGGACTGGGGTTGGCCTGGAGGCGCTATTTCGAGGTGGGCTTCCTTCGTCGTTTTGTTGTTGGTGCTGGCCGCGCCAGGGACGGCTTTCGCCCGTGATCCGCTTCGGCGCGTCTCGTATGGGCCGCTGCCCTTGATGTTCGGGTGGCTCCCCTTCGAGTACGAACGGGCGTCCGGAGAGCGGTGGTCCTGGTACGTGGGACCACAGATCCGCCCGTGGGCGGGTGTCGGCGCGCTCACCGGGACCGTGGCCCGCGGGGTCCGGGTCTCCTTCGGCGTGCGCTTCTTCCCTATGGACCGCGCTCCCGGCGGCTTCTGGATCGCCGGCGAACTGGTGCCGGAGATCAACTACGTTCAGGACTTGGACTTCGACCGGATCCCCTTCGTCGAGAACGAGTGGGCACTCAGCTCACTCGGGATGATTGGATACACGTTCCTCTTCGATTCGGGGTTCTCGATCTCCGCCGGCGCGGGACTGGGCATGGGCTACTTCGACGACCGCAGGCTCCGCGACGATGGCGTGTTCGACCGCTTCGTCGGCCTGCGGCCTGAGTTCGGTGTCCACGCCAACCTGGGCTGGGCGTTCTAGGCGCCGGCGAAGATCGCGATCACCAGGACGATCGCCAGGATCGCCGCGATCCCCATCACCACGATCGGCACCAGCCGGCGGACGTCCTTCACCACGATGGTGATGTTGTTCAACGCCGCCGACCGCCCGCTCTTCTTCCCACGTCC
Source organism: Myxococcaceae bacterium (assembly GCA_019686135.1). Lineage (GTDB taxonomy): Bacteria > Myxococcota > Myxococcia > Myxococcales > Myxococcaceae > JADGHL01. Next base: position 27,729 of record JADGHL010000038.1, on the reverse strand, counting down.
CTTCGACGGTTGCCGGCGCGGCGGGAGGTCTTCTTCGTCCTCCTCCTCTTCGTCATCGTCCGCGGGCTCGTCCTCGTCCAGCGACTCGTCTTCGCTTTCGTCCTCTTCTTCGTCGTCCGAGGCTTGTTCTTCGGCGGCTTCGTCTTCGGAGGCCTCCTCCGCGCTCTCGGAGTCGTCGGCCTCCTCGCTGCTCTCTGCTTCGGCGGCGGGCTCGTCCTGTGCGGCGGTCGATTCGGCGGCGGCCTCCACCGGATGCTGGTCCGACGGTTGAGGATCCGGCGCGGATTGGGCGGCGGGTTCCTCCGCTTCCTCCGTTCCGTTCCCCAGGACCAGCGGCGTTTCGCGCACCTCGGACGGATCGATGTACAGAAGCCGCGTCGCGCCGATTTCCAGCTCGTCCCGGTCCTTGAGGGTCTTGCGCGTCACCCGCTTCCGGTTGACGCGGATGCCGTTGCGGCTGCCCAGATCCTCCACGTGGGTGCCGGACCAGTCCCGGCGGATCTTCGCGTGGCGCCTGGAGACGAGGTCGTCCTTGAGCACCACGTCGACGCCGTCCTCACGGCCGATCACCAGCTCCTGGGCGTCCTGGATCTCGATCCGCTGGCCCTCGCGCGGGCCGTTCATCACACGGAAGTAGGGACCTTCCCCGACGCCCAGCCCCCGCATCACGTCCTTCACCACGTGCCGCGCGATGAACGACGTCTTGTCGCTCGAGCCCTCCGCGGGCGCGTCCGCCACGCGATCGAACGTCACATCGAACTGGGCGATCGCGATGAGGTCACCGTTGCGCAAAAGGCGCTTTTCGCCTTTGGGCAGCGCCTTGCCGTTGATGGTGGTGCCGTAGGCGCTGCCGAGATCCTCCACGAAGAACAAGGAACCATCCCGGGTGATCCGCGCGTGGGACCGGGAGACGGCCATCTGCGCCAGCACCACCTGGCAGGACTTGTCGCGCCCGAGCGTGATGATGTCGTCATCCAGCAACACCTCGGTGGCCTTCTCGGCCGCGCCGGCGCCTCGCTGTCTGACGGTGAGCCTGACCGCCATCTGTGCGCGTTCCGTCCTTCTCCGTGGCGACTAGTTGTTGTCGTTCGCGCTCAGGTACCGCTCGCAGGTCTGCACCTGGTCGGGGAAGTCGTCGGTCTGCGCGAACTTGAGGAAGTTCTTGCAGGCGATCTGCGCGTTCCGGTCCTTCCGTTCCTCGCTGTAGATCTCGTACAGCGCGAAATGGCACGCCGGGAACTTCCCGTCCAGCTCCAGGCACCGGCGATAGGCTCGCTCCTCCTCCGCCTTCAGCCCCTTACTTCGGTAGGTCTGCCCGAGCTCGTAGAGCGCCTGCGGCGTGTTCTCCGCCATCTGGGTGTTCTGGATCTCCCGAAGCGTGGGATCGACCAGCGCCGCCTTGCGCTTGTGGATGGCGAGGTTGTTCCGGCACTGCGGGTTCTCCGGATCCGCCTCGAGGCACGCAGTGTCCGCCTCCGCCGCCTCCGAGAACTTGCCCACCTCGCCATAGGCGATGCCCAGGTTGAGCCAAGCGTCCGCGTAGGAGGGATCCAACCGCACCGCCTCCTTCAGCTCGGCGATCGCCTCATCCCAGGCCTGCTCCTCGATCGCGATCAGCCCGAGATCGTGGTGAGGATCGGCAAGCTCCGGCGCGATGGCGATCAGCGTACGGTACTCCTTCTTCGCCTTCTCGAACTCCTTCATGTAATAGAAGCAAAGAGCGAGGTTGTACCGGGCCTCCCGGTAGTCCGGGTTCACCTTGAGCGCGCGCTGGAAGTTGTCGTGCGCTTTCCCGTAGCTGCGATCCTTCAAATAGATGTAGCCGAGGTTGTTGTAGGCCTGCGCCTGATCCTGGTTGTACCGGAGCGCCCGGATGAAGCAGTCCTTGGCCGTCTCCACGTCACTGCGCTTGAGGGCGATCAATCCCTTGTTCACCCACAGGTCGGCGTACTGCGGTGAGAACTGCAGCCCGAGATCGCAGTGGACCTCGGCCTTCACGAGATCGTTCTGGGCGATGTACTGCGCGCAAAGCTCGTTGTTCTCGAGCGCGCGGGGGTGGACCTGGGGCGTGGTCACACAGGAGGAGGCGCCGAACAAGACCAGAGCGGCTGCCAGCGGCACTGCGACGAGGTTCCGCATGGGCCCTACACCTTACCTGAATCCCCACTGAATTCATGGGCCTGGATCGCGTGGGACCGCTAGGATTCGCGGGATGAAACGCCTCCTCTGCCTAGTGTGCGCCGCGGGCGCACTGTTCCTCTCCACCGAGGCGCGGGCGCAGTTCGCCAACCACAGCGTCGGCGCGCAGCTGGGCTTCCTCGATCTGGATCAGGTCGGCGGAGTGATCGACTGGGGGCTCCCGGTCGGGATCACCACGTCGAACTACATCGACGCGGGGTTCGAGTGGACCTTTGCGCTCTCGGGGATGCTGCTCACGGTGCACCCGGTGGGCGGCGAGGTGAACCAGGTGATCGGCGTCACCGGCGGGCCGGGCATCCGCTACCTCTTCCTCGAGGAGTCGCTCCGTCCGTACGTCGGCGCGGAGCTCAACTACCTGCACATCTTCTTCGGCAACCTCGGCGTGGACTGGACGTCGAACTACGTCGGCATCGGGCCGTTCGCGGGGATCGACTACTTCGTGGGCGACACCGCCAGCGTGGGCGTCAAGGCACAGTTCAACGTCTACGCCACGCTCACTAACCGGGTAGAGCTGCAGACCTCGAAGGGGATCTTCGTCACCGGCGCGGCCTGGTTCTGACCGCTTGCCCCTCAGCCGGCGCGGTGGACCAGCGGCGCCACTGGGACCTTCTTCGCCTTCCGCGGTTTCGCCTTCTCGTTGGCGATCGCTGCGGCCACCAGCAGCACCAGCTTTTCGTCCGAGAGGTGCTCGGGCTTGTCGAAGCCGTACTCCTCCTGGAGCCGCCGGGAGAGCGCCGCGAACAGTCCCAGCCGCGCGTCCATCCCCAGCTCCTCGCGGCGGATCGCGGCGTTGAACAGCACCTCCTGATCCTCTGAAGGCAGCTTCATCGCCCGAGCGATGAAACGGGCATCCTTGAGCAGCGTGGTCTCGCCCTCCGGCTGCGTGACCGAGGAGGGGATTTTCAGCCGGCGCTCGCGGACCACGATGGTGCCGGCCACCATGTCGCCCAGGCGCTGATGGGACGCGGAGAAGAGCGCGGCGATCCCGCCCACCAGATAGAAAAGCGGAAGCCGGTCGAACGGGCGGATCAGGTTGCGCAGCGCCGCCTGGTAGATGCCGATGCGGACGCCGCTCTCCTGGATCACCCGAAGGCCCATCGCCCGCTTGCCGATGGTCTGACCGCTCCAGATCGTCTCCAGGAAGATCGCGTAGCCCCAGTCGATCAGGAAGTAGACGATGAAGATGAGCGCCGATCCGAAGCCGGGCAAGGCGATGCTGGCGACGCCGATGAGGGTGATCACCGCCGCGCTGATCGCCACGACGATCACCCCGTCGATCAGCCAGGCCAGAAAGCGGCTGTAGAGCCCTGCCAGCACGAAGTCGAACTCCACGTACTCGGGCGTGAGCACGGTGTGGGAGCCGTCGAGCGTTCCGGCGGGCAGGGTGTGGGCCATTGCGGCCGAGTGTACCGCGCGTTCCGCTCCGGGGCTGGCGTACATTGGCGGGGCATGGACATCGCAGAGTTCATCGACGCGCGGCGGTCGAAGTGGTCGGCGCTGGAGGGTCTGTTGGCGGCGGCGCAGCAGCGCGGGATCAAGTCGCTGTCGCTGGACGACGCGCGGCACCTCTCGCGGCTGTACCGCAGCGCTTCGTCGGACCTGTTGTGGATGCGGGCGCACGGCGGATCGGCGGAGGTCACCGAGTATCTCAACGACCTGGTCGGCCGCGCGTATGCGCTCACTTATCCGGGCAAGAAGCCGCGCGCGCAGGACGTGTGGAGGTTCCTCGGCACCGGGTTCCCGGCGCTCTTCCGGGCCGAGTGGCGCGTGTTCGTCGCCTCCGCGCTGCTCACCTTCGGCGGCGCGGCGTTCGGCTACCTCGGGATGATGTTCGACCCCGCCGCGGCCTACTACCTGGTCCCCGCGGAGCACCTGAAGCTGGACCCGGTGGAGCGCGCGAAGGAGGAGGCGAAGAACGAAACTGCGAGCGCGGATCAGCAGGCCGCGTTCGCGTCGTTCCTGTTCACGCACAACATCCAGGTGGCGATCTTCGCCTTCGCGCTGGGCGTTTCCGCGGGCGTGGGCACCGCGCTGGCGCTCTTCGCCAACGGGATCATGCTGGGCGCGCTCGCCCAGGTGTATGCTGCGAAGGGGATGGCCGGCTGGTTCTGGGCGTGGATCCTCCCCCACGGAATCCCCGAGCTGACGGCGATCTGCATCGCCGGTGCGGCGGGCTTGATCCTCGCGCGCGGGATGCTGGCTCCGCGCGGGTTGCCCAGGCGCGTGGCGCTGCGGCGCGAGGGCAAGCGCGCGCTGCTTTTGTTGTTGGGGACGTTCGCGCTGTTCGTGCTGGCGGGGATCATCGAAGGGACGATTTCCCAGATCCACCCGCCGAAGCTTCCGGTGTGGTTCAAGATCACCTTCGCGCTCGTGGTCGGCGGCGGCGTGTATCTGTACCTGTTCTCCGCCTGGCTGCGGAAGGACACCTCGGCCATCGTCCCGCCGAGCTGAGCGGCGTTCACTCCAGTGTCGAGGCGAACGCGAGCAGCCCCGCTGCCGTGGCGTGGGTGATGCGGCGCTCGCGGTCCGGGTCGTCGGGCGGGATGGTTGGATCGATCACCGCGCCATCCGCACGCTGGCACCGGACCAGGAGCCGCAGCAGGGCGGTGACCTCGCGGGCGGACATCTCCCCGGCGGCGCGCAGGCAGGTGACCGCCTCCGCTGCAAGGTCGACCGCGCGGTGTTCCAAAATCCACGACGATGCGAGCAACAGCCGCTCGGTCTCCGCCCACAGCGAACGAGGCGGAAGCGGACGGGCGAAGTAGTCGGTCTCCAACATGAACAGGTGCGTCAGGAGGTACAGCTCCTCGGTGCGGTCCGGCGTGGCGCCGAAGCGGGGCTGGCTGACCGCGCGCGCGTCGAACCCGGCGCGGGTGCCGAGCTCTCCCAGGAGCCACGCCCAGGTGCGGCCGTGCTGGAAGCTGCCCACGAGGAGGTACCCGCGCAGCGCATCGACGTCGAGCGGGCGGCGCGCGCCGCCCAGGTACAGGCGCTCGAGATAGGCCGCGTCCACGCGAGCCATCGCCTCCGCCGGGTCGAGGCCGGGCTCGAAGGAGCGCGGGACCTCTGAAAGCGCGCGCATCGCGGAGCGCAATGCCGGTTGCAGGTGCTGCCGCGCGAAGAACCCCGGCGCGAGGTGTCGGAGCATGTGAAGCGTGAGGGCGCGATCCGAACGCTGCCACGACGCCTCGCCCGCCGTTCGCTCCAGCACGATCCGCAGCGCCGCGCGTGCCCGCTCCGGTTGAGGCGGCGGGGGACGGCCCGGTGCCTTCCGGGAGAGGAGGGCGACGGCGTCGGTCACGAACGCTGGTGTCCCGGGAAAGCCACGCGGGACCTCCCCGAGCGACGACGACACGCGGGCGCAGGCCGCGAGCGCCCGGTCATACCGTTCGCGGAGATCCGCGCCTTCGAAGTCGACTCCGACCGATCGCGAGAGGGTGTCCGATGGCTCCGTCCGCCGCGCGCGCGAAGAGGATGCGTCCCCGCTGCCAACGGCGCGCGCCGCTCTGGCCTGCCAGGCGCTCTTGAACCGCAGCGTCAGAGGCCCCGACCGGAGCGGCCGCAGCCCCACCGGCCTGCGCCGCGCTCCCCGCTCCAACGCACGCAGCACGCGCTCCACCGGGTGCGAGCGGCTCTCCCGATTCGAGAGCGACCGCTTCGTCTGCACGTAGGGGACGCCCGTTCGCGCCAGCGACTGCTGGAGCACGTCGTCCCCGCTGACGAAGAGCGCCGGAATGTCGCGCTCCGCGGCGAGGCCCAGCACCAGATCCGCCTCGCTCAACCGGCGGGCGCCGAGCCGCCAATCACAGTGCGCGTCGACCGTGTGCGCCGCGAAGCCGCAAGAGCCCGCGGGCGCGTGCATCCCGAGACACGCCACTGCGCTGACGCCGTCGAAGAGTGGGGCCGCGTACGCATCGTCCAGCAACTCCACGGAAGCCTCGGGCGGAAGCGAACGCACGAAGACATTCGGCCCGCCTGCTCCCGCGCGATGCGAGTCGCTGATCCGAACGCGATCGAACCCCGCCTCCAGCAACCCCCGCACCGCGGCGAGGACCTCCTCCGTCAGCCGGAGGCACGCTTCCGCATAGGTCGGCGACCCGGCCACGAGCGCGTCCAGCGCATCCACGCCGGCCACGCCCTCCAGATCCGTCACCAGCAGCGCGACCCTCACGATCCACCCGCCCGCGCGAGAGCGCGAGCACGACGCACGACCCACGACATACGGCGGCTCCTCAAACGTTCATCGGACGCTCAGAGCGTCCCACGCGCCTTGATTTCCAGATACCGGTTCACCGCCGCCAGGGAGAGCTCCTCCGGGTGCACGTCGATCACGTGCACGCCGTCCTGCGCCACGCGCGCCTTCATCTGTTCGCGATCCGCGAGCAGCTCGCACGCCACCGCGTGCTGGAAGGCCTCCTCGGGGCCGGGCGGCGGCGTGCGCAACAGCTCTTCGAGCGCGGTGTCCTTCACGGTCAGGCACAAGGGGACGTGCCGGCGCGCGAGCCGACGCACTGGGAAGACCATGGAGGAGGCCTGCTCCTCGTCGAGGAGGTCAGTGAACACGCACAACAGGCTGCGGCGCCGGACCCGGACGCTGAGCTCCTTGAAGAGCGCCAGGTAGTCCACGTAGGTCAGCTCCGGCTTCGCAGAAAACAGCGTGTCGACGATCTTCCGGTACTGCTTGCGGCCCGCGTCCGGCTGCAGGAAGGCCTTCACGCCGTCTGCGAAGACCGCCAGCCCCACCCGGTCGCCGTTGCGGATCGCCACGAAGGCCAGGAACAGCGCGGCGTTCACCGCGTGGTCCAATTTGGTGAGCCCATCGACCTTCGCCGCCATCGACCGGCCCGCGTCCACGCAGATCAGCACCGACTGCGAGCGCTCGGACTCCATCACCCGGGTCACCGGCTTGTTGCGCCGCGCCGTGGCCTTCCAGTCGACGTCGCGCACCGAGTCGCCTTGGGTGTAGTCGCGCAGCCGGGCGAACTCGCTGCCGCGGCCATCGCGGCGGAGCTGGCGCAGGCCCAGGTTCACGAGGTCCATCGCCGCGCCGGAGAGCAGAAGGCGGCTGGCGCCGCGCATGTCCGGGTACACCGCCACCTGGTCCTTCGCGGGGATCGTGCGTTCCTGCCACACCAGGCCGAAGGGGCCTTTGATCCGCAGGTTGAGATCGCCGAAGGCGAACCGCCCGCGCTTCTGCGGCGTGGCGCGGTAGACGACCTTCGCGCGGCTCTCCTTCGAGAGCGTGAGGTCGACGATTGCTGGCTCGACCTCGAACTCCTCGGGCACGTCGTCCTTCACACGGATCCGCAGCGGCCGCGGGGCGCGGTTGATGACGTGGAGGAAGAGCTTGTTGGAGACGCCCACCGACAGGCGCGCCGGCAGCTCGCGCCGGGCCTCCAGCGGATAGCGGCGCGCCAGCATCCAGTCCGCCGCGGCGAGCAGCACCAGCGCGATGTCGAGGAACAGCAGGATGTTCCACAGCCCCGGGATGAACCCCGCCGCCATCGCTGGGAGCGAGAGGACGGCGATGGTCACCCAGAGCCGCGGCGTGGGGATCACCGCGGGACCTCGACCGACTGGACGACTTCACGGAGCACGTCGGCGGCGGTGGCGCCGTCCAGCTCCGCGTCCGGCGAGAGCAGAAGCCGATGCCGCAGCACCGGCCCGGCGAGGTAGCGGACGTCGTCGGGCGTGACGAAGTTGCGCCCGCGGAGCGCAGCCAGCGCCTTGGCCGCGAGCAGAAGGTGCACGCCGGCGCGCGGCCCGGCACCCAGACGGATCCGCGGAGACGCCCGGGTCGCTCCGAGCAGCTTGCGGATGTACGTCAGCACCGGCGGTTCGACGTTGACCTCCCGGAGCGCGGCGCGCGAGGCGAGCACGTGCTCGCGCGTCACGCGGGCCTGCACGCCGGCGCGTTCCAGGTCCCCCGAATCGAAGCCCTGGTGCACCGCCGCGAGGATCGCGTCCTCCTCGTCCTCCGAGGGGTAGCCGACGTCAATCTTCAGCAGGAACCGGTCGAGCTGCGCTTCGGGCAGCGGGTACGTGCCCTCCGACTCCACCGGGTTCTGGGTGGCGAACACGGTGAAGATCGGCTGCAGCGCGATCAGCCGGCCCTCCAGGGAGACCTGCCGCTCCTGCATCGCCTCCAGCAGCGCGGACTGGGTCTTGGCCGGGGCGCGGTTGATCTCGTCCGCCAGAAGGAGGTCCGTGAAGATCGGCCCGCGGACCAGCACGAAGCTCTGGGTCTTCAGGTCGAACACGCTGGTGCCGAGGATGTCCGCCGGCATCAGGTCCGGCGTGAACTGGATCCGCTTGAACTCCGCGCCGATCGATCGCGCCAGCGCCTTGGCCATCAGCGTCTTGGCCACGCCCGGCACGCCTTCGAGCAGCATGTGTCCGCCGGCGACCAGGCCGACCAGCATCAGCTCCAGCACCTCGTCCTGACCGACAACCGCCTTGCGGACCTCGGCCAGCGCCGCGTCGCGTAGGTGGGCGGCAGCCTGGACCGCGGCGCCGGATCCTCCGGCAGGCGGCGAACCGGGGGCGCTGATGCCCGGATCGATCGGGGGCAGCACGGGGGCAGAGGAAGAGTCGCTCATGACATGGGGCTCCTGGGCTCAGCAAGAAGGGACACTGCCCTGCGGCGGTGGCGTTCGCGCAGCGTGCGACGGGCGTTGGCGGCGAGGGTGGCCGCCGTCTCCACCTCGGCGTCGTTGGTGGCGCGAGCGCCCAGCGCGGTGACCTGCTCGAGCGTGGTGGCGAGCGCGTCCTCCTTCCGGGTGCGCAGCGCGCTCACGATCTCCTGTGGAGACGCGCGGGATGCCAGCCCCACGTGCCGCGCGAGATCCTGCGCCAGCCCGCGCGCCAACAGCGACGCGGCGTACGTGTGGTGCCGGCCCTCCCGGTAGATCCGGCTGGCCGCGTAGAGCGCGTCGGTGGCGCCGATCCGCTCGGCCTCCGGCGGCACCTTGGGCCTGCCGAAGCGGCGCAGAGCGATCGTCCACAGGCACAGACCGAACACCAGCTGAAGGATCGCGAACTGCAGGCCGTAGCGGCTGGCGAACTCGGCGATCGATCGATCGTCGGAGAAGCCGTGGTGGAACTCGTCGAAGAGCACCACGCCCGTCGGGCCGCCGGCAGCCGTGCGCAACAGGCTCAACCAGAGCTGGGCGTTGTCCTCGTCCGCCAGCCGCGCGTTCATCGCCAGCTCGGGCGCGGCGATCACCACCACGCGCCCCCGTCCATGCGGTACGAGCGCTGCGACCGTGCCCCCGAGCTGCTCGTCGATGAGGAGTTGCGCGGCCCCGACGGGGAGGTTGAGGTGCGTCCGCGCCTTCGCCTTCGCGCGGCGGACCCCCAGCGTCCAGGGGCTCGGGTGAGGCGGAACCAGGATGCGGGCACCCTCGCTGCCCCGGGAGATTGGGACCAGCGTCACGTTCAGGTCCTTCAGCAGCGGATCGTCCGGATCGCCCACCGGGACATAGATGAGCGTGTGGCCCCAAGCCACGTGCTCGAGCAGCTTCTTGCGCTCGTCGTCGGTGACCTGCGGCGCCGTGTAGCGGTTCATCCCGCGCTGCTCCGCTTCCAGCTCGCGCTCCCGATCCTCTCCCGCGCCGCCGTCCGGCGCGTCCCCGCGGAAGAGGTCGGACGCCACCAGCTCGGTGCCTTCGAAGAAGGGCGCCAGCAGGACGTACGCCGCGCCTCCGCGAGGGACCTCCAGGTCGGTCATGCTCCGCCCGACGTGAAGGCCGCTCTCTTCGGCGAGGAGGTAGATGGCTCGCGCGCCGTCCGGTTCCGAGCGGTGGGTCGAGAGCAGATCCGCGAAGTGGCCGCGCGCGGCGCCACGGAAGAGGTACGACCCCGCCGCGACGAAGAGCAGCAGGCCCGCCACGACCAGCAGCGGGAAGCGATCACGCATGCTGCGCCCCGTCGCCGCCGTGCACCGGGGCGGAGAGGATGGGTTCGGTGAGCCGCTTGAAGGCGACGTAGCCCTCGCGATCCACGGGCGAGTGTCCGTACCAGGCGAAGTCGAAGCGGAGCGTGAGGTCCCTGAACGTGGGCACCCAGTCGCGGTGGCCGCGGAACTGCCGGCAGTAGTCCCAGTTGGAGAGCGTGGGATCGTAGTCGATCGCGCCGATCCGGTGCAGCCGCGAGAGCAGCGCCAGGTACAGGCTGCGCAGCGCCGCGCGGAAATCGCCCTGCGCTGCGAGCTCGTCGGCCAGCTGCGACCAGCCCTCCGGAGGGCGGGAGAGGGCGCTCTGCTCGTCGGAGGCCTTGCTCGCGACCGCAGCCTCCTCCTCCTCGTACGCCGGGCGGTCCTCGTCCCGGCCCCGAAACGCCAGGTAGAGCATCACGACCAGGAGCACGATCACTCCCAGCACCAGCAAGACCACGATGAACCCGGACGTCGCCATGCCGCTTCCCGGAGCGAGCGTCGGCGGCGGCTCGATGTGGCGGTTGTCGGGATGCGGCTTGAAGAGCTCGTCGAGCAGGTCTCGCCACCACTTCGCGAACGACGAAAGGCACGAGTCCTCGTCCGTGTCCGGATCGTCCGACTCCGCCGGGGCGACGCGCTCGGGGATGGGCGCGAACTCCGGGCGGGAGAGGATCGCCTTCGCCCTCTCGGTTGCGGAGGGTGAAGGCGACGCGTTGCTGGCGGCGATCGCCTCGCCGACCAGCGGCATCGCCGCCTCCAGGCGATCGAGCGCGCTCTGGCAGTCCTCCCAGGTCCAGGCGTAGAGGTCGACATCATCCGCGAGGCGCTCGAGCGCCTTGCGCTCGGCCGGACCCAGGCGCTCCACACCGGAGAGCTCATCGCGGATGTCGCCGGAGTACTCGCAGGCCTCCGCCGCAGCGATGATTCGATCGCCCGGCGAAAGCGACGACGGTGCCTTGCCGCCGGGAGCCCGGGCGCCGCCCACTCCCGCAGCGGCCGGCGCGCCCGCGCCCACCGCACCGCCGCCCCACTCCCCGTTTTCCGTCGCGCCACCGGGCAACTCGTCACCGGCCCAGTCACCGTCGCCGATGTCACCGTCGGAGAGATCATCTTCGGCCCACGCATCGTCGGCCGGCTGATCGCCGGGGAGCACATCGTCGGCCAACACGTCGTCCGCCACGGCATCATCAGCCAACGCATCGCCGGCGGGCGGATCACCGGCGAGATCATCGGCGGCCAGGCTGGCGGCGGCGAACGCGGGGCGCAACAGTCGACCGCCGGTCGCGGCACCATGAGCCAACACATCGCCGGCCAGCGGATCGCCGGCGAGATCATCGACGGCCAGGCTGGCGGCGGCGAACGCAGGGCGCAACAGTCGACCGCCGGCCGTGGCACCATGAGCCAACGCATCGCCGGCGAGCGGATCACCGGCGGGCTCATCGGCGGTCAGGCTGGCGGCGGCGAACGCAGGGCAGGACAGTTGATCGCGGGCAACGGCAGTAGCGGCCGACACATCGCCAGCCGGCTGATCGTCGGCCAGCGCGGCACTAACCGGTGCGCAGCCGCGCCAGGCATCGCCCGAGGACACAGCCCCGGGCACGTCGCCGCCAGCTGCAGTGGCCCCAACCACGGCCTCGCCGGGTGCCATCGCAGTGCCCGTCACTCCCTTCTCGCGCGGGACGGAGGCGGTCCGGGCGAGGTCGTGGGCCCGGGCGATGGACGGAGCGCTCAGGGTGAGCAGGCACAGCAGCGCGGCGGCGGAGGAGGTGGCGCGCTTGCGCGTGCTGCGGCGGGGGAGCTGTTCGACCGTGGCGAGGAGGTCGAGGCCCTCCTGGCGGACGCGGCCGTCAATGAGCAGGAGCGTGCCGACCGCAGCGCGGAGCGGTTCCATGAGGGAGAAGGAGAGGGCGGCGACGACTGTCAGCCACACCCCGTTGTCGAGGGAGGCGAAGCGCTGAGCATAGGTGAGGTCGAGGCCGATCAGCTTCCGCCCCAGGAAGATGAGTCCGTTGGCCGCCACGTGGAGGTTGAACCCCACGAGGACGATGACGGTGAAGAGCCAGCGCACCGTGGACGCGTGGGTGCGTGCCGGTCCGAGGAGCCGTGAGCAGGTCCCGTAGAGCGCGAGCGGGTGACCCTTGCCCTTCATGGTGACCGCGTAGCCGACGATGTGGCTGGAGAGGACGAAGAAGCCCAGCCCCGCGGTGCACGCCAAAGAGAGTGCCGTGAAGAACGGCAGGTAGACCGCGGTGATGAGCAGGCTCGGCAGCCGGCTTAAGGCAGCGCGGAGCGACCGCCAGGTGGTGGGAGGTTGCGACCCGATGACCAGCTCATCGAGGTAGTGACAGGCCGCGCCCATGAACACGCCGCGCAGCAGCCACGCCGCGGTGAAGAGGGCCGCCGGAACGACCAGAGGGCGCTTGTCATGAACCGCATCGGCCAGCTGGAGCAGCGCCCAGGTGAGGATGGCGCCGCCGGGGAGGGTGAGCGCCCACACGCCGCTGGAGCGCGCGCAGAGCCGGACCGCCGAATCGAACAAGGCCAGCGGGCCGCGGGGCTTGAGCTCTAGGGCGGGGACGGCCATTCGCTATGCCGCGCTCAGAGCCCGGGCGACCAGCAGGACCGCGCCGAAGAGCGCGCTCGCGCCGATGACCGCGAGGAAGAGGTGACCGAAGGACCACTCCCGGCGTTCCCGGACGACGTTTGCCGCGGCAAGCCGCTTCGACAGGCAACGGGCGCACCGGTTGATGCCCTCGAACTGGGTGGTGCACTCGCGGCAGATGACGTTGCGGCACTCGACGCAAATCCCGAGTCCCGCCCGCTCCGGATGGTAGTGGCACCGCCCCGAACCAATCACACAAACAACTTATCGTAGTGACCGGTCGCTCGTGAGCAGCGAGTAGAGAAGAGTCCCAGCGGGAGCGACCAAAGGTCGCGGACGCTCACTCGACTCACCCGTCACCACGCACCACGGACCACGCCCGCGCCGGCACTGCCCCCTCGAAGGCATCACAGCTCTTCGAGGAACTCCGAGTTGTACGTGTACCGGCTCAGGCGTTTGACGAGCGCTTCCATCGCTTCGACCGGCTTTACGCTGAAGAGCATTTGACGGAGCTTCTTCACCTTTTCGTACTCCTTCGGAGTGAAGAGCTTCTCTTCTTTGCGCGTGCCCGATTGAGGGATGTTGATGGCGGGGAAGATGCGCTTCTCCGCGAGCAGCCGGTCCAGCGTGACTTCGCTGTTCCCCGTGCCTTTGAATTCTTCGAAGATCACTTCATCCATCCGGCTGCCGGTGTCGATCAGCGCCGTGCCGATGATGGTGAGCGAACCGGCTTCTTCGGTGGCCCGTGCCGAGCCGAAGATCCGCTTCGGCCGCTCCAGCGCGCGCGAGTCCACGCCGCCCGTGAGCGTTCGTCCCGAGGTTTCGACTTCCTTGTTGAACGCGCGCGCGAGGCGGGTGATCGAGTCCAGCAGGATCACCACGTCTTTGCCGCCTTCGACCATGCGGCGCGCGCGCTCCAGAGCCAGCTCCGCCACTTTGAGGTGATCGACCGACGGACGATCCGAGGACGAGGCCAGCACTTCGCCCTTGATGCTCCGCCGCATGTCGGTGACTTCTTCGGGCCGCTCGTCGATGAGCAGCACCATCAGGTGCACTTCCGGATGGTTGGCGGCGATCGCCTGGGCGATTCGTTGGAGCATGATCGTCTTGCCGGTCTTCGGCGGCGCGACGATCAGCGCACGCTGGCCCTTGCCGATGGGGGCGATCAGGTCCAGCACCCGCGTCACCATCTCGCGGTGCGAGTGCTCGAGCCGCAGCCGCTCCACCGGGTCGATCGACGTGAGGTCGTTGAAGTGCGGGTGGCGCACCGTCTGTTCCCACGGTTTGCCGTCCACCAGCTCTATCTTCTGGATCAGCCCCTTCTGTCCGCGCGGCTGCGCGAGCGCGTTGATGTACTGGCCGTTCCGCAGCCGGAACTTCTGCACCAGGTTCTTCGGCAGCTCCGGGTCCTCGGGTTGCGGCAGAAGGTTCTTCTTGAGCTGACGCAGAAACGCGTTCGGGCCCTTCACATCGGTGTCGAGCACGCCCTCCACCGGCACCAGCTGCGGCACCACCGCGACGCCCTGCTGCCCCTGCTGGCGGAGCTGCTGCTGCGCCTGCTGTTGGGCCTGGCGTTGCCGGTACTGCTCGAGCTCCTGCGCGGTCAGGAACACCTGCGCCATCTGGCCGTCCGGCCCCTGCACCATCCGGTAGGCCTGGCCATCCGGCGTGAACTGGACGCCTCCGCCGCGCCGGCGGCGCCGCCTCCTCCGCTTGCGGCCCGGTCCCGGCTGGCCGGGCTGTCCCTGGCCGCCCGTGGCCTGCTGGGGACAGGTTTCGCCGGTGCCCTCGTCGCCGCCCTCGTCCATGTCCTCTCCGCCGTCGCCGCCGCCGTCATCGCCGCCCCGGGCGCGGGGCTCGTCGGACGGTTCGGGAGGAGGCGGGTGGGGCGCCACAGGCGCCTGGTCAGGGGTGTCGCGGTTGTCGCCGTTCTCGGTCATGGGGTGCTCGCGCGGGTCTGGCGGCGCCGGACCCGGATTCGTTTCAGCCGTCTGGACAGGCAGAGGAGCGGGGACATCCTCGGCAGCTTCTGCGCGAGGAGGCGGTCCGAAGCCGCCCCTTGCCTGGGCGTTCCGCGGGGCCCCTCCGAAGCGGCCATCCGTGGAACGCGCAACAAGCTAGCAGAATTCGCCCGGGCGTCTACAGCCCTTCGAGAAACTCCACCACCCCGGTGTCCAGGTCGTAGACCGCGCCCACCACCTTCAGGCCGCCGGTCTGTTCGAGCGACTCGATGATCGCCGACCCGTGGCGGAGCTGATTGGTGGCGGCCAGGACGTTCGCCACCACCGCCGCCCGCTCCAGCTTCGCACGATCGTGCCGGAGCTCGGTCTGCATCAGCGGCAGCACCGCGGGGCGGATCCGGTCGACGATCGACGCGAGGTTCCGGGACGGCGGGCCCTTGCCGAGGATCGCGTCCACCGTGGAGGCGATCCCGCCACAGCGCGTGTGGCCGACCACCACCACCAGCCGGGTGCCGCAGTATTCGGCGGCGAACTCCACGCTGCCGATCTGCGAGGGCGCCACGATGTTCCCGGCCACGCGGATCACGAACAGATCGCCCAGGCCCTGGTCGAAGACGATCTCCGCGGGCACGCGCGAGTCCGAGCAGCCGACGATGATCGCGAACGGCTCCTGGTTGTTGGCGAAGTCCGCGCGCCGGATCTGCGAGAGCATCGCCTCCGCGCTGCGCACGTTCTGGACGAAGCGCTGGTTTCCTTCCTTCAGCCGCTGGAGGGCCTCCTCGGCGGTTCGCATCTGTGGCCTGTGTCTATTCGACCGAGACCCCGAAGGGGAGCACGGCTCTGAGGCCGGGTTGAAAGAGAACGGTCGGCGCGACGCCCAGCTGCCCGAGCGCTTCGCGGGCCGCCGCGTCCAGGGGAGATGTCGCGGGCGCACCGGCGCGCGCGAGGCCGGTGGCGACGGTAGAGAGCAGCCCGCTCTCCTCGCCGAGGATCACCAGGTCGTACGGTTCGCCGTCGGGGATCCCCGCCGCCCGGCGCGCGCCGTCCACCGCGTCCTGCAGCGTGCCAAGCTCGTCCACGAGGCCCAGGTCCTTCGCGGTCGCGCCCGCCCACACGCGGCCGCGGGCGATGGCGTCCACCTTCGTCTTCTCCAGCTTCCGCGATGCGGCCACCTCGGTGATGAAGTCGTCATAGAAGGCGTCCACCCACCGCTGCGCCGCGGCGCGCTCGGCGTCGGTCCAAGGCGTGGAGGTGGAGATGAGCGTGGACAGCTCGCCGCGCTTGAGCGTCTCTTGGTTTACGCCGAGCTTCGCGAACAGTCCGCCCAGAGCCGGCTTCATGAAGAACACGCCGATGCTCCCGGTCAGCGTGGTGGGCGAGGCGTAGATCCGCTGCGCGCCCATCGCCGCGTAGTAGCCGCCCGAGGCGGCGACGTCCCCCATCGACGCGAACACCGGCTTGTTCTTCTTCGCGTCCAGCACCGCCCGGTACATGAGGTCACTGGCCAGCCCATCCCCGCCACCTGAGTCCACCCGGAGGACGATCGCCGCGACCTCGTCGTCCGACTCCGCCTGCTTGAGCGCGCGCACCACCGTCTCCGCGCCGGCGATCTCCGCCAGCCCGAGCGGATCCTGTCGGCTCTTGCCCGCGGCGATGGTGCCCACCACCGGGACGATCGCGATCCGCCGTGGGTGTCCCCAGGCGCGATGCTCGTTGCGGAGGAACGCGTACTCGCCGCGGTAGCGCCCGCTGGGGAGCTCCTTCCTGAGGACCTCGTCCAACCCGGTGGGCTGGATGATTCCGTCCAACAGCCCCAGCTCCTGCGCGCGCCCGGGCAATAGAAGCCCTTCGGCGATCGCCGCGCGGACCTGCTCGACGGGGATGTTCCGCATCTTCGCGATGGTGTTCTCGAGGTGGGCGATGTCCACATCCAGCCACGCGTTCACCGTCTCCCGCTGCTCCGGGCTGGCCTCGGTGCGGGTGAGCTCGTCCGGCGCGTTCTTGTACGCGCCGACCCGCGCCACGTCCCAGTGGACGTCGAGCTTCTCCATCGTGCCGCCGAGGAAGGTGAGGTGGGCGGCGACGCCGTTGATGAGCAGCATCGATTGGGGCAGCGCATAGATGCGGTCCGCGCCGCTGGCCACGAGGTACTCGGCGTCGCCCGCCGACAAGAGCACCGCGAGCACCTTCTTCCCCTTCGCGCGCAGCCGCAACAGCGCCTTGCGGAGCTCGTCCGCCCGGCCCAGCCCGACCTCGGGGAGGTTCTCGATCTTCACCACCACGCCGCCCACCGAGTCGTCCTGTTCGGCCTGGGCCAATAGCCGCATCAGCCGGAGGTAGGCGTCGGTCTCGCTGGCGCCCACGAGCGCGAGGGTGGCGTTCCCGCCGGTGGAGAGCAGGGCGGTCAGATCCATCATCACCACGTCGTTCCCGCCGCCGCCGAAGGACGTGTACGCCGCGGAGGAGAGGCGGGCCATCACCACGGTGTCGGGATCGCCGCCCGCGCTCCCGCCCGCCACAGTGACGCCGAAGTTGGGCAGGTTCAGGGTGAGCCCGAGCTGCACGCCGAGATCGCGGGAGGGCTCCAGCCCGTGCGAGAGGCCGGCGCTGAGGACGAGGCCGCGCAACGGTTCGCCCTGGACCGCGTAGCTGAAGCGGTTCGGATTCTCTGTGTGCTCGAAGTACTGGTACTCCACGCCCAGGGTGAAGCGCTCGCCGAAGGGGCGAAGGCCGATCGCGCCCGCGTAGCTGCGCGGCATCACCTGCGCGCCGCCGCTTTGGCGCGGCTCGTTGAGGTTGCGCACCACCGCGCCCAGGGAAAGGAACTGCGCCGGCCGCGCCATCAGCCCGAGGTCGATGGTGCTGGCGTCGTCGACGAAGGCGTCCTCCCCCGAGCTGAAGAACCCGAAGCCCGCGCCCAGCGCGAGCACGTCCGATCCGAGCGACAGCCCCCAGGTCGTCCGCCGGCGGTCGATCCGGCTCGGGGAACGGACCCACTCGACGTTCAGCCCCAGGCCGATCGGCCCGAAGGCGTCGCCCAGGTACAGCCCGTCGCCCACCTCGCCGCGGGCGATGGCGCGCTCGTGCGCGTAGAAGAGCTGCAGCCCGGTGATCTGCGAGAGTCCTGCGGGGTTCACCACCGGCGCGAACGCCTCATCGGCGAGCGCCGCGGAGGTGGGCGGCAGCGTCAGCCCGCGGGAGACGTCGTCCAGCTCGAGCGTGGAGGTCTGCGCGAAGACGAGGGTGGGGGCCAACACCAGCGCCGCGATGAGTCGTCGCATATGCGCGCGACTTATCGCGGCAGGGCAATGGGCGCTACCAGTCCTCCATGCCGCTGATGCCGTCGAGCGGATCGCCGTTGCTGCGCTTGTTCTCGTTGCGGCCGCCGCGATCGTCGCTGCTCCAGTCCTCCGTCCCGCTGGTGTTCTCCAATGGATCCGACGACCTTGATGCCGTCTCCTTCGCCTTGCCGATGCTGTTGAACAGCTGATTCACCAGCCGCTCCACCTCGTGGCGCAGCTGGCCGAACTCGTCGCCCTGATAGATGACCTTCTTCGCGGCCAGCCGCTTGCCGCTGTGCAGTTCGAAGACACCGACGTTCACCTCGGTGGCGCCGCTCTGGTCGAGCTCCTTGACGGTCCCGATGAGTGCGCGGTCGAGCGCGAGGTTCTTGCCCACCGCGCTCAGCGACGGTCCCGATCCCCGCGACGCGTCCGCCGCCACCTGGTCCATCTGCCCGTCCCAGGCCTTCCACGCCGGGGTGGGCAAAAGCTCGGTGGAGACGTCCACGTCGTCCGGGGTGACCTCGATGATCGCCCCGTAGCGCTTGAAGCCGGGCCGTTCGATCCGCAGCAGGTGCTTGCCCACCGGCAGCGTGCTCACGGTCACCGGCGAGAAGCCCTTGAAGTCGCCGTCCACGTACACGCGCGCGCCCGCCGGGCGGGTCTTCACGTTGGCGTTGCCGCGGAAGGCGGCGCTGCGGGAGGTGGCCACCTGGGTCTTCAGCGTGAGCAGCTCGCGGCCGAGCTTCTTCACGTTCACGTCGTAGGAGGGTTCGAGCGCGAGCAGGTCGATCAACGCGAGCTTCGCCTCCTCGCTGTCTCCGCGCCTGTGCAGCGTGGCCGCGTACATCGCCAACGCGTCGCACAGGTGACCGCACGAACTCATCGCCGCGGCGGCCTTGCGGTACTCCTTGAGCGTCGCGCGGAGCTTGCGCTCGGCGTCCTCGAGGTCGCCGGCGGTGAACGCGCGGTCACTCTCCTCGTAGCCCTTCTCCGCGCGCTTGAGCGACGCCTCCGCCTCCTCGTCCGGCGGGAGCCCGAACAGCTCGTCGGTGCGTTTGACGGCGACGCTGGAGAACTCCTCCAGCGCCTCCACCATCCAGGTCTCCATCTTCAGCGCCTGGGCCTCGGCGCCCTGATCCATGGGGATCAGCAGCACGCCGGTGCGGTTGTGCCCGGGCGGTGGGGACGCCAGCGCGACCGCGGGCAATAGCGCGGTAAGGACGATCGCTCTCATCACGGGGCACCCGGGCACGCGGACGGCCGCGCCAATGGTTGAAGACATGAACGTCGAAGACGATAGCAGAGCCGGCCCGCGGGTCGCTCAGGGGAGCCCGACGACGAAGTTGGGCCGGTGTCTGCCGCTCTGCGACACGGCCACCGTGGTGGCGGCACCCGCTGCGACGACGCCGACCGCGGTCCAGAACCACCACTTCTTGAAGACCGGCTCGCCGCCTTTTTCCTCCACCGACGCCACCGGCGGAGGGTGGGTGATCCACCGCCGGAGCTGTTCGGCCAGCTGATCGGTGCTCCTCCAGTC
The DNA here is from genome assembly GCA_019686135.1 of Myxococcaceae bacterium. Lineage (GTDB taxonomy): Bacteria > Myxococcota > Myxococcia > Myxococcales > Myxococcaceae > JADGHL01. The sequence goes on along the minus strand of JADGHL010000038.1, from coordinate 8,210 downwards.
ATCCTGCGCGAGGTCGACGGAGAGCCCATCCAGCTTGTTTCCGGTCAACGTGTCCCACGCCTGCACCGCGGCGGTCACCGTGCCGTGGGGCTTCTGGCTGACCCGGGACATCACGAGGAAGCGCGCCCGCAGCGACGCCGCGAGCGCGTTCGCGTCCGGCGACACCGTGGGAGCGGCGAACGCCTCGGGGGTGAGCAGCCCGTCCGCAGCCTCGAGCGCCCTGGCCATCCCCTCGGTGGGCTCGAGCACAGGCCTCAGCTCTGCAGGCTTTTCTTCGGTGAGGTCCGGGTACGCGGCGAAGCTCTGGTAGCCCGGCCGCCGCAGCACGACGTGGTGCCGGCCGATCGGCACGTCCGACTTCGGCGGCACCGGGGTGAGCCCGAGTTCCTTGCCATCGAGCAGCACGCGGGCGCCCTGCGGCTGGGACTGGACGGAGATCGTCCCCCGCGGCGCGGCCTCCATCTTCATCCGGACCTGCTCGAGCGCCTCTTTGGCGTCGCCGCCGAACAGCGGGTCCGGTTCGATGTTCGGGGCGAGCACCAGCGCGCGGCGAAACGCCTCCTGCGCACGCTCCGGCCGGCCGTTGAGCTGCGCGGTGGCGCCCAGCGCGACGTAGGCGGCGGCCATCTTCTCCGGCGGCGCGTACAGCGGGTGGCTGGCGTAGAAGGTCGCCGCGTCGGTGAACTTCTGGATCGCCGTGTCCGGGTCGAGGTTGTTGAAGGCCTCCATCCCCTCCTGCATCAGCGTGTCGCCCTCGGCGGTCGACGCGGGCGCGGGGGGCGGGAAGAGGGTGTCGAAGTCGGCGACGTCCAGGCCCCGGCCGATCAGCGCGCGGGTCAGTTCGATCTCGAAGCGCCCGGCAAGGTCGGCCGCGCCGGGATCGTCCGCGTGCGCGAACACGGCGACGGCGGTGGGCGCCTTTCTGGGCGCGGCTCGGTCTGCGGGAGGAGTGGGAACGTCCTGGGCGGAGGCGGCAGCCAGCGGCGCCACCACGAGAGCGAGAGCGAGTGTACGCACGTGCCGGATGCTAGCGGCCCCAGCCGCGCGAGGCCATTCCGCTACGTGGGTTCGAGCGCCACCACCCGGATCAGGCGCCCGCGGCGGTCGATGACGTAGGTGATGATCCACTCCTCCACGGTGAGGTGCAGCGGCGGCGCGTCGTGCGGGCCGATGAGCGACCCCAGCAACGGAATGGGCGCGAGCTCCGCCAACTCCGCCAGCGCGTACAGCTCGCCGTTGATGCGCGCGCTCAGCTCACGCGAAAACGCCGCAAGGAGGGGTTTGACGCTGGGTGCGAATTCGACCCTGTAGGCGGAGTTGGAGATCTCAAGCCGGCGCATCGCAGTCGGGGCCGACCGCCTGCCAGCGGTGTGCCATGGTGATTCCTTTGAACTTCCGTCGCTTTTCCGACTGGGTCGCCGGGAGGACTGAAAGTTTTCGTGGGCGCCGACAGAAAGATTTACCGCCGCCCGGGACGGGGGCGGTCCCCCACACCCTGCGTACGGGTTGCGTGGTCAAGATCCCGCTTTGCTGACGGTCAAGCGCGGGGCGTTTCAGCCCATCGCCCGGGTGCGGCGGAGCGCCCGGAACCCGCGCTGCACCTCGAGGTTGAGCGGGTCCAGCATCAGCGCCTTCTCGTACTCGCGCAACGCGGCGTCCGGTTCGCCGCGGGAGGCGTGGAGGTCGCCGGCGATCCGGTACGCCTGTGCGCGCCGATCGTGGCGCGGGTGATCGGCGAGGAAGGCGGCACGGAGCCGGTTCATTTCGGACACGGTGAGGCCGGCGGCGATGCAGCGCGCCACCGCGCGGTCGTTGCCCTTGTTCGCGTCGTGCTCGGCGCGCCGGGAGGGATCGCCCAGGATCCAGAGGGCGTGTTGCGCCTTTTCCTGCAGCCGCCGCAGCCGATCGCGCGAGTCCGGCGTCAGGGGTGCGCGCGCCAGCGACCGCAGTTCGTCGTCGAGCAGCCGCGACTTGCGGCGGATCTCCGGGAACCCCGCGTCGCTCACCACGTCCAGCAGCACGTACGGATCGCCTTTGAGCCGGCACGCCAGCTCGCGCAGGCGCTGCGCCGCGGCGTCGTCCTCTCTGCCCGGGGACGTGGGGTTGGCCGGCGTCCTGGATCGTTCCCGAAGCAGCCGGTCCAACTTCGCCGAAGGGCCGCGGCGGCTCGAGGAATTGAAGCGCGAATCCGGGTGGCAGCTTCCACGCGCGCGCCAGCTCGGGTGGCACCACGCGGACGACCTCCGCCCGCGCCGGCAATTCGCCGCCGGCCAGGGTGATGGACACCGCCACCTGCGTCCTCCGCGCGGGCAGACGATCGGCGCACGAGACGTACGCGCCGGCACGGGACAGATCGATGCACCTGAGCCGGTGGGTGCGGCCGCCCTCGGTCACGGCGATTGGATGCTGGACGAGGTCGCGCGTGTGCACCGTGCCCGCGGCGGGCGTCTGCTCGCTGCACAGCTCGCGCAGCGCCGCGCGCATCTGTGCCGCGCTCTCGAAGCGCGCGTTCGGGTGCGGCGCCAGCGCCCGGGCGATCACCTCACGATAGCCCGGCGACATCCGCCGATCGCCTGGCGTTGAAGGGCCGCGCTTCTGCCGGAGCACCAGCTCGCCGACTGGAAGCCCGGCGAACGGGTTCTCGCCGGTCACCAGAAGCCAGCCGAGCACGCCCACGGCGTACACGTCGGTGCGCGCGTCGATGGGGCCGTCATCCCATTGTTCGGGGGCCATGAAGGCAGGCGTGCCCAGATAGGTCCCCGCCTATGTCCGGCACCCGGCGTGCGCGCCCTGGAAGAAGTGGGCGATGCCGAAATCCAGCAGCTTCACCGCCGGCGTCCCGTCCGCGCGGCGGACCACGAAGACGTTCTCCGGCTTCACGTCGCGGTGGACGATGCCGCGCGCGTGCGCCGCCTCCAGCGCGTCCAGCACCTGGCCCAGCAGGTGGCGCGCGGCGCGCTCGTCCAGCGGCCGCGCTGCCAGCTCCGAGAGCATCTGGCCCGGCAGGTACTCCATCACCAGGTACCACTCGCCCGTGGCCAGCCGGTTCATGTCGAAGATCCGGACGATGTTCTCGTGGCCGATCAGGTTGACCACCTTCGCTCGGCGAAGAAGCGCTCCACCGTCTCCGGCCGCGCCGAAAGGTGCCGGTGCAGCACCTTGACCGCCACCCGGCTGCCGATGAGCTCGTGCTCGCCCTGATACACGGTCCCCATCCCTCCGCGGCCGAGCTCGCGCAGGAGCCGGAAGCTCCCGGCCCGCGCGCCCACGAGCGACGCGCCCTCCCAAGGAGGCACAACGCGCCCGGACGCGCTGCCCGCATGGGCCGCTGCCGGGTGAGGGGTCGCCAGGTCGTCCACGGGCGTCGACCCCGTGCGACCGCCGTGCCCGCTGTTGCCTTTCCGAAAGGCAAGCGATGTCGGTCATTTGGCGAAGTCGTCGGTCAGGGTGGGCGAACCCGTCTGAACGAATGACAGCCCCGGGCCGGCAACTTTGACTGGCCCTGCGTCAACCCCGCGATTTCTTTACTTCGGATCGACCGCTGCTATGGTCCGGCGCGCATCAGGCCTGTAGCAGACGTTCAAGCACCTGAAACGACACGTCTTTTTTTTGCGCCCGGAAGACGGGGAGGGCGCCATGGCTGAACAATTGAGCATGGCCGAAGTGATGGACAGAGCGGAAGTGCGGAAGCGTACGCGGGGCGGGGCAACGTCCGCGCGCGGCGGCGGAGGCGGAAAATCGGGCACGGGCGGCGACGGCGCCTCCGGCGGAGGGAACGGTCCCATCGCGGCGCCTCTGGCGGAGGAGGCACGCCGCCGGTACCTCAACTACGCGCTGTCGGTCATCACCAGCCGCGCGCTTCCCGACGTGCGCGACGGCTTGAAGCCGGTGCAGCGCCGCATCCTCTATGGGATGTGGCACGACCACCGGCTCACCTCGGACGCCAAGTACCAGAAGTGCGCCAAGGTGGTGGGCACCGTGATGGGCCAGTACCACCCGCACGGAGACGTGGCGATCTACGAGGCGCTGTGCCGGATGGCGCAGGACTTCTCGCTGCGCTACCCGCTGGTGGACGGGCACGGCAACTTCGGTTCGCTGGACGGGGACTCGCCCGCGGCGATGCGCTACACCGAGTGCCGCCTCGCCCCGCTCTCCAACGAGCTGCTCGGCGAGATCGGCCGGCGCACCGTCGACTTCCGGCCCACGTATGACGGGTCGCTCCAGGAGCCGATCGTCCTGCCGGCGCGGGTGCCGAACCTCCTGGTCAACGGGACCACCGGCATAGCCGTGGGCATGGCCACCAACATCCCGCCGCACAACCTCTCCGAGGTGGTGGCGGCGCTGGTGGACCTCATCGCCAACCCGAAGCTCGAGACGAAGGACCTGGTCAAGCACATCAAGGGTCCGGACTTCCCCACCGGCGGGCAGATCCTCAACTCGAAGAAGGAGCTCCGGGAGATTTACGAGACCGGCCAGGGGGCGATCCGCGTCCGCGGCGAGTACCAGGTCGAGGAGCTCAAGCGGGGCGGCCAGCAGATCGTCATCACGTCGATCCCCTACACGGTCAACAAGTCCTCCCTAGTGATGAAGATCGGCGACCTGGTCCGGGAGCGGAAGCTGCCGCACCTGGTCGACGTGCGCGACGAGTCCACGAAAGAGGTGCGGATCGTCCTCGAGATCAAGCGCGACGCCAGCCCCGAGCTGGTGATGGCCTACCTCTACAAGCACACCCCGCTGCAGACGAACTTCAACGTCAACCTCACGTGCCTCGTGCCCACGCCCGGCAACGTCGAGGTCGGCACGCCCCAGCGGCTGGATCTCAAGAAGCTGCTCCAGCACTTCCTCGACTTCCGCTTCGAAGTCGTGACCCGCCGGTTCGAGCACGAGCTCGACCAGGTGAAGAAGCGCCTGCACATCCTCGAGGGCTTCGAGAAGGTCTACGACGCGCTCGACGAGATGATCCGGATCATCCGCCGGTCGGAAGGCAAGGAGGACGCGGCGAAGAAGCTGATCGCCCGCTTCAAGCTCTCCGAGGAACAGGCGGACGCGATCCTGGAGATGAAGCTCTACAAGCTGGCCCGCCTGGAGATCCTCGTCGTCCAGAACGAGCTCAAGGAGAAGCGCGCCGAAGCGAAGCGGCTCGAGGAGATGCTCAAGAGCCCGAAGAAGCGCTGGGGCGTCGTCGGCGACGAGCTGAAGGAGCTCGACGAAGCCTACGGCGACAAGCGGCGCACCCGCATCGGCGGAGCGGTCGAGGAGGCGGAGTATGACCCCGAGGCGTTCATCGCCGACGAGGACGCGGTGGTGGTGATCACCCGGGACGGCTGGGTGAAGCGCCTGCGCGAGCTCAAGGACCCGTCCTCCACGCGCCTGCGCGAGGGCGATGAGGTGATGGCGGTCCTCTCCGGATCGCTCCGGTCCAACCTGGTGTTGTTCTCCAACTTCGGCACCGCGTACGTCACGCGCTTCAACGACGTGCCCGCGTCCACCGGCTACGGCGAGCCGGTGCAGAAGCTGTTCAAGTTCGACGACCGCGAGCGGATCGTCTCCGCGCTGTCTCTGGACAAGCGGCTGCCCGTGCCGGAGAAGCTGATCGCCGTCAGCGCGAAGGGATATGGGCTGCGCTTTGCGCTCGCGCCACACACCGAGGTCTCCACCCGCGCCGGCCGCCGCTACGCGCGGCCCGCCGAGGGCGACGAATTGGTGGGCGTGCAGCCGGTGGGCGACAAGGACCGGCTCGTGGTGGTGACCCGCAAGACGTGCGCGCTGGTGTGCCCGGCGAGCGAGGTCAACGAACTCTCCGGCCCCGGCCGCGGCGTGACGGTCATCAAGGTCGCCCCGGACGACGCGGTGGTGGCGTTCCTCGCGACCAGCGACAAAAAGCGCGTCATCCCGCTCGAGACGCAGAAGGGCAGAAGGCTCGAGATCTCGGTCGGGATGTACGAGGTCACAAGCCGCGGCGGGAAGGGCCGCGAGATGTCGAAGAAGGACACCATCAAGAGCGTCCTTGCCGGCCCGGAGTGGATGAAGCTGCCGGAGCCGCCGGACGCCGGGAAGAAGAAGTAGCCCAAAGGGACTGCGGAGGACGATCGATGGCGAAGAAGAGCAGCTACACCGGCGCCGATATCCAGGTGCTCGAGGGCCTCGAGCCCGTCCGCAAACGCCCGGCGATGTACATCGGCGGGACCGACTCGGCGGGCTACCACCACCTCTTGTGGGAGATCGTCGACAACTCGGTGGACGAGGTCATCAACGGCTACGCCTCGGAGGTGCGCGTCACCGTCCACAAGGACGGCCGGAGCGTCACCGTGGTGGACGACGGGCGCGGCATCCCCGTGGACATCATGCCGAAGTACAAGAAGTCCGCGCTGGAGATCATCCTCACCACCCTGCACGCCGGCGGGAAGTTCGAACAGGGCAACTACATCCACTCTGGCGGCCTGCACGGCGTCGGCTCCTCCGTGGTCAACGCGCTGTCGAAGTCGCTGGTCATGGAGGTGAAGCGGGACGGCAAGCGGTTCACCCAGTCGTACGCGCGAGGCAAGCCGCTCGGTCCGCTCAAGACGGTGGGCCCTGCGCGCGGCACCGGCACCTCAACGTTCTTCTCGCCCGATCCGGAGATCTTCGGCGAGAAGCTCCGGTTCGACGCGGCGCTGATCCGCGATCGCCTGGAGGCGAAGAGCTACCTTCACAAGGGCATGACCGTCGTGTTCCGCGACGAGACCCAGTCGCCCCCGGTGGAGGAGACCTTCAAGCACGACGGAGGGATCGCCGAGTACCTGCCGAAGCTCGTGGAGTCGCGCGGCAAGGCCACGGTCCCGCAGCAGAACGCGTACTTCTACGTGCAGCGGGACAACGGCACGCGCCTCGAAGCCGCGATGGTGTGGACCGAGGCCACCGACGAGCACATCCGCAGCTACGTCAACGGCATCCCCACGCCCGCGGGCGGCACCCACGAGGCGGGGCTGCGCTCGGGCGTGGTGAAGGCGGTCCGCAACTACATCGAGACGCATGGGCTCACGCCCAAGGGTGTCACGCTCACCGCGGAGGACATCCGTGAGGGGATGGTGGCGGTGCTCTCCATGTACGTGGTGGAGCCGCAGTTCCAGGGGCAGACGAAGAGCCGCCTGAACAACCCCGAGGCCGCCGCGCAGGTGGAGAACGTCTTTCGCCCGGCGCTGGAGAAGTGGCTCAACGACAACAAGAGCGTGGCGGAGGCGATCGTCGCCCGGATCGTGCTGGCGGCACGCGCGAGAGAGGCCAGCCGTGCGGCGTCCCAGGCGGTGACGCGCAAGAGCGCCGTGTCGCACCGGCTCAACCTCCCGGGGAAGCTCGCGGACTGCGCGTCCACCGATCCGGCCTCGAGCGAGCTGTTCATCGTGGAGGGCGACTCGGCTGGCGGCTCCGCCAAGCAGGGGCGCGATCGCATGACCCAGGCGATCCTCCCGTTGCGCGGCAAGGTGCTCAACGCCGAGCAGGCCTCCACCGACAAGGTGGCCTCCAACAAGGAGCTGCAGGACATCGTTTCCGCGCTGGGCTGCGGGATCGGCGCGGACATCGACCTGAGCAAGCTCCGCTACGGGAAGATCTTCCTTCTGATGGACGCCGACTCAGATGGCCACCACATCGCCACGCTGCTGTTGACGTTCTTCTACCGGCACCTGCGGCCGCTCATCGAGAACGGGATGGTGTTCATCGCCCAGCCGCCGCTGTTCCGGATCGACATCGGCAAGAACACCTACTGGGCGCTGGACGAGGCGGACCGCGACCGGTTGATCGCCCAGAACGCGAAGGGCAACGCAAAGCCCAACGTGATGCGCTTCAAGGGCCTGGGCGAGATGCAGCCGGAGGAGCTTCAGCGGACCACGCTGGATCCGAAGCGGCGCCGCGCCCTCCGCGTGGTGATCGACAACCCGCTGGAGACGGATCGCACCATCAACGACCTGCTCGGCAAGGACGTCTCCGCGCGGTTCCGGTTCATCATGGAGCGAGCGGCCGACGTGCAGGAGCTGGACGTCTGAGAGCTTCGCTCCGTTCGTCGTGAGGGGTGGGTAGGGCCGGTATGCGGCTCGCTACCCGGGTTTGCTTCGTTCTTTGTGCGTGGTGAGGGGCGGCCGGTCCCTGCCCGGGTAGTTGGACCGCGGGGCCGGGGGTGGGGCCGGCCACGGGGGGGGGGGGGGTTGCGCCGGGGGGGGGGGCGCCCCCACCAC
>JADGHL010000146.1 GCA_019686135.1 Myxococcaceae bacterium | reverse complement strand
CCCCTCCACCCTCATCAGGAGCACACACGTCATGAGCCCCGAACCGCTTCCCCCTCCCCACGCCCACTTCGGCGCCTCCGGCTGGACCCGGCAGAACGAACAGGAGGTCTTTGCGCCTTTGGGCGACCGCACCCGGGCGCGGCTTCTGGTGTCCGGCGGCATCTGCCGCTCGGTCATTTCGGGGGGCGCACCCGACGGCGAGCTGTACCGCGGCCGCTTCGCCGGGCTTCTGCCCACCATCGAGGTCGACGGCGACGTGGTCCACCTCCGCCAGGACTTCGGCGTGTCTCATTGGCTCCGCTGGCTGCTCAGCCAGTCCCCGCACGCCGCCGAACTCAAGCTCTCCTCGCGCATCCCGTGGGAGGTGGAGCTGCACGGCGGCGTCTCCCGGTTCCAAGCCGACCTCCGCTCCATCGAGCTGGCCAGCCTGGAGATGTGGGGCGGCGTGAGCCTCGTCTCCATCGCGCTGCCTCCGCCGAAGGGCCGCGTGCGCATCCGCGCGTGGGGCGGTGCGCACCAGGTCGTCCTCCAGCGTCCGCCCGGCGCCGGCTTCAAGGTGGCGATCTCCGGCGGGGTCTGCCACCTGCAGCTGGACGAGAACGAGTTCGGTTCGCTCGGCGGCCCCAGCGCGTGGCAGTCGCCCGAGTACAGCACGGCCAGCGACGCCTGGGAGCTGGAGGTCCACGGCGGGGTCAACGAGCTCATCATCACCGACGAGGAGATCCTGCCCGGCGCTGGCAGACGCTATGGAGGCTGGTACCGAACCGCGTGGTAGTAGTCCCACCCCCGGCCTGCCGCCGGGCTGACTCAAAAATCAAGAACGCATTGACGCGCTGCGTTGCGGTCGTTACCTTGCCCCGGCTTCGAATCAGGAGAGCGAGCCGATGGCACAGGGGCAGTCATTCCAAAGCGGCCGGCGTGTGGCGATCGTCCGGGGGCTGCGCACCCCCTTCGTCAAGGCCGGAACCGCCTTCGCGCAGCTCACCGCGCTGGATCTGGGCAAGGCGGTGGTCCGGGAGCTGGTCGAGCGCAGCGACCTCGATCCGAAGGAGATCGACCAGGTCGTCTTCGGCCAGGTGATCCCCACGCTGATTGCGCCGGCGATCGCCCGCGAGGTGGTGCTCGCGGCCGGGTTGCCCCGGAACATCGAGGCCCACACCGCGACGCGCGCGTGCGCCACGTCGATCCAGACGCTGGTCAACGCCGCGCAGGCGATCGCGCTGGGCACCAGCGACGTGGCGATCGTCGGCGGCACCGAGTCGATGTCGGACGCGCCGATCTTCACCAGCCGGCCGCTCGCGCAGGCGCTCATCGCCGCCAGCCGGGGCCGCACGCCGCTGGAGAAGGTGAAGCCCTTCCAGAAGCTCAAGCCGAAGGATCTCCTCCCGGTCCCGCCGCAGATCGCCGAGCCCTCCACGGGGATGACGATGGGCGAGTCCGCCGAGAAGATGGCGAAGGAGAACGGCATCACCCGGCGCGAACAGGACGAGATCGCGCTCGCCTCCCACCAGCGCGCCGCGCAGGCCTGGAAGGCCGGATTCTTCGACGACCTAGTGATGCCGGTGCAGATCCCGCCCCGCTTCGACGCGGTGACCGCGAAGGACAACCTGGTCCGCGAGGACACCAGCCTGGAAGCGCTCGCGCAGCTTGCGCCGGTGTTCGACAGAAAGTACGGCACCGTCACCGCCGGCAATTCCTCGCCGCTCACCGACGGCGCCGCCGCGCTGCTGGTGATGAGCGAGGAGCGCGCGCGTTCGCTCGGGTACGAACCGCTCGGGTACGTGCGCGCCTGGGCGTTTGCCGCCACCGACCCGGCGGACCAGCTCCTGCAGGGCCCCGCCTATGCCGCGCCGCTCGCGCTTCAGCGCGCGGGGATGACGCTCAAGGACGTGGACTTGGTGGAGATGCACGAGGCCTTCGCCGCGCAGGTCGCGTCCAACCTGCAGGCGTTCGCCTCCCCCGCGTTCGCGAAGAAGAACGGCTTCGCCGCCCCGCTGGGCGAGGTCGACCGAAGCCGCCTCAACGTGAGCGGCGGGAGCATCGCGCTCGGGCATCCGTTCGCCGCCACCGGCGCGCGGATCGTCGCGCAGGCCCTCAAGGCGCTGCGCGAGCGGAACCTGAACACCGTCCTTTGCACCGTTTGCGCACAGGGTGGCCTGGGCGCGGCGATCGTCCTGGAGCGTGCGTGATGGCGACCCCGGAACAGCAGGTGGAAGCACGAGAGGCGAAGAACCCGGAGGCCTTCCGCTACGAGGTGGACGGAGGGGTGGCGGTCATCACCTTCGACGAGCCCGGCGAGCCGGTGAACACGCTCTCCCCGGAGGTGGGCGAACAGTTCGAACGGCTGCTCGACCGCGCCCAGCGCGACGATGGCGTGAAGGCCGTCGTGTTCATCTCCGGCAAGAAGGACTGCTTCGTGGCCGGCGCGAAGATCGACTTTCTGCAGTCGATCCACTCCGCCAGCGAGGCGGCCTCGGTGAGCCGCAGCGCCCAGGCCGGGTTCAACCGGCTGGACGCGTTCCCCAAGCCGGTGGTGGCGGCGATCCACGGCGCGTGTCTGGGGGGCGGCCTCGAGTGGGCGCTGGCCTGCGACTTCCGCATCGCCACCGACAGCCCGAAGACCCAGCTCGGGCTCCCCGAGGTCCAACTCGGCCTCATCCCCGGCGCGGGCGGAACGCAGCGGCTGCCCCGGCTGATCGGCGCGCAGGCCGCGCTGGACCTCATCCTCACCGGCAAATCGCTCAAGCCGAACAAGGCGCGCAGGCTCGGCGTGGTGGACGAGGTGGTGCCCGCGCCGATCCTCCTCGAGGTCGCCAAAGCGCGTGCCCGGGCGCTCGCCGGCGGGACGCTCGTGCTGCCGCGGCGGCGGGGGCTCGACTTCGGGCCGGTGGCCCAGAGCCGGAACTGGGCGGCGCTCGTGAGGAGCCTGGCGCAGCGCGAGGTCTGGACGGAGCTGGCGCTGGAGGAGAACCCGGTCGGCCGCAAGGTCCTGTTCGACCAGGCGAAAAAGCAGCTCCTCAAGAAGACCCGCGGCAAGTACCCCGCGCCGGAGAAGGCGCTGGAGGCCATCCGGATCGGCCTCGAGCAGGGGATGGATCAGGGCCTCGACGCGGAGGCCCGGCTCTTCGGAGAGCTGGTGGTGAGCGACGTCTCCCGCCGCCTGGTGGAGCTCTTCTTCGCGACCACGGCGCTCAAGAAGGAGAACGGGACGAGTGACCCGAACGTCCGTCCGCGCCCGGTCCATAAGGTGGGGATCGTCGGCGGCGGGCTGATGGGCGCAGGCATCGCCTTCGTCACTGCGCAGCGGGTGGGCGTCCCGGTGCGGATCAAGGAGCAGGACGACGCCGGCGTGGGGCGCGCGCTCAAGCAGATCTGGGGCCTGTTCGACGAACGGGTGAAGCGGCGGAGCCTCAACGCGCGCGAGCGCGACCGTCGCGGGTCGCTGGTGACCGCCACGACCGGAGACACCGGGTTCAAGCACGCGGACGTGGTGATCGAAGCCGTGTTCGAGGACCTTGCGCTCAAGCACCGCGTGCTCCGCGAGATCGAAGCCGTCACCCGGCCGGACGCCATCTTCGCCTCCAACACCTCGTCGCTGCCGATCGCGAAGATCGCCGAGGCGTCGAAGCACCCGGAGACGGTCATCGGCATGCACTACTTCTCGCCGGTCCAGAAGATGCCGCTTCTGGAGATCGTCACCCACCCGAAGACGGCGGACTGGGTGATTGCCACCTGCGTGGAGCTGGGCAGGCGCCAGGGCAAGACCGTCATCGTGGTGAACGACGGGCCCGGCTTCTACACCACGCGGATCCTCGCCCCGTACCTCAACGAGGCGGCGTACCTGCTCGCGGAAGGCGCGGACATCGTCGACCTGGATAAGGCGCTGGTGGACTTCGGCTTCCCGGTCGGTCCCATCACGCTGCTCGACGAGGTGGGCATCGACGTGGGCGAGAAGGTCGCGAAGATCCTCCACGAGGCGTTTGGGGAGCGCCTCGCACCGCCGCCTGCGCTCGAGCGCGTGAGCGCCGACGGACGGCTGGGCCGGAAGAACCACCGCGGCTTCTACCTCTACGAGCAGCGCCGCACGAAGAAGGCGCGCCCGGTGGATCCGACCGTCTACGACCTTCTGCCGCACGGGCGTGACCGCAAGAAGCTGGACCGCGCGGAGATGGTGGAGCGGTGCACGCTGCAGTTCGTGAACGAGGCCATCCGCTGCCTCGGCGAGGGCATCCTCCGCAGCCCGCGAGACGGCGATGTGGGGGCGATCTTCGGGCTGGGCTTCCCGCCGTTCCTCGGCGGGCCCTTCCGCTACGCGGACGCGATCGGCCCGGCGCGGCTTCTGGCCCGGCTCGAGCACTACCAGCAGAAGCTCGGCCGCCGCTTCGAGCCGGCCCCGGCCCTGCGCGAGTACGTGCAGCGCGGCGCCCGCTTCCACCAGGCGTAGCCCGCGCGTGTGGCCATGCGGGACGCGGGCGGGCGCCCGCCCGCTCATTCACCGGGGTGCGCGCACGTCGCCCGTCGCCGCCGAAGGTGCGACTTCGTGCTATCACCGCGGGCGGCTTCCTTCGGAGAACCCATGGGGGAGACGCCCGAGACCATCCTGGTGGTGGACGATTCGCGTGCGGCCGCCGACACGCTCGCGGAGGTGTTCCGCCGGGAGGGCCGTCCCGTGGACATCGTCCAAGACGGCGCGGAGGCGGTGAAGCGCGCGTCCGCGGGCGACGTGGCGCTGGTGCTGCTCGACGTGGAGCTCCCGGGCATCGACGGCCTGCAGGCGCTCCGGATGATCCGCGCTACCACCAGCCGCCGCTATCTCCCGGTGGTGGTGCTCACCGTCCACGACGACCGGCAGAAGCGGCTCACCGCGTTCAAGCTCGGCGCCGACGACGTTTTGCAGAAGCCGTGGGATGCGGACGAGCTTTGGGCGCGGTGCCAGAGGCTCATGACGCTCCGCGGCCGCTTCGACGAGCTCGTCCGGGAGACGGAGAAGCTCCACGCGCTCTCGGTGACCGACGGGCTCACGCAGATCCACAACCACCGCTTCTTCCAGGACCGGCTCAAGGAGGAGTTCCGCCGCGCCCAGCGCTACGACGATCCGCTCGCGCTGGTGATGCTGGACATCGACCACTTCAAGGACGTCAACGACCGCCACGGCCACCCCGCCGGCGACGCGGTGCTCAGGGAGGTCGCCCAGGCGATCCGCGGATCGGTCCGCGACACCGATCTGATCGCCCGCTACGGCGGCGAGGAGTTCGCGATCCTTCTGCCCAGGACGCACCTCGCCGGCGCGCTCACCGTGGCGGAGCGGGTGTGGCGCGCCGTGGGCAACCTGCGCACCGGCCCCGGGGGGACCATCCGCGTCACCGCGTCGCTGGGGATCTCCGGGTTCCCCAGCCGGCAGGTGCTCACCGGCGAGCAGCTCCTGCGCACCGCCGACGAGGCGCTCTACCGGGCCAAGCGCGAGGGACGGAACAAGATCTGCCTCTTCCAGCAGGTGTCGTTCTTCTCCGGCCCGAGCTCGCGCACCGGCTGAGCGTCCAGGCCGTCCCACCGGGTCAGGCGCGACCCGAATTCCGTCAAACGGGTGGCGTTTGACCCACCCGACCGACCTCCCCTGGGAGGAGAACGACCCGGTTTCCATGGGGTTACGAACCGCGCCCATCTGGCGCCCGCGTTGCAACGCCTGCCTGCCGTGTTGGACCCGCGCTCCGGCATCCCACCAGCTCCTGCCTCCCGAGGACGGCTCCTGCTCGTCGACGACGAGGAGAACATCCTCCGGTCGATCAAACGGGTGCTCCGCCGGGGCAACTGGGAGATTGAATGCGCGGGCGACGGCGCCACGGCGCTGGAGGTGCTCCGGACGTTCCGCCCCCAGGTGGTGATCTCCGACTTCCGGATGCCCGGGATGAACGGCGTGGAGTTCCTCGCGCGGGTGAAGGCCGAATCGCCGAAGACCCAGCGGATCATGCTCACCGGGCAGGCGGATCAGCACGCCATCGAGGATGCGATCAACCGCTCGGAGATCTTCCGCCTCGTCTCCAAGCCGTGGGACGACGCGCAGCTGGTGCTCACCGTCCACTCCGCCTTCGAGCAGGTGGCGCTGGCGGAGGAGAACGAGCGGCTGTTGCGGCTGACGCAGAGCCAGAACGAGGAGCTGCGCCGGCTCAACGCGGAGCTCGAGGAGCGCGTGAGGCAGCGCACCCGGCTTCTGTCTGCCGCCAAGCGCGAGTGGGAGAAGAGCTTCGATTCGATCCACGACCCGTTGGTGCTGGTCCGCGTGGCCACCGACACCATCCTCCGCGCGAACCTTGCCTTCTCCCGCATGGTGGGCCGGGACATCCGCGAGCTCATCGACCAGAAGTCCCACCAGGTGTCGCCGTGCCAGGACACGCTCGGGGCCAGCTCCTGTCCCATCCAGAGGGCGATGGCCACGGGCCAGGAGCAGCGGGCCGAGCTGAAGAACAACGGCCGCACCTGGGCGCTCACCGTGTACCCGATGGTGGAGGACGGAATCGCCGTGTGCTCCTTCCGCGACGTCACCGATGAGCGCGAGGTGACCCGGCGGATGATCGAGACCGAGAAGATGGCCGCGGTCGGGCAGCTCGCCGGCGGGGTGGCGCACGAGATCAACAACCCGCTTGGAGGGATCCTCGCCTTCGCCCAGTTGATGAAGCGGGAGGAGGGCCGGAGCGAGGCGGACCTCGAGGCGCTCGGGTTGATCGAAGAGAGCGCGCTGCGCTGCAAGCGGATCGTGGAGAGCCTGCTCAAGATCTCGCGCCGCAGCCGCGACGACGAACGCCGGAAGATCGATCTGTCCCGCTGCGTGGAGGATACGGTGGTGCTCTTCCAGGCACGGCTCAAGGGGTCCCCGCGCGCGCGGCTGGAGACGCGGCTTTCGCCGGCCGCTCCGCCGATCCACGCGGACGCCGGCCAGCTCTCGCAGGTGGTCCTCAACCTGCTCACCAACGCGCTCCAGGCCCTCCCCAACGAGGAGGGCACCATCACCGTGGAGACCTATGGGCAGGACGGCCGGGCCTTCGTCCGGGTGAGCGACACCGGCGTGGGCATGGACGCCCGGGTGCGTGAGCGGATCTTCGAGCCGCTGTTCACCACCAAGCCGCCCGGCGTGGGCACCGGGCTGGGCCTGTCCATCGCGTACCGCATCGTCGAGGACCACGGCGGGACGATCTCCGTCGAATCCGAACCCGGCCGCGGCGCCACCTTCACTCTCAGCTTTCCCGAGGCACTGTAGACATGAGCGACAAGCGCAAGACCCGAATCCTGGTGGTGGACGACGATCGGATCGTCCTCCGCGCCGTCAGCGAGATCCTCACCCGCGAAGGCTATGCGGTCACCGCGATCGACGACGCGGTGGAGGGCCTGGCCGCGGCGCGCGACCCGTCCGTGGACGTCTGCATCCTCGACGTCAAGATGCCCCACCTCTCCGGCATGGACCTGCTCAAGGCGATCAAGCGCGAGCGGCCGGACGTGGAGGTGATCATGATGACCGCCTTCGCCACGGTGGAGACTGCGGTGCAGGCGGTGAAGGCGGGCGCCTACGACTATCTGACCAAGCCGTTCGAGAACATCGACGAGGTCAGCTTCACGGTGGCCAAGGCCGCCGAACGCAAGGCGCTGCGCGATCACACCCGCGTGCTGGAGGAGGCGCTCTCCGCGCGGACGCAGTTCGAGGAGCTGATCGGCCAGTCGAAGCAGATGCGCGAGGTGTTCCAGCTGGTGCAGACGGTCTCGCACTCCAGCGCCACGGTGCTGATTGAAGGCGAGAGCGGCACCGGGAAGGAGCTGGTGGCCCGGGCGATCCACTTCCGGTCCAACCGGCGCGACAAGCCGTTCGTGGCGGTGAACTGCTCGGCGCTCACCGACACCCTGCTCGAGAGCGAGCTGTTCGGCCACGTGAAGGGCGCGTTCACCGGCGCCACCGCCAACAAGAAGGGGCTGTTCGAGGCGGCGGACGGCGGGACGATCTTCCTGGACGAAATCGGCGACATCCCCGCCGCCACGCAGGTGCGGCTCTTGCGCGTGCTCCAGGAGGGCGAGGTCAAGCGGGTGGGCGCCAACGACACCATCAAGGTGGACGTCCGGGTGATCGCCGCCACGAACGTGGACCTCGCCCGCGCTCGGGAGGAGGGCCGCTTCCGCGAGGACCTCTACTACCGGCTCAACGTCATCAGCATCAGGCTCCCGCCCCTGCGCGAGCGCCCCGGCGACGTCCCGCTGCTGGCCCACCACTTCCTCAAGGTCTACGCGCAGAAGGCCGGCAAGAAGATCACGGGCATCTCGGCCGCGGCCATGGAGGCGCTCACCTGCAACCGCTGGGTGGGGAACGTGCGCGAGCTGGAGAATGTGATCGAACGCGCCGTGGTGCTGACCCCACGGGAGGTGATCGACCTGGAGGATCTGCCGGCCTCGTTCCGCGAGCCGTCCCGCGGTGGCGGCGAGGTGGAGCTGGCGTCGCTGGCGCACCTGCCCTACGCGGAGGCCAAGCGGCTGGCGATGCGCGCGTTCGAGCGCCGGTACCTGTCGTCGCTGCTCGAGAAGCACGCCAACAACGTCTCCTCGGCGGCGCGGTCCGCGGGCGTCGATCGCTCGAACTTCCGGCGGCTCCTCAAGCAGTACGAGGTGGGCGGCCGGTCGTTCGCGAAGCCGGGAGAAAAGAGGACGGAAGGCGGGCCGGGCGCCGCGTTGCCGAGGCTGTCCGCATGACGGCCCGGGCTGGTGCGCCCACCCGTCCTCTCCGTTCACCTTCAGGCGGTCGCTTCCCGATGCACGGCGCGGCGCCGCGCGGTCTCCGGGACCCCGTGGCGCAGCCGCGCCTCCTCGAGCTTCGCGAGCGTGAATGCGCCCACCGCCATCACCGCGTCGCGCACGGCGATGTCGAAGTACCGCCCGGTGGTGATCAGGTTGAGCACGATGGCGATCAACCAGATGCAGACGATCCACGCGCCCACCCGCGTCGTCTTCGAGGTCAGGACGAGGATGCCGGCGATGATCTCGACCACCCCGACGATCTGCATCAGCGTCCCCGGGGCGATGACGTTGGCCGCCAGCGGGCTCACGTACTGTTCCCAGTTCGTGAGCAGGTTGAAGAATTTGTCCAGCCCCGCGACGATCGGCACCAGTCCGTACGCCAGGCGCAGCGCCCAATAGGGCCCATTGAGTTCACGTTCCATGGTGTCCTCCGACTGCGTTGTTCTGAACTTAGGGATGACGCGGGTGGCGGAACGGTGACAGCTGTCACCTTCCTGCGGCAGGGGCATCCAACCGGCTGAAGGAGGCGGACTGATGGAGCCGATCGAGCTGTCGAGACAAGCCCTCGCGCGCCCGCTCCCTGAGCTGACCGACGAGGAGATTGCGCGCCGTGTGGTGGCCGGGGAGGCGCTCTTGTTCGAGGTGCTGATGCGGCGCAACAACGCCCGCGTGTACCGCACCGTGCGCTCGGTGATCCGCGACGAGTCGGAGGTGGAGGACGTGATGCAGGCGGCCTACCTGCGCGCCTACGCCAGCCTCCGAGACTTCCGCGGCGGCGCGAAGTTCGCCACCTGGTTGATGCGGATCGCCCTCAACGAAGCTCTGGGCCGGCTGCGCGTCGAACGTCGCCACCCCGCCGTCAGCCTCTCCGTCGTCGAGGAGCCCGCCATGCCTGCCTCCCCCGCACGCACGTCGCCCGAAGCCAACGCCGTCGGCCGGGAGATCGCCGGCCTTCTGGAGCGTGCGGTGGATCGGCTCCCGGAGACGTATCGAACGGTGTTCATGCTGCGGGAGATCGAGGGTCTGGACACCGCGGAGACGGCCCAGGTGCTGGGTGTGAGCGAGGACGTGGTGAAGACGCGGCTGTCGCGCGCGCGGGCGGCGCTCCGGGACACGCTGGAGGAGCTGGTCGGTGAAGGCGCCGCGGAGGCGTTCGGCTTCCATGCCTCGCGGTGCGACCGCGTCGTAGAGGCGGTGATGGCGCAGATCGCCCGCTGACGATCAGCCCTCTTCGCCCGGTTCGCGCGGGACGGCGGGTTGCGCGCCGGTCACGGTGGCGGCTTGTTCGCGCAGCGCCTCCAGCCGGGCGCCGAGCTCGCGTTCGAAGCCGTTGGCGGACGGCTGGTAGAAGCGCGCTCCGCGCAGCGCGTCCGGCAGGTAGACCTCGGGCACGTAGTGGCCCTCGAAGTTGTGCGGGTACTTGTAGCCGCCGCCGTAGCCCATCGATTTCATCAGCTTCGTGGGGGCGTTTCGCAGGTGCAGCGGAACCGGGAGCGGCCCGTGTGACATCACCGCCTCGCGCGCCTTCATCCAGGTGGTGAGGACCGTGTTCGACTTGGGTGCCAGCGCCAGGTACGTCACCGCCTGGGTCAACGGAAGCGTCCCCTCGGGGAGCCCCATGAGCTGGAACGCGTGCAGCGCGCTCACCGCCACCGTGAGGGCCTGCGGATCGGCGTTGCCGATGTCTTCGGAGGCGAAGATCACCATCCGGCGGATCACGAACAGCGGGTCTTCGCCCGCCTCCAGCATCCGCGTCATCCAGTACACCGCCGCGTCGGGATCCGATCCGCGCATCGATTTGATGAACGCGGAGACGACGTTGTAGTGCTCCTCGCCGGTCTTGTCGTAGAGCAGCGTCTTGCGCTGGAGCGCCTCCTCGGCGGCGCGCTGGTCGATGTGGCCGCCGCCGTGCTGCGCAGCCACCTCCAGCGCGGTGAGGGCGCGGCGGCCATCCCCGGACGCGGCCTGGGCGATGAAGGTCAGCGCCTCCTCGTCGGCGGTGACCCTGCCTCCGAACCCGCGCGGATCGGCGAGCGCCCGCTTCAGCAGCCTGAGCAGCTCCTCCACCTCGAGCGCGCGCAGCGTCACCACCCTGCAGCGTGACAGAAGCGCTGCGTTCACCTCGAACGAGGGATTCTCGGTGGTCGCACCGATCAGCGTCACCGTGCCGCGTTCGACGTGCGACAGCAACGCGTCCTGCTGCGCCTTGTTGAAGCGGTGGATCTCGTCGACGAAGAGGATCGTCCGCTGCCGGTGGGCCTTCCAGCGGTCCTGAGCGTGGATGATCGCCTCGCGGATGTCTTTGACGCCGGACATCACCGCCGAGAGGGTGACGAAGTGGGCGCCCGTCGAGCGGGCGACCACCTGCGCGAGCGTCGTCTTCCCCGTGCCCGGCGGGCCCCACAGCACGAGCGACGGCACCTGATCGGCCTCGATCGCGCGGCGGAGGAAGCGGCCCTCGCCGGTGAGGTGTTCCTGCCCGACGAACTCCTGAAGCGAGCGGGGCCGCATCCGCTCGGCCAGCGGCTCGCGAGCGGCCCGGTCCTTTTCGGCGGCGTGGTCGAACAGATCCATCCGCGGACCGATAACACCCGGCCGCTTCGCGGAAAACTGCGCCGCGCGGGGGAGCGGCGGCCGCCTCGAGAGCCGGAGGCCGGGCGGGCAGGGAGGCCGCGCGGGCCGCGGGTGGGCAATGAAGGGGGATGAGTTTTGTCCTACGCGTCATCGGCGTGCCGCTCGTGCTGAGCGGTCTGCTCGCGGTCGCTCCCGCGCGCGCGCAGAGCGACGACTTCACGGACCTGCAGAGCGTTGGCGGATCCGGGATGGCCGGTTCGGGCGACATCGATCACAACACGCCCAGCCCGCCGTATGCGCCGGCGCCGCTCCCGCCGCCGCCACCACCGGCTCCACCGCCGACCGGCTACCTTGGTCCGTCTTCGACGACTCCGCAGGTCGGGCAGGCGGAGGCCGAGATGGACGCGGCCGAGTCTGCAGCGGGTGCGACGGGAGAAGGAACGGGAACGGGCACGGCCGGCACAGGCGAGATGGGAGCCCTGAGTGGAACCGGAACGACGGGCGCGGTGGGCACAGGCGCGATGGGCACGCCCAGTGGAGCAGGTACGACGGGCGCAGTGACCGGAATGGGCGCGGTGGCGGGGACAGGCGGGACGAGCGCGGCGACCGGGACCGGCGCCATGGATGGGACGAGCGGGGGGGCCGGGCAGGGCGCAAGTGGCGCGGCGAGCGGCACAGGTG
>JADGHL010000145.1 GCA_019686135.1 Myxococcaceae bacterium | reverse complement strand
ATGCCGGCACCTGCGGGATGGGCCGTCGCTCTACGCGGGCGTGGCGCCCGCGTCGGTTCATCGTGCGCGGTGAGCTCTGCGTCGAGCGATGCAGGCTTCCCCGACGATGACCCGTCGGTCCGCGCGCGCCGGTGCCCGCGTCGGTTCATCGTGCGCGCTGAGTCCCGTGTCGAGTGATGCCGGTACCTGCGGGATGGGCCGTCGCTCTACGCGGGCCTGGCGCCCGCGTCGGTTCATCGTGCGCGCTGAGCTCTGCGTCGAGCGATGCAGGCTTCCCCCAACGGATGACCCGTCGGTCCGCACGCGCCGGTGCGCGCGTCGGTTCATCGTGCGCGCTGAACTCTGCGTCGAGCCATGCAGGCTTCCCCGACGGATGGATCGTCGCTCCGCGCGCTGATGCCTGCGTCGGGCCATCGCGCGCGTGTTGCCGGCGTTCAGGCCGGCGGGGCGTCAGCTTCCGCTCGGCGGCGTCGGCTCCGCCGGGCGTTCGGATTCGGCGGGGGCGAGGGCGGCCGCGGGCTCGGCCGCGGTTTCGGCGGTGGCGGCAGCCGGCGCACCTTCCGCGGCGTCGACGGCCTCCGCAGCGCGCCGGCCGGCCTCCTCGGCGGCGCGCAGGTTTTCGGCCTGGCGCTCGGCGTCCTTGGCGGCTTCGGCGTTCACGCGCTCTTCGGTCTGCCGGTCGGAGTCGGCCAGCTCCTCGGGAGTCGGGTCCACGCGCTCGGCCAGGATCCCCGTTTTCTTCTCCAGATCGCGGATCGCCCGCTTGAGCAGATCGTTCGCGAGCAGCGTGCGGTTCATCCGCTTCTCGAGCGCCTTGTACTTGTCCTTGAGCAGGTCCAGCTCGCCCTTCATCACCACGTAGATGCGCTTGTCGGTCTCCAGCCGGCCCTTGAGCCGCTTGACCTCGCGCTCGGCTTCCGCCTGCTTGTCGCGTGCCCGCTTCGCATCCCGCTCGAGCCGCTCCATGCGCTCCTTGTCCGCGTCCGAGAGCTCGCGGATCACTCGCTTCGGCTTCTCGGGTTCCGCGGCCGGGGCGCTGGCGCGGGCGGCGGATTCCGGGGCGGGCGCGGCGGCACGGCGCGGGCCGCCCTTCTCCGACTTGAGCCGGTCGATCTCCGCCTGCGCGGCGGCGAGCTCGGCGCGGACGATCTCCAGCTGGATCGACGCCTGCCGCTCCACCTCGGCGCGCGCCTTCGCGAGATCGCTGACCGACTTCTCGGCCTCCTTCTGCTCGTAGAGCTTCTTCTTCGCCTGCTTCAGCTCGTCCCTTACCTCGGAGAGCGCCTTTTTGTGCTCCTCGAGCTCCTTCCGGCGCTTCTCGAGATCCGCTTCGAGCTGACGGATGCGCGCGTCGTCGGGGGTGGCCACCTTCACCGGCGCGGCGGCGGCGCTCTTCTTCCCGAACAGCAGGAGGGAAAGGGTGACGAGAAATGCGATCGAGACGAGGACGAGGATGACTTCGGTCACGGAGGCCTCCGGAGAACGGCGAACGGCGGGAGGTATGCGACATATCCACGCGCGTCAACACTGCACCCGTCCCAATGGCGCCCGGTCGCCCGGCCCATGCTGCAAGAAGGGGCTCAGCGCGCAATGGCGGAGACTGCTGCAGACGGTAGACGGTCTGTGCCGATCAGAAGATCCGCCCGGCACGTTTGCGCGCGTCGTGCTCTTCCGGTTCGTCCTCGCCCTCAGCGACCGCGTTCTTCGCGGCGTGGCGCGCGGTGCCCTTCGGCTGGGAGCGGGCGCGAGACCGAAGCTGCTCCTCCAGCGCCGCCAGTCTTTCGGCGAGCGTCTCCTGCTGCGCGGCGAGCGACCGGAGCACGTCCGCCACCGGGTCGGGGAGGGCGGCGTGATCCAGCTCGTCCGTGAGCGGCCGGCGATCGGTGACGATCCGCCCCGGGACGCCCACGACGGTCGCGCCGGCGGGGACGTCCTTGATCACCACCGACGCGCTGCCGATCCGCGCGCCTTCGCCCACCGAGATCGCCCCGAGCACGCACGCGTTCGAACCGACGATCACGTTCCGGTGCAGGTGCGGGTGGCGGATGCGCTTCTCCAGCGTCGTCCCTCCGAGCACCACGCCTTTGTAGATGATGCAGCCCTCCTCCACGACGGCGGTCTCGCCGATCACCACGCCCATCCCGTGGTCGATGAACACGCCATCAGCGATGCGCGCCCCCGGGTGGATCTCCACGCCGGTGCCGAAGCGGTTCACGTGCGAGAGCAGCCGCGCGGCGAGCTTGAAGTCGCGGTTCCACAGCTGGTGGGCGATGCGGTGGAGGAACAGCGCGTGCACGCCGGGGTACGCGAGCAGCACCTCGAGCCTGGAGCGCGCCGCCGGATCATGCGCGAGCGCCGCGTGAAGGTCTCGCCAGAGGGCGCGAATCATGGGCGGTCCTTATAACCGGCCTGACCCGGGGCCGCCCGTCGCGTGCTCCCCTGGCGGCCCACCCGCCGGGACGACTCGACACCACGCCGCGTTGGGGCTACGCGGCGCGCATGGGTGTGGTCCGTTACCTCTTCCGGCTGCTTGTGGGTGTCTGGGTGGGTGGCCTGTTGTGCTTCGGAGCGATCGTCGCGCCGGCGCTCTTCCAGGTGCTCACGCCGGAGCAGGCGGCGCACGTCGTCCGGCGCGTCCTCCCGGCGATCGATGCATACGCGCTCGTCGCGGGCGGGCTTCTGCTGATCCTCGCCTTCGTGCACGACGGCGTCCCGCGCAGCTGGCCTCAGCGGATCCGCGCGGTGCTGCTCATCGGCATGACCGCCTGCGCCGCGCTGAGCGCCGGATGGGTGACGCCGGAGATGGACGAGCTCCGGACCCGGGCGAACGACTCCATCTCCTCGCTCCCGCGGGAGGATCCGATCCGCCGCGAGTTCGGCAAGCTGCACGGCGTCTCCTCCGCGCTGGCGCTCGCGGAGCTTCTGGCCGGGCTGGTCGTCCTCGCGCTGGCGCCGGGGCCGCGGCGCTCGACAAGCGCAGGGTGAACACGCTTTCGTGTGGCCATGCGGCACCTGGACCTCATCCCCAAGAAGGAAGTCTCGAGTTTCCGCAAGCTGGCCATCGGCACCTGGACCACGACGTACGATCCCACCGTCTACGGGACGCTGAAGATCCGCATGGAGAAGGCGCTCGAGTACATCGAGGCCTTCCGCCGCCGGACGGGCAAGCGCCTGACGGTCACGCACCTCGTGGCCAAGGCCACCGCGGAGGCGCTCCGTCGCTGTCCGGACGCCAACGCGATCCTGCGCTGGAACCGGATCTACCTGCGCAAGTCCGTGACGCTCTCGGTGCTGGTGGTGCAGACCGACGACGGCACCCACAAGGTCGACCTCACCGCCGCGAAGATCGACGACGCGGACAAGAAGACGCTGCTGCAGATCGCCCAGGAGATGGAGGAGACGATCGACCGCGTCCGCAAGCGGAAGGACCGGGCGCTCGAGAGCGGCAAGAGCACCGTGCAGAAGGTCCCCTTCCTCTTGATGAACCTCTTCCTCAAGGTGCTCTCGTTCGTGATGTACACGCTGAACCTGGACCTGAGCTGGGCGGGGATGCCGAAGGACGCCTTCGGGTCGGCGACCATCACCAACGTCGGATCGCTCGGGCTGGACACCGCCTACGTGCCGCTGGTGCCGTACACCCGGGTGCCGATCTTCGTGGCCCCGGGCGCGGTCAAGGACGAGCCGGTGGTGGAGGACGGGAAGGTGGTCCCCGGGAAGGTGATGAACGTCAACGCGTCGTTCGACCACCGCTTCATCGACGGCTTCCACGCCTCGGTGCTGTCGAAGACGCTCCGCGAGATGTTCGAGAACCCGTTCGAGAGCTTCGATCGGATCGAGGATCTCCCCACCTCCGAGGAGCTCGCCCGGCACGACACGCCCGCGGAGGCCGTTCCCGCCGCGGGGTGAGGCTCCTGCAGGGATCCATTCCGTAACCTATTCACGGAATGGCTTCTGTCCCGACACCGTCCGCCCTGCTCGCCGCCCTGGACCGGCTGGGGACCCCTACCGCGCGGGAGCTGACCCAGGCGCTCGGGGGAATCTCCCAGCCCACCGTCTCCCGGCTCATCACCGCCGCCGGCGCGGAGGTGGTACGGATGGGGCGGGTGCGGGCGACCCGGTACGCCCGGGCTCGTGCGGTCGAGGGGCTGGGGAATTCGCAGCCGCTCTACCGGATCGACGAACGGGGTGCCTCCGAGCGGCTGGGCACGCTGCACCTGCTCAGCGGAGGGCGGCACTGGCTGGAGGCAGGCAGCGCGTCGACGCTCTTCGAGGGACTCCCGCCGTTCGTGCTGGACCTGGCGCCCCAGGGCTACCTCGGCCGGGCATTCGTCCGGGCCCACCCGGAGCTGGGACTGCCGCCGCGCATCTCCGACTGGTCGTCGGATCACCTGCTCATCGCGGTGGCGCGGCGGGTCCCCGACGGGCCCGGTCAGCTCATCCTCGGACGCGAGGCGTTCGACGCGTTCGTCGCCGACACGCGCGGCCCGATCGAGGAGGCCGACTACCCTTCGCGGGCGACGAAGTCGATGACCGCGGATCCCGGGTCGATCGCCGCAGGCGAGCGCCCCAAGTTCCTCGCGCAGCGCGATGGCCGCCACGTGCTGGTGAAGTTCGCGGACACCGGAGCGGGCGAGAGCGGCCAGCGCTGGGCGGATTTGCTCGAGGCCGAGGCCATCGCCCTCGAAGTGATTGAGCGCAGCGGCCAGGCTCCGGCGGCGAAGGCGCGGGTGATCGCCATCGGCCCGCTCCGCTTCCTCGAGGTCGACCGCTTCGATCGCGTCGGCCCGCGCGGCCGGCGGGGGACGGTCTCGCTGGCCGCGTATGACGACGGGTTCATCGGCGCGGGAGGCTCGTGGTCCCACCTCGCCGACCGGATGCAAAAGATGCGCGCGCTTTGGGCAGACGACCTGCGCGCGGTGAGGTGGCTGGAGACGTTCGGCCAGCTCATCGCCAACTCCGACCGGCACCGCGGCAACCTGAGCTTCTTCGTGGACGGCGTCGACTACGCGCACGTCCGGCTGGCGCCCGTCTACGACATGCTGCCCATGCACTTCGCTCCCCGCGAGGAGCTCCGCCTGGGCGACATCCCGGAGTTCATCCCCGCCGGGCCGACCGCATACACCGCCGACGTCTGGCTGGGGGCGGCAGAGCACGCGATCGCTTTCTGGCGCCGGGTGAGTACCGCCAGGACCGTCAGCCCGGACTTCCGCGGGCTCGCCCGCGCCGCCCACGACGCGGTGGCCCGGCTGCGCGATCGCGTGGGCCCGAAGCTTCAGGCCTGACGCGCCATCACGCGCAGCCGCCGCACGCGCTCTTCGATCGGCGGGTGGGTGGAGAACAGGCTCATCACCCCGCCGTGGTGCAGCGGGTTGACGATGAACAGGTGCGCGGTGGCCGGCGCGCGGTCGTAGGGCAGCGCCTCGTTCCCGCGCTCGAGCTTGAGCAGCGCGCTCGCCAGCCCCTCCGGATCGCCGGTGAGCTCGGCACCCGAAGCGTCCGCGCCGAACTCCCGGGACCGGCTCACCGCGAGCTGCAGGAGCGACGCGGCGATCGGCGCCACCAGCAACAGACCCAGGTTGGCCAGAGCGCCTCCGATCCCACCGTCGCGATCGTCGTCCGACGAGCGCAGGAACATCCCGCCGAACCAGAAGAGCGACTGAACCGCCCAGGTGATCATGCCGGCGAGCGTGGCCGCCACGGTGGAGATCAGCGTGTCGCGGTTCTTCACGTGCGACAGCTCGTGGGCCAGCACGCCCTCCAGCTCGCGGCGATCCATCAGCTCGATGATGCCTGCGGTTACGGCCACGGCTGCGTGGTTCGGGCTGCGTCCGGTGGCGAACGCGTTCGGGGTGGCCACCGGGATCAGATACAGGCGCGGTGTGGGCATCCCGGCATTGCGCGAGAGCCGGGCGACCATCTCGTGCAGCCACGGCGCCTCGGAGGGCCCAATCGGCCGGGCGCGGTGGACCGCCAGCGCGATCCGGTCGCTGAACCACCACGACCCGAAGTTCATCACGATCACGAAGAAGCCGGCGTACACCAACCCTTGCGGCCCGCCGAGCCATTCGCCCACCACGAGCGCCAGCGCGGTCATCGCCGCAAGCAGGATCGCCGTCTTCAGGTAGTTGCCGATGGCGTGGCCCGACAGTCCACGCCGCTGGGTCATCGTCGCGGTCGCCATGGTTGCCCTCAAGCTAAGAGCCGCGGGGGACACGTCAATCCGATCGGCCTGTCCGCCCGGCGGGCGGGCGTGCCCGGCGCTTCAAGAGCTTCAGAGGTAGAACCGGTCGGTGACGCCTGCGGTCAGCTTGAGGATCGTCGTCCACCCCACGAGCTGATCCACGTGGCGTTCGACCTCCGCGGGCGTGGCCGCTACCGCGCCGATCGAACCGGTGCACGCGTAGATCCGGCACAGCCCGCTCTCCCGCGCGTGGGTCAAGAGCTGGCGGATGGTGGGCATGTTGCGCTGCTCGAACCGGGCCTCCGCTGCCTCGCGTCCGGGGCCGAAGTCCGGCTCGTCGATACGCCCTTGGACGATGCGCTCGAGCGCCCACCAGAAGAGGAAGACGTCCACCCGCCGCCCGGTCGCGACCGCGGCGGCGGCGATCGAGAACGCCTGGTGGACGCGGTCGTAGCTTCCGTCGTGGAGGAAGATGGCGACGGGCGGCTGATCCTGCGGCATGGTGGCGGTCGTACCTTCCAGGCCCCGCAGCGTCCATGCCGACGCGCGTGGTTGCGCCGTCAGGACCCTGCTGGTAGGAACGCGCGGTCCCGGTCGGCTGTTGGAGGGGCCGAAGCCAACCTCTCGAAAATTCACGGGAAAAGATGCCCGAAGATACCACATCCCGGCGCAAGGATGCGCACCTCGACCTGGCGGCCACCGGCGACGTGGAGCCCGCGGGGAACAGCACCCTGCTGGAGTGTGTGCACCTGGTCCATTGCGCCATGCCCGAGATGGGGGAGGACGACCTCGACGCGTCGACCCCGTTCATGGGCAAGGTGCTCAGGTACCCGCTCATTATCACCGGGATGACCGGCGGCACCGACCGCGCCGGCGAGGTGAACCGCGAGCTCGCCGCTCTGGCGGAGCGCTTCGGCATCGCCTTCGGAGTGGGCAGCCAGCGGGCGATGATCGAGGACCCGAAGAGCGCGGTGAGCTTCGAGGTCCGCCAGGTCGCGCCCAGCACGGTGGTGATCGGCAACATCGGGCTGCGGCAGGCGGCGGCGATCGGCGCATCCGGCGCCGAGCGGCTGGTCCGGGCGATCGGCGCGGACGGGCTGGCGCTGCACCTCAACCCCGGCCAGGAGCTGACCCAGCCCGAGGGCGATCGCGACTTCCGCGGCGGCTACACGGTGGTGGCGGATCTGGTGAAGGCGTTCGGCGACCGGCTCCTGGTGAAGGAGACCGGGTGCGGAATCTCCCCGGATGTGGCGAAACAACTCGCGGACCTGGGCGTAAAGAACATCGACGTGTCCGGTCTGGGCGGCACCAGTTGGGTGCGGGTTGAACAACTCCGGGCGTCCGGCGTCCAGGCCGCCGTGGGTGCGGTCTTCTCGGGGTGGGGTATTCCCACTGCGGCGGCGGTGGCGACGGTGCGGCGCGCGGTGGGACGGGAGGTGCGGCTCATCGCCTCCGGCGGGATCCGGAACGGCCTGGAGGCCGCAAAAGCGATCGCGCTCGGCGCGGATCTGGCAGGGATGGCACTGCCGTTGTTCCGCGCCCTGCAGCAGGGCGGCCCGAAGGCCGCACAGGCGGCGTTGGAGGCGATCATCGGAGGACTGCGCCAGGCGCTGATCCTCACGGGCAGCAGGACCCCGGCCCGGCTCCGCGAGAAGCGGAAGGTCATCACCGGGGAGCTGAAGGACTGGATGGCGGCCTTGTAGCCGCGTTCGGAATTCGTGTCACGGGAGACACAGATGTCGGAGACGATCACCTCGCGGTTGGCCGGATTTCACAAGCTTCCGTTGGAGGAGCGCCTGGCGAAGATCGGCCGGATGTTCCAGCTCGCGCCGGAGGAGATCGACGTGCTGCGCGGCGCGGCGAACCTCTCGGTCGAGACCGCGGACATGATGATCGAGAACGCGGTGGGGACGTTCCACCTGCCGTTCGGGCTGGGGCTCAACCTGGTGGTCAACGGCAAGGAGTACCTGGTGCCGATGACCGTGGAGGAGCCGTCGGTCGTCGCCGCGGTGTCCTTCGCCTCGAAGATCGTGCGCGAGGCGGGCGGCTTTACCGCAGAGGCGGACGACTCGCTGATGATCGGCCAGGTCCAGGTCACCGACTACGGCGACCCGAGCGAGGCCTCGGAGAAGATCCTCGCGCACAAAGAGGAGATCCTCGCGCTGGCGAACTCCTTCCACCCGGCGATGGTGCGGCGGGGCGGCGGGGCGAAGGACGTCGAGGTGCGGGTGCTCCCGGCGCCAGAGGGTCCGCGCGGCGAGCCGCTGCTCATCGTTCACATCCTCATCGACACCCAGGAGGCGATGGGGGCGAACCTCATCAACACCGTCGCCGAGGGTGTGGCGCCGCTCATCGAGCAGATCACCGGCGGGCGCGTCTACCTGAGGATCCTCTCGAACCTCGCCGACCGGCGGCTCGCGCGGGCGCGCTGCCGGATCCCGGTGGACCTTCTGGCGGACTTCGGGCTCCCTGGTTCGGAGATCGCCCGCGGCGTGGCGCAGGCGTCGCGCTTCGCCCAGGCGGACCCGTACCGCGCGGCCACCCACAATAAGGGCGTGATGAACGGCATCGACGCCGTGGCGATCGCCACCGGTCAGGACTGGCGGGCGATCGAAGCGGGCGCGCACGCGTACGCCTGCCGCAGCGGGCAGTACCGGCCGCTGTCCACCTGGCATGTCGAGGGCAACGAGCTGGTCGGACAGATCGAGCTGCCGCTCGCGCTCGGAACGGTGGGCGGGCCCATCAAGGTGCACCCCGGCGTGCAGCTGGCGCTCAAGCTGATGCGCGTTAACGGCGTGAAGGAGATGGGGATGGTCTTCGCCTCGGTGGGCCTGGCGCAGAACTTCGCGGCGCTGAGAGCGCTCGGGTCGGTGGGCATCCAGAAGGGTCACATGGCTCTGCACGCGCGCTGCGTGGCGGTCACCGCCGGCGCGCGCGGCGACCTGGTGGAGAAGGTGGCGAACCTCCTCGTCATCTCCGGGCACGTGAAGGTGGAGAAGGCGAAGGAGATCCTCGCGTCCATCCCTGCGGAGGAGCGCCGGGCGGCAGTAGGTCGCGGCTAGCGTCCTGTTCGCGGCCGCGGCGGCAGCATGATCCCTCCCAGCACATTGAGCGCGTTCGGCCCGGGGAAGGTGATCCTCCTGGGCGAGCACGGCGTGGTGTACGGATATCCCGCGCTTGCGGCGCCGCTTTCGATCGGCGTGACCGCGACCGCGCTGTTGCGGGCGGGGTCCGAAGAGGCCTCGGTGGAGGTGCCGGCGGAGCTCCGCGGCCCGGGTCGCAGGCTCCTGGTCGAGGCGTTTGACGCGGCGGTGCGGGTCAGCGGCGCGGGCGGCCTACGGATGACGCTGGACAGCGAGCTGCCTCCCTCGATGGGCCTGGGCTCGTCCGCGGCCGTGGCGGTCGCGTGCGCCGGCGCGCTCTTGAAGTCCCGTGGGCGCAGCGCCCCGCCGACCGTGGAGGAGATCGCCCGGGTGGCGTGGGAGATGGAGAAGGTCTTCCACGGCACGCCGAGCGGGATCGACCACACCACCAGCGCGCGCAACCAGCTCATCCACTTCCGGCGCGCGGCGGATGGCGATCCATCCAAGGCGCAGGTCACGCCGGTGACGGTGAAGCGGCCCTTCGGGCTGGTGGTGGCGCTGGTGGGCGAGCGGCCCTCGACGAAGGAGACCGTGGCTGCGCTCCGGGCGCGGCAGGCGCGGTGGCCCGAACGCTACGCGCGCGTGTTCGAACAGATCGGCACGCTGGTGGAAGAAGGCCGCGGCGCCATCGAACGCGGGGAGCTGGAGCTCCTCGGCGACGTGATGGACATGAACCAGGGGTTGCTCAACGCGCTCGGGCTGTCGTCCGCCGGGATCGAGGAGATGGTGCACAGGCTCCGGGCCGCGGGCGCGCTCGGCGCGAAGTTGACCGGAGCGGGCGGAGATGGCGGCGCCGTCATCGGCCTGTTCGAGGAGGCCGACCGGGTGGTGACCCGGCTGCGCCGTGCGGGCATCAAGTGCTTCGCCAGCCGCATCGGGGAGGCCGCACGATGACGTCGCCGAAGAAGGCGACCGCCACCGCGCACCCCAACATCGCGCTGGTGAAGTACTGGGGGAAGCGGGACGAGGCGTTGATCCTCCCGCACCAGTCCAGCCTGTCGGTGACGCTGGGCCCGTTGTCGGTGACCACCACCGTCGAGTTCCGGGAGGGGCCGGACGAGGTGGAGCTGAACGGGCGCGTGGCCGAGGGCAGTGAACGGTCGCGGGTCCTCCACGTGCTGGACGTGCTGCGCGCGGGCACGCCGCAGGGTGGGGCGAAGGTGGTGTCGCGCGGGGACTTCCCCGCGTCCGCGGGGCTCGCGAGCAGCGCGGCCGGGTTCGCGGCGCTGGCGGTGGCGGCGCGGGCGGCGGCCGGGTTGCCGAGGGATCCGCGGGCCGAGTCGATCCTCGCGCGGCTCGGGTCCGGGTCCGCGTGCCGGAGCGTGCAGGGCGGCGTCTGCATCTGGAGGCGCGGGCAGGCGGCGGACGGGAGCGACAGCTTCGCCGAGCAGTTGGTCGACGCCTCCTTCTGGCCGGAGCTGCGGCTGGTGGTGGCGATGGTCAGCCGCGAAGAGAAGGACGTGAAGTCGCGGGACGGGATGCGGCTGACGGAGGAGACCTCGCCGTACTACCTGGCGTGGGCGACCGACGCGGAGCTGGAGGTCGAGCGCGCCTCCGAGCTGATCCGGCGGAAGGATCTCGAGAAGCTGGGAGAACTGGCCGAACGGAACGCGTGGCGGATGCACGCGACCGCGTTGGCGGCAGATCCGCCGCTCTGCTACCTCAAGCCCGCCACCCTGGAGTTGATCCTCCGGCTGAAGGAGGCGCGGCGGCAGGGCGTGCCGGTGTGGTTCACGCTGGATGCCGGACCGAACCCCGTCCTGCTGACGGACGCGGCGCACGAAGACGCGGCGGTGGCGCTGGCGCGCTCGTGCGGCGCGGCGGAGGTGGTGCGCTGCGCGCCGGGCGGTGACGCGCGCGTGGTGGACGCGCACCTGTTCTGAGGCCCAGCTCGTCCGCGCGCTCCGGGATGTCGACGCGGTCGTTCTCCGCGCACCGGCCGGGCGTCGCAGCGGCGCACTTGGCGGCTCCTTCCGGCCCCGCCAGGTACGCGCATGCTCGGCGCGTCAGGTTGCCGTGGGCCTGCTCGCGTCCTTCCGCGACGAGGGGCAGCGCTGGATCCCGGGTCAACGATGCAGTCACTTCGCCGTTGCGCGTCGCTCCACCGAGATCCCGGGCTGCGACCTGAGCGATCCGGGCGCAGGCTGTTCCCCGGACGGCGTGACGATTTGCCCTCAGCGCGTATCCGACTCCGCCGCGGTCGAGTCGGTTTCCGGGACGATGAACCTGCCGATCAGCACGCGGTCGTCCTGCCCGCGTTGGCCATCCGGGCCGAACGCCGGAACGCGGGAGCCATCTCCGCCGGCGTGCCAGAGCCCCAGGTAGACGTCCCAGGTCCCTGGCTTGCCGTCCGAGACGTTGGCCCCGAAGTCGTCGCGGAGCAGCACGTCGCGCGGCGCGTCCTTGAAGAAGTACGTGCCTGCGATGAGCTCGTGATCGCCCGACTTGCGCGTTCCATCCGGGCCGATCACGTGGACGAAGATCCCCACGGACCGCGGCACGTCGCCGTGGACCTTCCAGTACAGCGTCATCGGGACCACGCCGTTCTCATCGGGAGCGGGTGGAATCTTCGCGGCGACGACCTCCGCGGGGACGCCGAACGTCACGCGCAGAGGCCGCGCGTCAGGCAGAGGCTGCGGGACGAGAATCGGCGCGCCGTCGGGGTTCTCGCGGACGGGGAGCTGCTTCGGCCCCATCCAGGAACGGGCGACCGCCGCTCCGACGCCCAACGCCACCAGCGCCCCGGCCATCCCCACCCATGGGCCCATGCCCCGCCGGACCCG
>JADGHL010000144.1 GCA_019686135.1 Myxococcaceae bacterium | reverse complement strand
GCCCAGTGGATCGTCCCGCCCGCCCGCGGGATCAACGCGAAGCCCCTGGACTTCGTCTACGTGCGCACCGAGGCCTGAGCCGGGACGGGGCTGTGCTAGACACGCGCGCGCATGGTCCGCAACGCGAAGTCGCCCCGCACGCCCCGCCGCAGCAACCAGACGCCTCCGAACACACCCACCGAGAAGAACGCCGCCGCGCCGGCCCCCGCGGCGGTGACACGTAACGCGCTGCGAGCGCGCCTGGGGACGAAGAAGCGGTTCGTCGCGCTTGCGGGGAACATCGGCGCGGGGAAGACCACCGCGGCGAAGCTGATCAGCCAGACGCTGGGGTTCGAGCTCTTCGACGAGCCGGTCATCGACAACCGGTTCCTGCGCGACTACTACGCGCACATGCAGCGGTGGAGCTTCACCCTGCAGCTGGAGTTCCTGATCCGGCGGGTGGAGCACCACGAGCTCATCCACAAGGTGCCCAAGTCCTGCGTGCAGGACCGAACCCTGTACGAGGACCCGGAGATCTTCGCCAAGTACCTGCACGGGCTGGGCAACATGACCGACGCGGAGCTGGACCTGTACTTCGAGTACTTCCAGCGCCTGTCGAAGGGCATCGCCCGGCCGGACAAGGTGATCTGCTTCGACGTGCCCGACGTGAACGTGCTGCTCCAGCGCATCCGCGCCCGCGGCCGGGAAGAGGAGCGGGGGATCCAGGAGCAGTTTCTGCGGGGGCTGAACGGGTACTACGCCTCGTTCCCGCAGGTGCTGCAGAAGAAGTACGGGATCGACTGCCTCACGATCGACGTGAGCCAAATGGACATCCGCAGCGGCAAGGGGCGCCAGGAGTTCCTGGACCGGGTGACGACGTTCATCGCGCAGTGATGCGCGAGCGCTGCATCACTTCTCGGCGACGATCACGCGCTCGGAGGGGCTGGCCCAGCGGCGGCGGGTCGACCGGCCGTAGCGCCGTGCGGCTTCGGCGGGCAGCTCGTCGGACATCACGTGGAAGCCGAAGGAGGACAGCTTCCGCGTCATGGCCTCCCGCGAGAGCGCGCCGCGCAACGGTTCGCGGATCGCGTGGAAGACCACGCCGGCGAGGCGGCGGAGGCGATGTGCGTCCAGCATGTCCGGGGTGACGTACGTCAGCACGAGCCCGCTCTTCTTCGCGGAGCGATCCGCGACGATCCGGAGCGTGCCGTCGATCGCCGCTTCGTTCAGGTACGGGGTGACGCCCTCCCAGATCCAGAACGTCGGCGCGTTCGGATCGTGGCCGGTTCGCGCCAGCGCGTCGTCCAGCGAGGTCTGCTCGAAGTCCACCGGCACGAAATGGACCTCCTTCGCCATGGGCGTGCGGCCGCGGACACGGTTCATCTTCCACGCCTGGGTGGCGGGGTGATCGACCTCGTAGACGGTGACGTCCGCCAGCTCCGCCATGCGCCAGGCGCGGCCGTCGAGACCGGCGCCGAGGATGACGAGCTGCCGCACGCCGCTTCCGACCGCGGCCCGGAGCGCCGCGTCGATCAACGCGGTCCTCAACTCGATGTGCTCGACCAGCCCGCCCATCACGCCCTTCACCACCGGCTCGAGCCACCGGCGGCGCTCCCCTGCTCTGTCGAGCAGCCACAAGAGCTGCGTGAACGGCGGCGGGAGGAGCTCGATCGCCACCGGATCGAAGCACGGCGCGCCGGGGCCAGTAGAGACCACGCCGCGCGCGAACGACACCACGGCGGCGGTCAGGCTCGGGCGATCGGCGCGCACGGCGGTCGAACATACACGCGCCGGGTGCGGCGGGAGGCGACGCATTGTTGCCGCGCCTGTCCGTCCGGCGGATAAACGAGCCATGCGCGCCGATTCGACTGCCGAGCTCCCGGCCAAATCGCCGGCGGAGTCCGAGGTGGTGATGACCCAGATCATCCTCCCCTCGGACGCGAACGCCCTGCACACCGCCTTCGGCGGCCGGGTGATGTCGTGGATCGACATCGCCGCGGCGGTGGCGGCGGAGCGGCACTGCCGCCAGAACGTCGTCACCGCATCGATGGACGATCTCCACTTCGTCTCCGCGGTGAAGGTCGGGTGGATCGTCACGGTGCGGGCCCGGGTGATCGCCACCTTCCACACCTCGATGGAGGTGGGCGTCACGGTGACGGCGGAGGACCCGCTCACTGGCGAGCAACACCTGACCACCAGCGCGCTGATGACCTTCGTCGCGCTGGGTCCGGACGGGCGCAAGCGGCGGGTGCCACCGCTGAAGCTCGAGACCCCTGCCGAACAGCGCGCCGCCGAAGAGGCGGTGCGGCGCCGCGAAGAACGCATCGCCCGCAAGGACGCCGGCCGCACCTGGCAGTCGGTCGTCGGACTTCCACGGAGCCTCAGGTGATGATCCGGATCCTCGTTTCGAGCGCCCTGGTCGCGCTCTGCGCCTGCGCGACCACCTCCAAAGCGGAAGAGGCGCAGCTTGCGCGACTGCGCGACGACAACCAAAGCCTGCGTGCGCAGCTGAGTGAGGCCTCGAAGGCAGCCTCGGCCGGGTTCCAGCAGGCGGGGAGCGCGGAGACCGCCGCAGGCGTGGCGAATGCGTCGTGCTCGGTGATCGCGCCGGCGTCGGGAAATCCGGCGCCGCGTTCGGGCGCGGTGCACGCGAAGCTCCGGCTGGGCACCACGACGTTTCTGCTTCAGCCCCAGCTCGGCGGCACACGGAGGGCCGGCGCGGCCATGGTCGCCGGCGGCACCTGCGCGGTGGGGCGGCGATGAACGTGCGACTGCTCCTTTTCGTTGCCGTTGCGCTCTCCGTCGCCTGCGCGAGCGGCGCCCGTTCGCAGATCTCCGCGCTCCAGCAGGAGAACCGGACGCTCCGGGCCGGGATCGAGGCCGCGGATCAGGCGGCGAAGAACGCCGGCGACTACGCGCGCACGCTGAACGCTCAGGGCGGCACGCTGGCGCTCGCGCTCAACGGGGCTGACCTCGACGCGCTCTCGCAGAAGGTGCTGCCGTACCGGATCCCCGCGCGGTCGCTCAACTCGATGGTGACCGGCAACGTGGTGGTGGAGCGGATCACCGGCGTTCGCTTCTACCCGGGCAACAAGCTCACCTGTCAGGTGTTCCTCCGGGGCGAGAACCTCCGGCTCACCCAGTCGATCCCCGCCGCCTACAAGAATCAGGTGGCCCGCTTCCTCGAAGGCGTCACCGCCGGCGTGGTGACCGACCTGGAAGTGACCCTCACCACACAGGGCCAGACCGTCTTCGCCCGCGCCGTGGCGAAGCGGTCCACGCTCCGGAAGAACCGCGACGCCTCCAACGAGGCGCGCCTTACCCAGGGCATGAACGAGAGCGTGCTCCGCAAGGCGCTCGACTTCGACGCCACCGTCGAGGGCACGCCGCTCGAGCTGCGTGGGGTGGCCACGACGCCGTCGCACCTGGTGATGCTCTATGGACGGTGACCCTCGGCGCTCACCGGTGCAGCGTGACGGTGTTCCCGTCCGAGCCAAGATCCTGCGGACCGTTGATGGTCACGGCGGCGAACCCCTCCGCCTCAATTGTCACCGGCTCGCCGGCGAAGGGCGTCCGTTCCGTGAAGTAGACGTTCGCCAGCTCGTTGGTGCGCAGCTGGGCGATGACCTCTCCGCCCTGCTTGAAGCTCACCGTGAGGTTCGGGAGGTAGTTGCCCTCCACGTCGACGAACTTCAGCAGAAAGCCGTCCTCCGGGAGCATCTCCAGCTCACCCACCTTGCCCTCGGGGATCGGCGCGGGATCGCGGTTCGAGGCCTGGAAGCCTTCGGCGACCGCCCACAGCCGCACGTTCGCCAACGCCGGATCCGGGAGCATCACCTCACCGCGCGCGTTGGTCCGGCCCTGTAGCACGACCTCGGTGGGGCACTCGTTTCCGGGCGACGGCTGGCAATCCTCGACGTCACGGCTGAGCGTGAACGACGCGCAGGAGATCGGGTTCCCATTCCGCGCGTCGATCAGCACTAGGTTGCCCGGGCCGGTGCCACACTCGCCGGAGGATGCGTGTCCCAGCGCCGTCTTGTTATCGGCGTCCGTCGCCTGGGCCTCGTCGAGCCGGTCGTCCCCGCTCCCCGTCACGTCCTGACGCGCGGTGGCGCAGCCCGCCAGCCAGACCGCGGCCAGCGCCGCGTACGCTCCACTCCGGATCCACTGCGACATGCGTTTTTCCCCCTCTACTTGCGGCCCCTCAGCCGCGCGAGGAATCCCACCGGCTTTTTACCGGGATGGGGCTGAGATGCCGAGAGCGCGGCGACCTTGAACAGGTTCTGCTGGTACACCGCGTTCTCCGGCTCCAGCGCCAGCGCCTTCTTGAGCAGCTCCTCCGCGCGGCGATGGTCGCGGCGCTGCGCCACCAGAATCAGCGCGAGCTTGTTGTAGAGCGGCGCCGGCTTTCTGACCCGCGCGATGCCGCGCTGGAGCACGTCGATCGCCCGGGCGATGTCTCCGTTGCGTTCGTGGGCGATCGCCCGCTGGAGGACGCTCGCTTCGGTGTGGGGGCCGGCCGGTGTGGGTGGCGCTTCGAACGGAACACGCGGCCGCGGCGGCGGGGTGGGTTCGGACGGAGGGACGACGCCGGCCGACGCGAGCATGTGCTCGGCGGTCCGCGTTCCGACGAGGAACGAGGGACGCTCCCGCCGGGAGGGCGCCCGCGGTGGCGCGGACGGGCGAGCGACTGCGGAATGACGCGGGCCCGCACTCGTTTCCCGAGCGGATCGCTCCTCCTCCCCGCCCGTCGCCGCGTGCTTCGGGGGCGTCGGGAGCGTGAAGCGATCGTCGTCGATCTCCGGCTGCGGGCGAACTGGGCGAGGTGTCCGCGCGACCGGGAGCTTCGGCGGGACGCGCCGCGCGGGCGCTCCCACCTGGCGCAGCGAAACGATCCGCCTCGCCTCGAGCGAGCGGATCACCGCGTGGACTTCGATCTCCTGAAGCCGCGTGTCGCGCGCGAGCTGCGCGACCGACTTGCGGCCATCCACGAAGGACGCGACGTACGCGTCGAGGTCCCGCAGCTTCCCGGCGAGCTCGAGCCCGGCGATCACCGTGGGCACCACCTGATCGGCGGCCAGCGGCATGAACAGCGCGGTCGGCCGAGTGGAGCAGTCGTCGCCGACGGGCGGTGCGGGCTTCGGCTCGGAGGGCTCGGGGACGAAGGCGGGCACCTCGGAGGAGGGCCGCCGCATGGCCGGGGCGAGCATCGCGCGCACGACGGAGGGTTCGGTCACCTCCTCGACGGCATCCGGGTCCAGCAGAAGCTCGCACGCGGCGCACTGGAAGTCGTCGGGCGCCACCGGCTCCAAGCAATTCGGACAGCGCATCGACGACCCATCCATTCCGCCGGCATCGTAGTCACAGACGAAGCGCGCCCGGTCCTCCAGAAATGGACGCGGGCGTGCGCGGAGAGCCGGCGATGGAGCGCTCCAGGCTCAGACCGAGAAGGAGTTGCCGCAGCCGCAGCTCGACTTCGCGTTCGGGTTGTTGAACTTGAACCCGGACCCGTGCAGGCCGGTGACGTAGTCCACTTCGGTGCCGGTGAGGTACTGCGCGCTCATCTCGTCGGTGGCGATCTGGATGCCTTCCTGCTCCCAGACGAGATCGCCCTGGCGGATGTCCTTGACCAGGTTGAGGTCGTAGCCGAACCCGCTGCACCCGGCCGGGACGACGCGGACCGAGAGGTAGTGCCCCTCGAAGCCCTGCGCCCGGATGATCTGCTTCACCTGCGCGACGGCCTGCGCGGTCAGCGTGAGCGTGGCCCGGGGCTGCGCGGGCGCGGCGGCGGGGCTGGTAGCGGTCTGGGTATTTTCCATGGTGGTGTGTGTCTCCCTGGCAGCCCTTTATAACCACCGGGCTGCCGAGATCCATCGGCCCGTCACAGCGTGCGTGTACCGAGCGAGCGGCCGCCGTCCACCGCCACGATCTGCCCGGTGATGAACGCGGGCCCGGTGATGAGGAACAGCACGGTCCTCGCGACGTCCTCGGGAGAACCGAAGCGGCCGGCGGGGATCTTCTCCTTCAGCGCATCCAGCGTGCGGGCGTCCATGCTCTCGGGCGGCAGCACGGTCCCGGGCGCGACGCCGTTGACCCGGATGCCCCAAGGCGCCAGCTCCAGCGCAAGGCAGCGAGTGAGCGACGCGAGCGCCGCCTTGGACATGCAGTACGCCGAGTAGCGCGCCCACGCGGTGATCGCTCCGCCGATGTCGATGATGTTCACCACGTGTCCGCCGCCCCGGCCCACCATCTTTCTGGCGACGGCCTGGGTGAGTACGTACGGCGCGCGCGCGTTCACCGCCCACTGCCGCTCCAAAAGCTCGAGCGGAGTCTCCAGGAAGTCGGCGCGGTCGAACACCGCCGCCGAGCTCACCAGCGCATGGATGGGCCCCAGCCGGGACTCGACCCGCTCCACCAGATCCGCCGCCTGAGCGGGGTCGGAGAGATCCGCGCCGAACTTCTCCGCCCGGTTCCCGTCCGCGCGCAGGCCGGCCAGAAGCTCGTCCACGCCGGCCTCGCTCCGGTGGAAGTGCGCGGCCACGTCCGCTCCGGCCCGGCCGAGCATCTCGGCGATGGCCCGCCCCACCCGCACGCCGGCGCCGGTGACCAGCACCGTCTTTCCTTCGAGCAGCCGCTCCATGGGCCCTTCTTATGAAATCCCCACCGCAGCGCGTTATAGAACCACGCATGGCGCCCACCTACCGGGATGTGCTGCAGAACGTGAAGAAGGAGATCCGCGAGGTCTCCATTGAAGAGGTCAAGCGGCTGCTCGACGCGCAGGCGCCGGTGAAGCTGATCGACGTCCGCGAAAGCGACGAGTACGCGCAGGGCCGCCTTCCGGGGGCCATCTCCGTACCGCGCGGCTTTCTGGAGATGCGGATCGAGGACAAAGCGCGCCGGGACGAGAAGGTGATCGTCTATTGCGCCGGGGGTACCCGCAGCGCCTTCGCCGCGCGCACCCTCCAGGAGCTCGGCTACATCGACGTCGCGTCGATGGCGGGCGGCTACAACCGCTGGCACGACGCGAACCTCCCCACCGAGAAGCCGGTGGTGCTGACGCCGCAGCAGAAGGAGCGCTACCGCCGCCACCTGATCATCCCCGAGGTGGGCGAGGAGGGGCAGGCGAAGCTGCTCAAGGCGAAGGTGCTGTTGATGGGAGCGGGCGGTCTCGGGTCGCCCGCGGCGCTGTACCTTGCGGCGGCAGGCGTGGGCACGATCGGCGTCGTCGACTCCGACGTGGTGGATCTCTCCAACCTGCAGCGCCAGGTCATCCACACCGAGTCGCGCATCGGTCAGCCGAAGGTGGAGAGCGCCCGCGAAGCGATCAACGCGCTCAACCCGGACGTGAAGGTGATCGGCTTCCAGGAGCGGCTCACCAGTCAGAACGTGATGCGCATCCTGGAAGGGTTCGACCTCATCATCGACGGCGGCGACAACTTCCCCACGCGGTACCTCATCAACGACGCCTGCGTGCTGCAGAAGAAGCCGAACATCCACGGGTCGATCTTCCGCTTCGAGGGGCAGGTGACGACGTTCCTCCCCGGCCAGGGCCCCTGCTACCGCTGCCTCTACCCCGCCCCGCCGCCGCCGGACATGGCGCCGTCCTGCGCCGAAGCGGGCGTGCTGGGCGTGCTGCCGGGGATCGTCGGGCTGTTGCAGGCGAACGAGGCGCTCAAGCTGATCCTCGGCAAGGGCGAACCGCTGAATGGGCGCCTGCTCACCTTCGACGCGCTGGGGGCGAAGTTCACCACGCTCAAGCTGCGGCGCGATCCCAACTGCCCGGTGTGCCGCGAGGGCGCGAAGGTGGAGTTCATCGACTACGAGCAGTTCTGCTCCTCCGCGGCGTAGGGCCCCCTCAGCGTCCATGTCCGTTCCGTCGATCACCCCAAAGGAGCTGGCCGAGAAACTTCGGGCCGGCCACGAAGCCCAGCCATTGCTTCTGGACGTCCGCACCGAGGGCGAAAACCAGCTCGTCGCGCTGCCGGATTCGGTGCTG
This sequence comes from Myxococcaceae bacterium, assembly GCA_019686135.1. Taxonomy (GTDB): domain Bacteria; phylum Myxococcota; class Myxococcia; order Myxococcales; family Myxococcaceae; genus JADGHL01. The sequence continues at coordinate 4,143 of JADGHL010000144.1, read as the reverse complement.
ATCCCGCTCCAGGAGCTGCCCGAGCGGATGGACGAGCTCGAGCACGCGGTCGGCCGCGAGGTGATCGTCTACTGCCACCACGGGATCCGCAGCCTCAGCGGCGCGCAGCTGTTGATCGAGCACGGCTTCGACGCGCGGTCGCTCACCGGCGGAATCGACCTCTACGCGAGGGAGATCGACCCGCGGTTGCCCCGGTATTGAGGCGTCAGAGCATCAGACTGGAGAGGTTGAACACCTTACCCTCCACCGTGCGGCCCGGCTGGACCTCGATCTCGATGTTCGCCGGCCGCTTGAGCTGCGGGCCCTTGACGGTGAGAGTGTGCTTGCCCTCGACCAGCTCCAGCTTCGGCCCGGGATAGGTGCCGATCTGCTGGTCGTCGAGGAAGAGCTGCAGGTCGGTCGCCTCGCGCGGCTCGAAGTGCAGCTTGTAGTATCCCGTCTGGAACTCCTGGCGGATGTGGCGGGTCTCGCCCGGCTGACCGAACGGGAGGTCGTAGTAGTACTTGAGCCCCAGCGGCTTGTTGGTGAACAGGAGCTTGTCGCCCACGTGCACGCCGCCGGCCTTCTTGATCGGCGTGGATCCCAGAGTCACCGGCTGATCCCCCAGTCCCTCCTCCGGCGCGTGCACGACGGAGACGTCCGCCTTCACGTTGGTGGTCACCGACACGTAGATCTCCGCAGCGGCCCCGCCCGCCGGACGCGGCTTGAGCTTGTCGCGGAACGTGAAGCCCAGCACGCCCAGGCCCGCGAGGACCAGCAGCACCACCACCGCGGTGACGATCTTCCCGGCCGGCCCGCGTTCGCGGATGGGCTCGTCGATCTTTGCCGCCCGCTGCTTCTTGCGCGGCTTCACCAGGGGCTCTTCCGCGTCGTCCTCGTCGCGCCGGGTGCGTGAACGCAGTGATGGCAGCGGCGCCTCCGGCATCTCGGTGCCGCTGGAGCTGCGCCGGCCCACCTTCAGGCTGTACTGGCCGCTCTTTCCCCGGGCGATCAGCGCGTTGTCCCCGGAGACCTCCGGAGGCAGCTCGGTGCGCTCGCCGTCGTCGTCCTGCGAGATCCATTCGCCGGTGCGGCGGCGCAGCGCTTCGTTGGACGGGCGCGATCGCGTCCGGCGCGGCTCCTCCGCTCCACCCGGAGTGGCCGCGGGCACGCGCGTGCTGGAAGCACGGCGCGGAGCGGTGGGCAGCGCGGGGTTCGACGCTGTCCGGCGCGCCACCACCGGGTCGGCGGCACGCGTTTCGGCGCTGCGGCGCGGGCCGGGCACCTCCGCCGCCGGCGGCGCCTCCCACGCGGGGACGTCCGGCGGCGGCAGCACCGTGCGGTTGCTCTCGCTCGAACGGTAGGTCTTCGCCAGCCCGCGCTGCGAGGCGGCGCGGGTGCCCTCGCCGCGCAGATCCCGCGGTTGGGACGTCGCGGGCGGCGCGTCCCACTTCATCTCCTTCGCCGGGTTCCCCGCCTCGGTCGACGCGCGCCCACCGGGCCCGGTCCCGCGATCGTAGCTGGCCGCCCCCGGCGGGCCGGAGGTGGACTGGAGCTCCTCGCCGAGCGGATCCGGGTAGCCGAGCCGGGCCTCCTCTTCGAGCCGATCCTTGAAGAGGGTGGTCATCAGCTCGGCCACCTGCACCGAGGTCGCCACCCACCGCTGGCTGACGAGGAACTCCTCGAGCGCCATTTGCAGCTCGCGTGCGTCGCGGTAGCGGTCGTCCGCGCTCTTCGCCAGCGCGCCCATGACGATCGGATCGAGCTCCTCGGGGACGTCCGCCACCTTCGAGGGCGGCTCGATGCTGCACTCCAACGCCGCCTGTAGCGTGGCCAGCTCGCTGTCGCGTTTGAGCGGGCGCACGCCGGTGAGCAGCTCGTAGAGGACGAGGCCGATCGCGAAGATGTCGGAGCGCTGATCCAGCGGCTTGCCGGCGGCCTGCTCCGGCGACATGTACGCGAACTTCCCCTTAATTGCCCCAGAGCGGGTCATCGACTGGGCGTCGGCGGCCTTGGCGATGCCGAAGTCCACGACCTTCACCGAGCCGTCGAAGCTCACCAGGATGTTCTGCGGCGAGATGTCGCGGTGGACGACCTTGAGCGGATTGCCGCGGTCGTCCGTCTTGGTGTGCGCGTAGTAGAGCCCCTCGCACGCGGCGGCGACGATGCGGATGGCCAGCGGGCGCGCCACCCACTGGCCGGTGGACCAGGCCTTGCGCATCACCCGGCCGAGGTCCTCGCCGTGCACGAACTCCATCGCGATGAAGTACGAGCCGTTGACCTCGCCGAGGTCGTAGATCTGCGCGATGTTCGGGTGGCTGAAGCGCGCGGCGATCTTCGCCTCGTTCAGGAACATCTGAACGAACTCGGGATCGTCCGCCAGGTGCGGGAGGATCCGCTTCACCACGCACAGCTTCTGGAAGCCTTCGATCCCGCTCTGCCGCGCCAACCACACCTCGGCCATGCCGCCGGTCGCGAGCTTCTTCAGGAGCTGGTACTTCCCGAATACCTGTGTGGTCATCCCGGAGGTCGTGGCTCGCGCGGGCCGCCGCCGGACGGGGCACGGAGCCCGCGAGATGTTAGGCGACCTCCTGTGCCGAGGCAAAGGTGAGTGGCCGGTGTTTCCTCCTGTGTTTTCTGGGAGTTGGACCCACGTTAGGGTGGGCTTCGTGCGCTCGCAGAACATGCGTTCGGGCATCCTCCTCGCGGCGGCGGTCTTCTTCGCATTGCACGCGGGCGCCGCCTTCGCCGGGGACCGCGGCGATGTCATCTCGGTGAGGCCGCAGCACCGCGCCATCGAGCTGTCGTGGAACGACACGGAGGACACGCTCAGCGGATCGGTCACCCCCGACCTGCCGCGTGAGGGCCAGCCGCTCACGGTCACGGTGATGGTGGCGAGCTTTTACGGCCCGCCATTCGATGGGCCCGTGACGATCGCCCTGCGGCCGGAGGGCGCGCAGGGGTCCGCGCAGACGGTGACGGTGGCCCCCGAGCACGGCACGTGGAGCGCCACCTTCGTCCCGAAGAGCGCTGGCCCGCACCTGGTGGACATCAGCTTCCGGACCACCCGGCTCAAGGTGCTCCACGCAAACATCCGCGTCGAGCCGGCGAAGCTGCCCCGATCCGTCGCGTGGGGCCTGGGAGGGATGGTGGTGCTGCTCGCGGTGCTGTTCGGTGGGCTGCGCCAGTGGCGCCGGCCCAACGATCGCTCACCCCGGGCGGCCGCCTGACCCGGCCGCTGCGCGGAACGTTGAAGCACCCCACCGCAAGTGACGTCCGCGCTCCCCTGCGTGGGTACCGCGCCTCCCACCGGTGGCGGCCGTTGACGTCCAGACGACGGCGACGGCGGGGCACCCCCGTTGCAATCGGGCCCACGGGAAGGCGGCGGAGGTGCGCGGAATGCGGGCGGCGAAATGGCTGGCGGTGTGCCTGTGCGTGGTGCCGCTGTCCGCGCACGGCGAGGACGACGCGACCGACGTCGCGCGCGAGGACGCCGCACCGCCCGCGGAGGCGCCACAGATCCATCTCTCCGGCCGGGTGTTCGCGCGCGCGGAGGCGGACGAGCGGGCCGACTACCGCCGCAACCTCTCGGTCCCGAGCGCGCGGCTGCAGGTCAAGGCCTCCTTCGAATTCGCCCAGGCGGTGATCGAAGCGGACATCGCCTCCGCGTCGTTGATCAAGGACGCCTACGTCCGGCTCGCGGACAAGGAGCACGGGCTCCGGCTCTACGCCGGACAGTTCAAGGCGCCGTTTCTGCGCCGCAAGCTGCTGTCCACGTGGGATCTCCCCTTCGTCGAACGGGGACTGGTGAGCGACTACCTCACCGACACCCACGCGCTCGGCGGCCGGCGGATCGGCGTGATGGGCGAGGTGCGCCACGCGCCGTGGCTCGGGGTGAAGGTGCAGCTCGGCGTGTTCGAGGGCGCGAAGGACGCGCTCGGTGAACGGCTGGATGAGGACCTCGCTGCGCGCGCCTCCTTCGAACCGTGGACGGATCGCCTGGAGATCGGCGTCAACGGTTACTGGGCCCAGGTGAACGCGGCGGGCCGTTTTGAGCGCTGGGCGGCGGGCGGTGACGCCACCTTCACGTACGGCGGCCTGCAGCTATCGGCGGAGGGCCTGTTCGGGCGGGTGGTGGGCGGCCACTTCACGGCGCAGATCGTC
>JADGHL010000143.1 GCA_019686135.1 Myxococcaceae bacterium | reverse complement strand
GCCCCACCCACCCGCCGGCCGGATGCCGGTTTCACACCCGCTGCCCGCTGTACCGGACGCTCGCGGCCGATCAACAGCTGGCGTGCCGGACGCAGCAGCCCGAGCTGCGCCTCGTGGGACACGATCACCAGTCCGCCTGCCACTGGCCGGACGCCACCGCGTCTCATTCCGGGAGGCAGGCACCCTCGCCGTTGGTCAGCTCCACGCACGAGTAGCCGGACCGGCAGGTGCTCTGGCCTCCCCCGGGCGCCGGGCAGGCCTCCATGCAGAAGTCTCCGGTGGAGAAGGCGACGCAGACCGACCCACCCGGGCAGGCTGAGTTGGAGCACTCCTGGGTGCAGTAGCCCCCCGGCCAGTCGGTCGCGCACAGTTGCGAGGCACAATCGGCGTCGGCCGTGCAGGCGTCACCCACCGGCGCCGCCGGAGGGGGGTCACCCACGCTCCGCTGCGGCAGCACCGCGAAGGTGAGCCCCGTGCGCGCCTCTCCGGCGGTCACCGTCACCGGGACCGGGTTTTCCATCGACTCGTAGAACCCGACCGGTTCGTCGTCGCCGACCTCGCCATCGTCGTTGGTATCGACCCAGGCGATGAGGAAGTAGCTGCCGGCCGGGACGCTCAGCGACCACGCCTGGCTTTTCGACGGATCGGACATGGCCGCATCGGCGACCTGCCACGCACCCGACGGATCCTGGAACAGCGCTGCCACGAGCGCCGCCCGGGCCTCGGCGACCGGCGCGATCCGCAGGATCGCCGCCACGTTCACGTTTCCGCCGTTCGAGGTGAGGGAGACGGTGGCTGTGTACTCGCCTTCTGCGAGCCCCGAGGCGTCCACATAAACCTGGAAGGCGCCGCTCTTGCCCGCATCCAGCGCCAGCGACGAACCGTTGGTGAGGTTGATCCTCGACGCAATGGCCCCGGACACCTGAGCGGAGACGGTGAGGCGCTGGCCGCCGGTGTTGGTGACGAGCAGCGAGGTCGCCGCGTTGGGAAGGAGCGCCAGCGACGTCGAGGCCACCTGCAGCTTCGCGGCCCCGGATCCGGACGAGGCCCCCTTCGCCGCGGACACGGCCTGGTAGGAGTCCACCATCCCGGCGCCGCAGCCCCACTGGCACTTCGACGCGGGGTTCGCCGTCGACCGCAGGAGGCCCTCCGCCTTCGACGCGGTGATCGTCGGGTCCACGCTCGCCATCAGCGCCACCACTCCGGACACATGCGGCGTGGCCATGCTGGTGCCCTGGAGGAACTCGTAGTTCGGGCTGCCGGAGGAGGCGTCGACGTAGGTGGAGAGCACGCCATCGGGATAGCCGTCGCCGTCGAGGTCCACGGTCATGTCCCCGCCCGGCGCCATCACGTCCACCGGGTCGCCGTAGTTGGAGTACTGCGTCACCTTTCCGTTGAGCCCGGTGGCGCCCACGCAGATCACCTTGTCCTGGTTCGCGGGGCTGTAGTTCGCCGCGTCGTCGTCTTCGTTCCCTGCCGCCACCACCACGATCGACCCGGCACCGACGGCCGCGTCGATCACGTCTTGAAATGTCTGCGACGGCCCACCCTCCCCGCCGAGGCTCAGGTTGATCACCTTCGCCGGTCGCGGGTTGTTCGGCATCTCGGGAACCTGGCCACCCGCCGCCCAGTAGATCCCCGCGGCGATGTCGAAGGTCGACCCGCCGCCCTTCCCGAGCGCCCGGACGATCACAAGCGACACCTGCGGCGCCACGCCCACTACGCCCTTGCCATTGGCCAGCGCGGCGATGGTCCCGGCGACGTGCGTGCCATGAAAGGAGGAACCCCCGTTGGGCCGATCGCCGCCCGGGTCGGTCCCGTCGAGGTCACGGCCGTCGCCATCCATGGCCGTGTCGGGGTCGGAGATCATGTCCACTGTGACGACGACGTTGCCGTCGAGATCCGGGTGAGGCCGGATGCCGGTGTCCACCACCGCCACCGCGATGCTGGAGGACCCCTTGGTGAGGTCCCACGCCGCGGGCAGGTTAAGCAGCGGGTAGTGCCACTGCAGGGGGTACAGATTGTCCGCTGGGATCGCCTGGACGTGGGCGCGGCGGGCGACCTCGGCGAAGCGGACGCCCGGGAGCTTTCCGATCGTCTGCGCCCACTCCAGCGACTGGCCGACATCCAGCGGCTCGCCCCTCTCCCCGGTGCAGCGGAGCAGGTGCAGAAACGGCGAGGCATAGCCGCCATGCGCGCAGCGGATCGGGAGCCCCCGAAGGCGCTCCAGCACCTCCGTCGGGGACAGGTTCTCCTCTTCGAACCGGACGATGATGTCGCCGGGGATGTACTCGGGCCTGGGCGGCGCGTGGGTCACCGGCTTCGGGGTGGCGACCTTCCTCACCATCTTTGAGTCACGCACCGGCCCGAGGAGCTGCCGCCCCGGCTCCGTCCGCTCCACGTCGGCGGCCTCTGCCCGGGCAGAGGCGCTCGTGGCGGAGGAGACGACGAGCGATCCGGAGAGCGTTGCCTTGCCACCGTCTCCAGAAGGCGGAGGCGGCGGAGGAGGACGCTGGAACGGATCGTCATGGTTTTGGGGACCGGTCGTGCACGCACAGGTGACGGCCAGAATCAGGATCGGTGGCAGAAGGAGGATTCGCATCGGCTGCTCCGGAAAAAAGGACCCGGGCAGAAAGTGCGCGCCCGATGCCACCCCCTCGCGAAGCAGCCACGAGATTCGCGTGTCGTTCTGCCGATCTACGTGCGGAGACCCGAGCCTTGACGGGCCACCGTCGTCCCGCGTCGGGACGGACGTATCGCGGCGCGGACACCCGCTATTCGACCGGCGGCGTGTGCTCGCGGATCCACTCGCGGAGCGTCTTACCCCACTCATCCCCCATCAGCGCCGGGATGGTGTCGTGATCCGCGCCTTCGACCAGCACGAGCTTCTTCGGATCGTGCGCGTGCGCGTAGATCTTCTCGGAGAACTCCGGCCGGACGAAGTCGACCGCGGTGCCATGAAAAAGCAACACCGCCGAAGGCACGTGCTCGATCCGCGCGACGTTGTCCCACTCGCTGTCCGAGACGTACGACGCCGGGAAATCCAGACGCGTGGAGTCCGTCTTGAAGTCCTCGATGGACGCGAACGCGCTCTCGAGCACCAGCACCGCCGGCGACTCGGAGACCGCCAGCTGGGTGGCGACCGCGCACCCGAACGAGCGCCCGTAGTAGGTCAGCCGTTCCCGCGGCACCCCCGTGCGCTGGACGAAGTACGCCAGCGCCGCCTTTGAATCCTCGAGGATCCCCGGCTCGTCCGGTTCGACATCCGTGGAGGTGCCCCAGCCCCGGTAGTCGAACGCGAGCACGTCGTAGCCGACGTTGGAGAGCATCTTCGCGCGGTCGATGTGCTCGTTCAGGTTGCAGCACTGGCCATGGAAGTAGACGACGTAGCCCAGGGGCGGCGACTGGTTGGCGTGCACGTACACCGCGCCCAGGGTGATCGCGTCGCTCTCCTTGATCTCCAGCGGCTCGATGCGCTCCGGCTCCACCGTGTCCGCGGCGGATTTGCCCTCCGCCTTGAAGTCGTAGTGGTCGACGCGCGTGCGCTTGTAGAGGAACGGATCCAGCGTCTGCGCCTCGCAGCCGCACAGCCCGGCCATGGCCCCCAAAGCCAGAAGGACGAGCGACTTTCGCCTCATGCGCCACCTCCGAAGCGGTACGACGCCGCGAGGATCACGCCCCACCCGCCCTGTCCGAGGATCGGCTGCCAGTCCACGACCACGAAGCGCGTCGCGTAGTCCGGTTCGTACCAGCGCAGCTCCGCCTGCAGCGAGAAGCGGCCCAGCCGGAGCTCCTCGCCCGCGGCGGCGGAGAACAACACCGGCCCGCCGTGGAACTGCACCAGGCCGGTCGCGCTGATGTAGGTGAGGTAGTGCTCGCGGTACAGCCAGCTCACGTTCGGCGAGAGCTCCAGGTACTCGCGGGTGAAGCCGTCCTTGTTGAAGCCATAGAGCCGCGCGCCGGCGGTGAGCTGAAGCAGCCAGCCGTCCTGGTTGTTGATCCGCCAGGAGGTATCGAGATCACCGCCCGTGACGCCGAACACCTGCGTGGTGATGTGCAGGTGTGCGCCGATGTCGCCGCGGGGATGGATGCCATAGCGCAGGCCCACCGAGGACATCGGCGCCGGGATCACCGGCCCGACCTCGACCATCGGCCCGCCGACGGCAGCCTCCAATTCGTACGTCCCCACCGGTGTCGGACGGACCCGGGTCGCGTGGCTGCAGCCCGCGCCCACGAACGAGAGGAACAGAAGCCCACTGAGGGCAAGCACACGCATGCCCGCGTGCTACCCGCAACGCCGACCCGCCCCACAAGGCCTGGCCCATGCGGACCGGGCGCCGCAGCCTTTGGCGCAAGCCGGCCACAGGCCGTAGCCCGAGGCCACCGCCGCACGGCCAGCTCGCTCCCCACATACAAGCCCGGGCCGGGCTGCGCGGCGGCCGCCACATCCCAGGACGCCCGTACCCGACGCCCGCCGGCCCACGACCGCATCGCCCGGTGAAGCCACCCACCGCCCGGTGCGCCCCGGGACGCTGCCAGGTCGCCACGCGTCACGCCGGCTTCGGTGGTTGCGACGGGGACGCCGCCCAACGGCGGTGCGGTCGCGTCGACGCTACGGCTCGGGCGCCGTTGCCCTGCGCCGGACGGGTTTTGGCGCAGGCTTGCCTTCCACCGAGAGCGAGCGGAAGACACATTCGTAGTTGCGGCAGCCCAGCGCCAGCTTTCCCGTCTGACCCTCGAGGCCCGGCAGGAGCTTGCGCGCGATCTCGTTTCCATTGAGGAAGGCGCGCGCCAGAACGCCGTTCTTCGCCTTCTTGAGCTGCAGCCGCAGCTTGAAGGGGACGCCGTCCTTCGGCGCCGGCGTCACGTCCTCCAGCCCCTCGTCCACGCGGCGCGCGCTGTTGTCGGCGATCTCCACCCCATCCGGCGTGAAGTAGCGCCAGAGCATCCGCGCGTCGCCTCCGGGGATCGCAAAGACGCTCACCTGGACGTTCTTGATGCGGAAGGCCAGCTCGGCGAACTGGGAGATCCCGTCCTCTGGAAGAAGGTAGCGATCGCGCACGTCCCGGTAGACGACCTCCACTTCCGCGTCGAAATCGTCCGCCTTGAAGTAGCGCTTGGCGAGGTACGCGCGCGGGACCAGCTTCTCCCCCGTCTCCACCTCGTTGCCCACCTGCACCACGTCCAGCGCGCCGTCCTTGATGTTCCACTCGCCCGCGTGGAGGTTGATCTCCTCGTTGCCCGGACCGAAGGCCACCACCAGCCGCTGGCGCTCCTCTCCGCCCTCGAGCGGCGCGACGGTGGAGGACACGAAGACCTCGGAGTCGGTGTTGCCGGTGGCGGTCGGCAGGTTCGGCCGCGGCGGTGCGTTGGTCGCACCATTGGTTCCCGCGGCGGGCGTGCTGACGCCCATCACCCGGCGCGTCACGTCGCGCCCGAAGAGCATCCGCGCTCCGAAGGCGATCACCGCGAGCGCGCCGATCACCATGAGCCCGTTGCGCAGGCCCTTGAAGCCCTTCTCCACGATCGACGGTGCCGTGGTGAGGACCCGTGGCGTGACCGACGGCGCCGTGTCGATCTTCGATGGGCTGGCCGGGGTGATCGACGTGTTCGATTGCAGCGGCTCCAGCGCGGCGAGGACCTCGGTGGCGCTCGCGTAGCGATCCTTTGGCTCGGTCTCGAGCAGCCTGCCGACGATCTCGTCCAGGCGCGGATCCGTGCCAGGCACGCGTTCGGAGGGCATCCGGAACCGGCCCACCGGGAGATCGCCGGTGAGCAGCTCGTAGAGGATGACGCCCATCGAGTAGAGGTCGGCGCGGTGGTCGACGTTGCGGGCGTCGCGGCGCTGCTCGGGCGCCATGTAGTTGATGGTGCCCATCGCCACCGCCGTGCCGGTGAGCTGCAGGCGCTCGTCGACCTGGCGCATTCCCGCCAGCCCGAAGTCGGCCACCTTGGCGTGGCCGCGCGCGTCCACGAGGATGTTCTCCGGCTTCAGATCGCGGTGGATGATTCCCCCGTCGTGCGCCGCCTCCATCGCCCGGAGGATCTGCGTCACCAGCCGCACGACCTCGGGCACGGTGAGCTTCTTCGCGTTCATCAGCTCGCGGAGGGAGGTCCCGTCCACGAACTCCATCACGAAGTAGTAGTAGTGCCCCGACGCCTCCCCGCGGTCGATGATCTGGATGATGTTGGGGTGCGAGAGCCTCGCGAGCGCGGTGGCCTCTTTCTCGAACCGCGCCACGAACTCGCGATCTTTGGCCAGGTCCTCCGGCAGCAGCTTCACCGCCACCATCCGGCCCAGCGACGTCTGCCGGGCCCGCCACACCTCGCCCATCCCGCCGCGCCCCAACAGCTCGGTGAGCTCGTAGCCCGGGATCTCCACGCCCGGCCGCGGCCCCATCGACGGTGCCGGACCGCCCGGCGCCGGAACGCCGATGCTCACCGGCACCTCCTGCTGCCCCGATGGGCGGGTCACAGGCTTGTAGGTCACGTCCAGGTCCACCGCGTTCTGCGCCGGGCTGTTCGGCCCATCCGCAACGTTGGGCCAGGCAACAGGCGTCGCCGACATGCGTCCCGGCCGCAGATTCAGGGTGGCGTTGGCCTGCGAAGACCCCGGATCGCGCCGGTTCACCTCGAAGCGGATCCCGCACTGGCAGAGCACCTTCTGGCCGGTGACGTAGATTGCCACGTCGTGGGAGCGGTGACAGTTGGGGCAGGCCTGCGTCGCTGCCATCACGCTCACCGGACGACTTTGCCGCTCGCGGGGTCCTCCAGCCCGAGCACGCGGAAGGTGTTGACACCCTTCTCCTTGCCCTTGACCTGGGAGACCGGCAGCGGCTGAACGGCGAACCCCGGCCCGGCGCGTCTGACCGTCGCTTCGCTGGCGAGCACCTCGCCGCCCCGGGCGATCCCGCACAGACGCGAGGCAGTGTTCACCGAGTCGCCGATCGCCGTGTACTCGTGACGCTCGGCCGAGCCCATGTAGCCCACCACCGCGAGGCCCGTGTTGATGCCGATGCCCACTTCGATCGGCTTTTTCCCCCTGGCGGCGCGGCGCTGGTTGAGGAGCGTCACCTCGTGCTGCATCTCCAGCGCCGCCTTCAGCGCGCGCGCTGGATCGTCCGGGTTGGGCCGCGGGGGCCCCCACACCGCCATCACGCAGTCGCCGATGAACTTGTCGAGGTTCCCCGCGTGCCGGAACACTACGTCCGCCATCGCGGTGAAGAACTCGTTGAGCATGTCCACCGTTTCCTGCGGATCCTCGGCCTCGGCCATGGTGGTGAAGCCGCGGATGTCGGCGAACAGGACGGAGATCTCCGCCTGTTGGCCCTTCTTCATCACCTCCACCTCGCCCTGGATCACCGCCTCGGCCACCGCTTTGGAGAGGAAGCGGGACAGCTCGGCGCGGGTGACCGCCTCGGCCTCGATCTTCCGGCCCAGCTCCGCGTTCTCCAGAGCGATCGCCGCTTGGGAGGCGATCCCGGAGAGGATCTTCAGGTCCTTCTCGGTGAAGGCGTTGGAGCGCTCGCGCGAATCCAGGAAGAGCACGCCCTTGAGCGCGCCCTTGGCCAGAAGCGGCACGGCCATCGCCGAACGGATCCCAGAGGCGACGATCGACTCGGAGGCGTTGAACCGCGCGTCGAGGATGGCGTCTTTGGTGAGGACCGCCTGCTGGGTCTCGGTGACCCGCTTGAGCACGGTCTCAGAGACGGTGACGTCCGCGTCGCCGCCCTTCTTGTGGCGGACCGCCAATGGCTCGAGCGTCTTCTCCTTCTCGTTCCAGATGAACATGACGCCGTGCTCGGCGGCGAGGATCTCGAACGAGACCTTGAGGATCTTGTCCGCCAGCGACTTGGTGTCGCGCTCGAGGCCCACCTGCTGGTGGAACTTGTGGGCGATGCGGAGCTTCTCGTAGTCCTGCCGAAGCGACTCGGCGTCGCGGATCTGATCCGCGGGCAGAAACTCGGTCTGTTCGCGCTGCGCGTCCAGCTGCGCCACGAATGCGGGCATCGACGCCGCCGAGGCCACCACGGTGACGCCGCCGGAGGGCACGGTGGTGGAGGGCACATCACCGGCGTGGAAGATGAGCTTGCAGTTGCTGCCGAGGGCGATCTCGTCGCCCTCCTTGAGGCGCAGCTCGCGGACGCGGCGGCCGTTGACGAAGGTGCCGTTGGACGACCCGAGATCCTTGAGCACGAAGGAGGTGCCCAGCCGTTCGATGGCCGCGTGCTCCTTGGAGACCTCGCGGTCGGTGAGCCGGATGGTGTTGGCGGGGTGCCGGCCGAGGGTGGTCTTCACCGCGGCCAGGGGGTACTCCGCCGTCGCACCATCAGGGAGCCTGGCGGTGAGACGGGGGCCGCGCACCTGTTGCGACTGCGCCGGATGGACGGGGCCGCTCATTCGGACGGGCACACTAACACGCACGCTCCCGGGGGAGTAACGAACGTCCACGCGGTTTGGGCGGCGTGCCGGGCGCAGGTCCCCACGGTCACGGAGCGCGGACGATGATGCCCGCGGAGGGATAGAAGGTGGGGCCGCCCAGGTCCCGGTAGCGGCCGAAGACGTAGGGTCGGCAGAAGGTGTAGCCGCCGGTCAGCTCAAGGGCCAGCCACACCCAGCGGTACCCCACCATCGCCCCCACCGTGCTGCCGACGAAGTGCGAGTGCACCACCTCCGGCAGCGCCAGGTCGTAACCGGTGGTGAGCGTGGCGAGCTGCGAGTAGTTGACCAGGTTCTCGTCCAGCGTCGTGTGGCTGTAGACGTACTTGGGCGAGGTGTAGAGCTTGAGGATCTGCCCGAAGTCGACGCTCGCGTAGAGCGGCACCTCCACGTCCCAGCGGGAGAAGTCGTCGAGGTGCAGAAACTCGAGCGGCTTGAGCGCCGGGTTGTCGAACAGGTACCTCGACCCGGCCAGCCCCACCGCCATGTCGAACGAGCCCTTCCGGTAGACCTGGTCGGTGTCGGCCCGTCCGAAGGGGACGTGGAGGAACTGGTACTTGGTGTCCAGCCGCACCGCGTTCATCGACCAGCGGAAGCCCACGTCCATCTTGTCCGGGATGACGCCGGTGCGGAGGCCCAGCTGGTAGTTCTGCCCCGGCATGAACACCGCCAGGGCGATCGCCGAGGTGAACAGCTTCTGCGCCGACTCCTCGTCGAACTCGTAGTTCGTTTCCGGGTCGCCGTCGTTGTAGGCGTCCCACGCGGCCTTGCCCTGGGTGAACCCCTCGCTGGCCAGGCCCCACACCGGGCCGATGTTGGCGTAGAAGCCCGTCGCGCCCTCGATCTCCACCTGCTTGAAGTCGGTGACGTCCGCGGTTTGGTACGTCGACAACGTGGTGGCGCACCCGGAGGCGGCGCACAGCACCACACAAGATAGCCCGAGCAGGATCCGCATCATCCGGCAAGCTTAGTGCCCCCGGGGCCGGGCACGGATCATTCGCCCTTGCCGCCGGCCGCGACGTGGTATGCGGCGCCCGTGAAGATCAAGCAGCGGCCCGAGGACTTCTCGGTCAAGGAGTCCTATCGCTTCGTACCGGTGGAGACCGGCCGGTTCCGCGTCTACCTGATGGACAAGCAGAAGCTGTCCACCTTCGACGCGGTGGAACGAATCCGCGAACGCTTCGGGCTCAGGCCCGGGGCGATCAGCTTCTGCGGCCTCAAGGACAAGCAGGGGCGCACCGAACAACTGATTGCGGTAGATGGCGCGGACGTCGATCTGCAGGACCGCGATCTCCGGCTCAAGTATCTGGGCCGCTACGACCGCCCGCTCTCCGCCGAGAACCTCACCTCCAACCGGTTCTCGGTTACCGTGCGCGCCCTCACCGAGCGCGACCTCGATCTGCTCCCGGCTTCCGCGGCGGAGGTGAACCGGCTCGGCGTGGTGAACTACTTCGACTCCCAGCGCTTCGGGTCGCTCAAGCATGGGCAGGGGTTCATCGCCAAAGACCTCATCCGCGGCGACTTCGAGGCGGCGCTGCGCAATTACATGGCGCGCCCGTCTCCGCTCGATCGCACCCAGGACGCGAAGGTGAAGGAGTTCTGGCGGGCCAACTGGGGCCACTGGGAGAAGAAAGCGCCGCCGGGGAACCAGAAGTACTACCGGATCCTCCGGGTGCTGCGGGAATCGCCGCGGGACTTCGTCAACGCGTTCCTGCAGATCGACGCGTCCTACCGCGCGCTCCTCTTGTTCACGTACCAGAGCTACTTGTGGAACGAGGGCGTGCGGCGGCTCCTGCAGCTGATGTTCCCGCGCGAGCACCTGTTCCCGATGCCCTATCAGGCCGGCTCGCTCCTCTTCCACAAGGACGCCTCCGCCGACACCCTCCGCGAGCTGCGGGCGATGACGTTCCCGCTCCTTGCACCGGACTCGGCGCCTACCGATCCGCGCATCAAGAGCGCCGTGGAGTGGGTGCTGGGCAAGGAGAAGCTGAAGCTCTCGGATCTGCGGATCGAAGAGGCGCCCCAGCGGCTCTTCTTCAAGCACGAAGAACGGCCGGTGCTGATCTACCCGCACAAGCTCGTGCTCGGGCGGCCGGGGCGGGACGAGTTCAACCGCGGGCTGTACAAGCTGAACGTCGCCTTCACCCTTCCCCCCGGCGCCTACGCCACCCTGGTCATCAAGCGCCTCTTCCACTTCGCCTGGCTGGGGGACGACCAACTGGATCCGGCCACCCATCAAGCTCCCCGCACCGGGCCGCCGCCGCCCCCCGAGCGCCCCGGACGGCCGGGCAGGCCGGCGTCGAATAAGCGCGCCGAACCGGGGTTCCTCGAGCGCCAGCGGCTCAAGAAGGCCGCCCGCCAGAAAGCGCGCGAGATGCAGGCCAAACAGGCGAAATCCAAGGGAAAACGTTCGTAGCGGGCAGGGTCTCACCGGGACCGCACAAGGAGGGGCACCTGGGCCGATGGGATGTGAGGCAATCGCAGACGGGCGCGTCGCGTATTTGTGGGCGTGAACGCTTCCGTCTCAGCCCGCCTCCCCCTCCCCTTCGAACTGGTGCCGATGTCGGTGGCCGAGGACGCGACGACGAGCCATCCGTGGAAGCCCGATGTCCTCGCCGCGCGCAAGGGCGATCCGAAGGCTTTCGCCGCGCTGGTCCGCGCCGTCCAGCGCCCCGTCTATGGGCTGTGCCTGCGCCTTCTGGCCAATGAGGCCGAGGCGTCGGAGGTCGCCCAGGAGGCGTTCCTGCGCGCGTACCAGAACCTCCACAAGTACGACGTCGAGCGCCCGTTCGATTTGTGGGTGCTGGCGATCGCCCGCAACCTCTGCCTCGATCTGTTGCGCCGCCGTACCCGCGCTCCGAGCGAGAATCTGGAGGAGATGAAGGACACGCTCCCCTCCCACGCCGCCACCGCCGAGGAGACCGCCATCGCCCGCCAGGAGCACCTCTCGCTCGAAGCGGCGATGGCCACTCTCTCCGCGGACGACCGCGAGGTGCTGGCGCTGTACTACGTGCAGAAGCGCACCACGAAGGAGATCGCCCAGGTGCTGGGCGTGGCGCCGGGGACGATCATGGCGCGGCTGTTCCGCGCCCGAGAGAAGCTCCGCCAGAAGATGCAGCCGCAGGAGAACCCGTCATGAGCACCGACCCCTGCCCGGATCTGGAACGGCTCTTCCTCGGGCTGTCGGAAGGCGACCCGGAGATGGCGCGCCACCTCGAAGGCTGCGCGGCGTGCGCCGCCCTCGTCGAAGAACACCGTCAGCTCGAAAAGGATCTCCTCCGTCTCGCGGATCCGCTGCCTCCGCCGGACTTCGTCCAGAAGGTGATGGCCAGGGTGGAGCGGGTGCCGACTCCGGTGCGCCGCGAGGTCTGGTCGGGCGTGGCGATCCTCGCCGCCGCGTTCGCCGGGATCGCCTGGATCGTCTTCACCGACCCCGGCACCGCCTCCTCGCTGGGCGCCTGGTTCGCCACCGCGCTGGTCTCCTGGCGCGAGGTGCTCTTCGCTGCGGGCCAGGGCATCGCGGCCGTCTGGTCCACCGCCGCGCTCCCGCTGGTGAGCGTGGCGTCCATGATGTTCCTCGTCGTCCTCTTCGGGCTGCGCCGGCTCGCGGTGGTCCAATCCCCTTCCCGGGTGTCCGCATGATCCCCGTCCGCGCCGTCGCGCTCCTCGTCGCCGTCGCGGCGCCCGTCTTCGCCGCGCCGCCGCCCTCCGCCCCTCCCTCCACGGATG
>JADGHL010000037.1 GCA_019686135.1 Myxococcaceae bacterium | reverse complement strand
CGATCCCCAGCCCGCATGCGTTTCGTGAACGCAATCGCCGGGCGGCGCGGACGTAGTCCCAACCGGCTCCACCACCGGCCACGACGCGCCGCCGCGCCGGGGCCGGCTTCCCCTGCCGGCGGCGGCGTGCTGAATTCCGGCCCGTGTCGACGTTCCTCGCGCTCGCGTTCAGCTTCCCGACGGCGATCTTCACGACGCTGCTGATCGTGGTGCTGGTCTACTGGCTGCTGGTGCTGGTGGGCGCGGTGGGCATCGAGCTGGGCGGCGACGGCGCGCTGGACGCGAAGGCGGGGCTCATCGACGGGATCGACGCGAAGGCGGGCGTGGCGGACGCGCACGCGCATGTCCACGACGGGCTGGAGGGGAAGGGCGCGCTCCTCGAAGCGCTGGGGTTCGGCACGGTCCCCGCCACCATGATCGTGACCTTCCTCACGGTCTGGGGGTGGATCACCTCCATGCTGGGCGCGTGGTTTTTGGGCCCAGCGCTCGGTGGATTTCTCGGTCCGTGGATCGGCGGCGGGCTCATTCTCGTGCTGGCGCTGGTCTCTGCGTTCGTGCTCTCCAGCGTGACCGCCCGACCGCTCAGGCCGCTCTTCACCATCCGCACTGCACCGAAGCGCCGCCACCTCCTCGGCAAGGTCGCCATTGTCTCCTCCCTTCGCGTGGACGCGAAGTTCGGTCAGGCGCACCTCGAGGACGGGGGCGCGGGGCTGGTGCTCCCCATCTTCTGCACCCGGGAGAACACGCTGAAGAAGGGCGACCAGGTGCTCCTGCTCGAGTACGACAAGCAGAAGGAAGCCTACGAGATCGAACCGGTGGAGTGGCTGCTCCCGGAAGAAGTGAGTCAGCTTCGCGATCCGCGGCTCGCCGAGGCGATGGCGCGCGCGCACCTGTCGCGGTCCTCCCGGTCCGCGGCACGCAATTGACGGGCCCTTCGGGCGTCTTTCTCCCGGATCGTGCTACGAAGCGCGGTCCTGTCCGCTGTCTCCTTCACGCGATCGCGAGGTCCGAACACGATGGATAACAACACGATTGTCCTGGTCGGTGGCAGCGCGGCCGCCCTGGTGGTGCTCGCGCTCGGGATGTCCTGGCTGGTGGTCAAGCTCTACCGCAAGGTGGATCAGGGCAAGGCGCTCATCATCAACGGCGTCCGGGACGTGAAGGTCACCTTCAACGGCGGCCTGGTGCTGCCGGTCATCCACCGCGCCGAGGTGATGGACATCTCGCTGAAGACCATCGAGATCGACCGGCGCGGCAAGGAAGGGCTGATCTGCCAGGACAACATCCGCGCGGACATCAAGGTCGCGTTCTTCGTGCGGGTGAACAAGACCGAGGAGGACGTGCTGAAGGTGGCCCAGTCGATCGGCTGCGCGCGCGCCTCGGATCCGAAGACGCTGGAGGATCTGTTCGTCGCCAAGTTCTCCGAAGCCCTCAAGACCGTGGGCAAGCGGATGGACTTCGAAGACCTCTACAAGTCGCGCGACCACTTCAAGGATCAGATCGTCGAGGTCATCGGCAAGGACCTCAACGGCTACATGCTGGAGGACGTCGCCATCGACTACCTCGAGCAGACGCCGATCGAGCTGCTCGACAAGGACAACATCCTCGACTCGCAGGGCATCCGGAAAATCACCGAGATGACCGCGGCGCAGAACATCCTCACCAACGAGTTCCGGCAGAACGAGCGCAAGGCCATCACCAAGCAGAACGTCGAAGCCAACGAGGCGGTGCTGGCGCTCGAGCGGCAGCAGGCGGAGGCGGAGGCGAAGCAGAAGCGTGAGATCGAGACCATCCGCGCCCGCGAGGCGGCGGAGACCGAACGGGTCAAGGCGGAAGAGCACGCCCGCGCCCAGCTCGCGCGCATCAAGGCGGAAGAGGAGATCCTGATCAACGACCAGAACAAGCTGCGCCAGGTGGAGGTGGCGCAGAAGAACCGCGAGCGGATCGTCGGGATCGAGAGCGAGAAGGTCGCAAAGGATCGTCAGCTCGAGGCGATCGCCCGCGAGCGCGAGGTGGAGCTGCAGCGGATCGCCAAGGAGAAGGCGCTGGAGGTGGAGCGCAAGGCGATCGCCGACGTGGTGCGCACGCGGATTGCGGTCGACAAGACGGTGGCGCAGGAGGAGGAGAACATCAAAGACCTGCGGCTCATCGCCGAGGCGAAGCGCCAGAAGGAGGCGGCCATCGTCCACGCCGAGGCCGAGGCGCAGGAGCTTCTGGTCAAGGAGATCAAGGCGGCCGAGGCCTCGGAGGAGGTCACGAAGATCGAGGCGCGCAAGAAGCTGCAGCTCGCCGACGCGGAGATGGAGGCGGCGGACCGGCTGGCGAAGGCGAAGATCCGGCTGGCCGAGGGCATCCAGGCCGAGCACAGCGCGAAGGGGCTGGGCGAGGTGCGGGTGAAGGAGGCCGACGCGGTGGCGATCGAGAAGGTGGGGCTGGCCGAGGCCCGGGTGATCAAGGAGCGGAAGCTGGCCGAGGCCGCGGGCGACGTGGAGAAGGGGCTGGCGCAGGTGCGCGTGGAGCAGGCCGAGGCGGAGGCGATCAAGCTGCGCGGCCTGGCGGAGGCGGTGGCGATCCAGGAGAAGCTGGTCGCCGAGGCGAAGGGCATCGCCGAGAAGGCGGAGGCGATGAAGGCGCTGGACGAGGCCTCCCGCGCGCACGAGGAGTACCGGCTCCGGCTGCAGAAGGAGAAGGAGGTGGAGCTGGCGTCGATCACCGCGCGCACGCAGATCGCCTCCAGCCAGGCGCAGGTCATGTCCGAGGCGATGGGCAACGCGAAGATCCACATCGTCGGCGGCGAGGGGAAGTTCTTCGACCAGTTCATGCGGGCGGTCACGCTCGGCCAGTCCGCAGACGCGGCGATCGACAGCTCCGGCGCGCTGCGCACCGCGCTCAAGCCGTACCTCGAGGGCGACCGCAGCCTCCCGGACGATCTCAAGGAGATCCTCTCCCGGCCGGGCGTGGCGCAGGACGCGTCCCACGTCGCGCTCGCCGCGCTGATGGCGAAGATGGCCGCGGAGCGCGGGGGCCCAGTCGCAGGCGAGTCCTCCAACGTCGAGCCCCGGCCCACGCGCTGAGGCTGCGCCATGGCCACCGAGCAGCCGCAGGGGGAGGCCGCGAGCGCCGGCCCGGAGCTGGACGGCGGCTCCTATGAGGTGATCCGCGCGCGCCTTCTGGCCCACGCGAAGGAGCTGGGCGCGCGCGCGGACGCGCTCAACGAGCGCCGCAAGCAGCTCTTCTCCGGCGCCGAGCTGGCGATCCTCGGAAACGAGCGCGTCCGCACCGAGCACAACTGCGTGCCCCGCGACATCAAGTCGGTGGGCCGGCACCTGTTGTTCGGGTTCAACGTCTTCATCGGGCTCAAGTCGGAGACGCAGGTCTCCGACGTGATGTCGCTCCACCGGTTCGAGCCCACCGCAGACGGGTTCGATCTCTCCGAGGTCCCGGCCACCGAGGCGGGCGGCTTCCTCGCCGACCCGCGCTTCGTGAAGGACTTCCAGGAGCTGTACCGCTACTACAAGGGCACGCGGTTGTCCTACCTGCGGCACCTCGATGGCCGGCTGCTGATGGTCTTCCAGGTGGGCGAGTCCGCCCGCGACGTGAAGGTCTTCCGCTTCAACCTCGATCCGTCCGGCCGCGCGACCTACATCGACAACGCGGGCGAGCGGGAGAACGTGTTCCCGCCGTCACACGACTTCGAGTGGATCCCCACCGGCCGCGACCAGTTCGTCCGCGGCCGCCACCCGCACGTCAACATCCTCAACGAGGTGTTCGTGGAGACGGTGGGCGGCGATCTCACCGTGAAGGTGGAGAACAACACCGAGGACGGGCTGGGAATCTACCGGGAGGAGGTGGAGGACAAGAACCAGTCGCTCGACGACGCGCAGATCCACTATGCGAAGGTCGGCACGCTGATCCTCCTCAAGGTGCTGCCCTTCCGCGAAGAGACCTGGCGGTACCTGGTCTTCAACACCCGCACCCGCCACGTGGTGCGGATCGACGCGATCGGCAACGCCTGCATCCAGCTCCCCGAGGACCAGGGGATCATCTTCCCCGGCGGCTACTACCTGCAGACCGGCGACTACAAGGTCTTCGACGAGCGCCCCGAAGGGCTCATCTTCCGCCGCGCCATCCGCTCGCCCAACGGCGAGGACGTCCTCTACATCTTCTTCGAGCCCAACGAGGGCCGGTACGTGCTGCTGCCGTACAACCTCGTTCGCCGCGAGGTGGCCACGCCGATTCAGTGTCACGGCTACTCGCTCTTCGGCGACGGAAAGATGATCGTCTTCCGTTCCGCCGGCGACGAGCCGCAGCGCGTCCACCCGGTGCAGATCTGGCAGACGCCGTTCGTCTCGGCCGAGCACGCCGCGCAGTCGAAGCCGGCCGACGGATCGTTCCTCTCGAAGATCGGTAACGCTGAGCTGGTGCGGGGGATCTCCGAGGCCTACACGATCAAGCGGATGGCGGAGGCGGAGCACACCAGCCGCCGCGCGTTCGAGGATCTGATCGCCGCCTGCACCCGGATGCTGGACGGCTACCACTGGCTGGGCAACCCGGAGACGAACCTCGCCCAGCCGGTGGAGGACCTGCGCCGCTCGGCGGATCTGATCGTCGCCGAGTTCGAGAAGGTCCAGGCGCTCAAGCAGAAGGCGCGCGAGGTCCTCGCCGAGGCCGAGGCCGAACAGGCCCGGCGCGTGGACGGCGTGCTCCCCGACTCGCTCACCTCGGTGTCGGAGTTCATGGAGGCGCTGGATGGGCTGCGCCGGCACCGCGGGCACCTCATCACCCTCAAGGAGGTCCGATACGTCGATCTGAACCGCATCGCCGAGCTGGAGCGGGCGACCCAGGCGCACTTCGACGTGCTCTCGCAGGCGTGCGTGAGCTTTCTGCTCGACAAGGACGCGCTGGCGCCCCTGACCGCGAAGCTCGGGGCGCTGCTCGAAGCAGGTCAGAAGGCGGAGCGGAGCGCGGATCTCGTCCCCATCACCTCCGAGCTGGAGCAGACCTCCGCCGGGCTCAACGTGCTGGCGGAGGTGGTGGGGCAGCTGCAGGTGGGCGACCCGGTCGCGCGCGCGAAGATCCTCGAGGGCATCAGCGAGGTCTTCAGCCACCTCAACCGCGTCCGCGCCACGGTGCAGGCGCGCCGCAAGGAGATCGCCGGCCGGGAAGGCCGCGCTGAGTTCGCCGCCCAGTTCAAGCTGCTCGGCCAGGCGATCGAGAGCGCGATCGGCCAGAGCGACACGCCGGAGAAGTGCGACGAGCAACTCTCCCGGCTGATGGTGCAGCTGGAGGAGCTCGAGGGCCGCTTCGGGGAGCTGGACGAGTTCGTCGCCGAGCTGGCGAAGAAGCGCGAGGAGCTGCACGAGGCGTTCGGGGCGAAGCGGCAGCAGCTCCTCGACGAACGGCAGCGCCGCGCGCAGAACCTCTTCGAGGCCGCGGACCGGATCCTTCAGGGGCTGAAGCGGCGCGCGGAGACCTTCAAGACCGAGGACGAGCTCAACGCCTGGTTCGCCTCGGACGCGATGGTGCACAAGGCCCAGGCCATCGCCGAACAGCTCCTTTCGCTGGGCGACTCGGTGCGCGCCGACGAGCTCACCTCCCGCCTCAAGCAGACGAAGCAGGACGCCGCCCGCATCCTGCGCGACAAGCAGGACCTGTTCGAGGACGGGGCCAGCGTCATCAAGCTCGGGCCGCACCGGTTCAACGTCAACACCCAGCCGCTGGAGCTGACCGTGGTGCCACGCGATGGCGCGCTGGCGCTGCATCTGACCGGGACGGACTTCTATGAGCCGCTGAACCTGGAGGCGCTGGAGGACACGCGGCCGTTCTGGGACCAGCACCTGGTCTCCGAGACGAAGGCGATCTACCGCGGCGAGTACCTGGCCGCGTCGATGCTCTTCGACGCGGAGGACGGGCGCACACCGCCGCTGCCTTCGAGCGCGGACGCCGAGGCGCTGTTGCCGCTCGTCCGCTCGTACGCGCAGGAGCGCTACGACGAAGGCTACGAGCGCGGGGTCCACGACGCGGATGCGGCGAAGATCCTCGCCGCGGTGCTGGCGCTCCGGCAGACCGCGGGGCTGTTGCGCTTCGGACCTGTGGCCCGGGCGCACGCGCAGCTCTTCTGGGCGTGGCACAAGGACGAGCACGCGCGCGCCATCTGGCATCGCCGTGCGGTGAGCTACGGCCGGCTGCGCGATCACCTCGCGCGGACCTCGGCGCTTTTGTCGCTGGCGGAGGAGCTGACGCCGGAGCTTTGCGCGTTCGCGGAGCGGGTGGGCGCGCCGTGTAGCGGGGACGAGGCGCAGCTCGCCGCCCGCTACCTCGTCGAAGAGCTCACCCGCGAGCAGCCACGCTTCACCACCGCCCAGGCGTCGGTGACGCACAAGGACGCCTTCTGGGCACACCTCGAACGCGCCGGGACCCGCCGGGAGCTGGAGGAGGACCTGCGCCAGCTGAACGGGCGGTGGCGCGAACAGCGCGCGCTCGTGCACGAGTGGCTCACGGCGTGGGCGGACGCGGCGAAGCAGGGCGCCGGCGCGGAGATCGCCGAGGCCGAGGCGATCATCCTGTGCGACCGGGCCATCGACCGCGAGGTCTCGAGCGCGCGCACGGTCGTGGAGCTGGACGGGCTGCTCGGCAACCACCCGCGGATCAGTGGCCAGAAGCTCACGCTCGCCCTGGACGAGTTCTCGGAGCGGCTCTTTGGCTACCTGCGCACGGGGGCTCCGAAGTACCGCGCCTTCCGGGCCCGGCTCCGGGAGATCCTCGACGCCGAGCGCCGCCGCCTCCGGGTGGACGAGCTCAAGCCGAAGATCCTCTCCAGCTTCGTGCGCAACCGGTTGATCGACGAAGTGTACCTGCCGCTCATCGGCAAGAACTTCGCGAAGCAGCTGGGCACCGCCGGCGACACCAAGCGCACCGACCGGATGGGCCTGCTCCTCGTGATCTCCCCGCCCGGCTACGGGAAGACCACGTTGATCGAATACGTGGCCGCGCGGCTGGGGCTGGTGTTCGTCAAGGTGAACGGCCCCGCGCTGGGGCACGAGGTGACCTCGCTGGATCCGGAGGATGCGCCCAACCTCGCGGCGCGGCAGGAGGTGGAGCGGATCAACCTCGCCTTCGAGATGGGCAACAACGTGCTGCTCTACCTCGACGACATCCAGCACACCTCGCCCGAGCTGTTGCAGAAGTTCATCTCGCTGTGCGACGGGCAGCGGAAGGTGGAGGGCGTTTGGAAGGGCCGAAGCCGCACCTGGGACCTTCGGGGCAAAAAGTTCGCGGTGGTGATGGCGGGCAACCCGTACACCGAGTCCGGCGAGCGCTTCCGGATCCCGGACATGCTCGCCAACCGCGCGGACACCTACAACCTCGGCGAGATCCTCGGCGGACGGGAGGAGCTGTTCGCGCTCAGCTACGTGGAGAACGCGCTCACCTCCAACCCGGTCACCGCGCCGCTCGCCGGGCGCGATCCGAAGGACACCTGGAAGCTCATCCGGATGGCCCAGGGCGAACAGATCCCGCTCACCGATCTGTCGTACGCCTGGTCGGCGGTGGAGGTGCAGGAGATCACCGCCGTGCTGCAGCGGCTGTTCAAGGTGCAGCAGACGCTGCTCAAGGTGAACCAGGCGTACATCGCCTCGGCCTCGCAGGACGACCGGTTCCGCACCGAGCCGCCCTTCAAGCTGCAGGGCAGCTACCGGAACATGGCGAAGATCGCCGACAAGGTCGTATCGGCGATGACCGACGAGGAGCTGGACCGGGTCATCGACGATCACTACGCCGGCGAGGCGCAGACGCTCACCACCGGTGCGGAGCAGAACCTGCTCAAGCTGGCCGAGCTGCGCGGGAAACTGACCCCGGAACAGCGGGCGCGGTGGGAGGAAATCAAACGGAGCTGGGCGCGGCTGCAGCTCTTGGGCGGGCGGGAGGACGATCCGGTGGCGCGGGTCACCGGCGGGCTCTCTGCGCTGGAACAGCAGCTCGGGCGGATCCGCGACGCCGTGTCGCAGGCCTCTGCGGCGCTGGGGGAGACGCCCTTTGCCCGCGCGCCGGACGTCGCGCCGTCCTCGGTCGCGCTCACCGCGCTGGGGATGAAGCTGGACGCCCTCCATGCCGCGCTCCTGGAGCTGGCGAAGGCGGCGGCGCAGCCAGCCCGGGCGCAGGAGGCGCCGCGCGCGGAAGGACCGGCCGCACCGGATCTGACGCCGTACCTGATGCGACTCGAAGAGGTGCTGCGGGCGATCGCCGAACGTCCCACGTCGTTGTCCGCGGAGGTGCTGCAGGAGGCGGTGCGCCGCGCGCCCGCGCCCGATGCCCGTCCGGATCCGGCCGCCTACGACCGTCAGGTGGAGCTGGTGCAGCGCGCGCTCGCTCCGCTGGCCCGCATGGCGCGCCGCAGCCTCAAGGAGGAGGGCGGGGGATCGCTGCGCGCCATTCAGGTGTGGCAGCACGTCAACGAAGCGCTGCAGCTGTTGCAGGCGATCCCCCCGCCCGCGGAACCGGCCCGGTAGCCGCCCGTGGGAACGGAATCGTGCCTCGCCTCTGTGGGCTTTCGCGCGATAGATCCACTCCGTGCAGACGCGCGACGCCCTCGCCCGACTTCATGCGGAGATCATCACCTGCCGCGCCTGTCCGCGGCTGGTCGCCTGGCGGGAGAAGGTCGCCACCGAGAAGCGGCGCGCGTTCCGCGATCAGACCTATTGGGGACGCCCTCTGCCGGGCTTCGGCGATCCGAAGGCGAAGATCGTGATCATCGGCCTGGCGCCGGCGGCGCATGGAGGCAACCGCACCGGGCGGTTCTTCACGGGCGATCGGAGCGGGGACTTCCTCTTCGCCCGCCTGTACCGCGCCGGGCTGGCGAATCAGCCCACCAGCACCAGCCGCGACGACGGGCTGACCCTCCATGACGTCTTCATCACCGCGCCGGTGCGCTGCGCGCCGCCGAACAACGCGCCCACGCCAGAGGAGTTCCGCACCTGCGCCCACTGGCTGGATCGCGAGCTGGCGCTCCTTCGCCCCAGGGTGTTCCTCGCGCTCGGCGCGCACGCCTGGGATTCCACGCTGCGCCACCTGGAGCGGGCGGGCCAGCGGCTGCCGAAGCCGCGGCCGAAGTTCGCGCAAGGGGCCATCGCCCGGATCGGCGACGCGCCGCTCATCCTCGGCTGCTTCCACGTCAGCCAGCAGAACACGCAGACGGGGCGGCTGACCCCGGCGATGTTCGACGCGGTGATCCGCACGGCGCTCCGCCTGGCGGGGGAGCCCCGCCGCTGAACGCCCCCCAGTGTCAGCAGTGTCGGAATGCGCGCGTCGGTCCGGCAGGTTCCCTCCCGTGCATTGCCTTGACGCCCCACAGGTCGACTGCTATTTCGCGCCGGCCTTCGACATCTGGATCCTTAGCTCAGTGGTAGAGCACTACCTTGACACGGTAGGGGTCGCTGGTTCGATCCCAGCAGGGTCCACCAGGCGTTGAACCTTCAGGCGGGCGGCACGGTCGACGAGGCTGTGCCGCCCACGTCTTTTGTGCCCTGGGCCTTCGTATCGCTCCGGGCGGAGATTGGCAGATGGCAGATCAGGTCACGGTCACGCTCCCCGACGGTTCCCAGAAGTCCATCCGCCGCGGGACCACCATCCATGAGTTCGTGAAGTCGCAGATCGGCCCCGGCCTGGCGAAGGCGGCGGTCGTCGCCCGGCTCAACGGCCAGGAGATGGATCTCGCCCGGCCGCTGCTCGAGGACGGGAAGCTGGAGATCCTCACGGATCGCAACCCCGAGGCGTTGGAGGTGATCCGCCACGACGCGGCGCACATCGTCGCCTCGGTCGTGCAGCGGCTGTTCCCGGGCACGCAGGTGACGATCGGCCCGGCGATCGAGGACGGCTTCTATTACGACTTCGCCAAAGAGACGCCGTTCACGCCCGAGGACCTGGAGCGGATTGAGGCGGAGGCGAACAAGGAGATCCAGAAGGACCTCCCCTTCGTGCGCGAAGAGGTGAGCGCGGACGAGGCGATCGCGCTCTTCGAGAAGCTGGGGGAGAAATACAAGGTCGAGATCGTCAAGGACATCGTCGCCCGCGGCGCGAAGACGCTGACGCTCTACCGGCACGGCGACTGGGTCGACTTCTGCCTCGGGCCGCACGGGCCCTCCACCGGCAAGGTGGGGGTGATCAAGCTTCTGTCGTCCTCCGGCGCGTACTGGCGCGGGGATTCGCGCAACGCGATGTTGCAGCGGATCTACGGCACGGCCTTCTTCGACAAGAAGGCGCTCAACGAATACCTCAAACGCCTAGAGGAGGCGAAGAAGCGCGATCACCGCCGCCTCGGCAAGGAGCTCGAGCTGTTCCAGTTCCACCCCGCGGCGCCGGGAGCGGCGTTCTGGCTGCCGCGCGGGACGGCCATCTACACGGTGCTCTCCAACTGGATGCGCAAGCTCACCGCCGAGAACGGCTACCAGGAGGTGAAGACGCCGCTCATGTTCTCCAAGCTGCTCTGGGAGCAGTCCGGCCACTGGGGCAAGTACAAGGAGAACATGTTCCTCGTCTGGGACAGCGAGGGGAACGAGCACAACTTTTCGCTCAAGCCCATGAACTGCCCGTCCCACCACCTGATGTACGGGTTCAAGAAGCGCTCGTACCGCGATCTCCCGCTGCGCTTCTCCACGTTCGATCCGCTGCACCGAAACGAGGCCACCGGATCGCTCGGCGGGCTCACGCGGGTGCGGCAGTTCTCCCAGGACGACGCGCACATCTACGCGATGGAGTCGCAGATCACCGAGGAGGCCAAGCGCTTCGTGCAGCTGCTCGATCGCGTCTACAACGCGGTGGGGCTCAAGTACGCGGTGAAGTTCTCCACCCGGCCCGTGCAGCGGCTCGGTTCCGACGAGATGTGGGATCGCGCCGAGGCCGCGCTCAAGGGCGCGCTGGATGCGCTCGGGCTACAGGCGGAGCACAAGCCGGGCGAGGGCGCCTTCTACGGCCCGAAGCTCGACTTCGACGTGTCCGACTCGATCGGCCGCAAGTGGCAGCTGGGCACCTTCCAGGTGGACTACCTCGCGCCGTCGCCGGACCGGTTCGACCTGACCTACGTGGGCGAGGACAACGCCGAGCACCGCCCGGTGGTCATCCACCGCGCCATCTACGGGTCGTTCGAGCGCTTCATCGCCATCCTGATCGAACACTTCGCCGGCGCGTTCCCGGTGTGGCTGGCGCCGGTGCAGGCGACGATCGTCACCGTGGCCGACCGCCACCTCGATTACGCGCGGGCGATGAGGGACCGGCTCCGCGCCCGGGGCTTCCGCGTGGAGCTGGACGAACGGAACATGACGCTCAACGCCCGCATCCGCGAGGCGCAGATCCACAAGATCCCGTTCACGCTGGTGGTGGGCGATCGCGAGGTCGCCGACAAGGGCGTCTCGCCCCGGCGCTACGGCGGCGAGGATCTGAAGTTCATGAGCGCGGAGGCGTTCGAAGAGCTGCTGGCGAAGGAGGCGGCGCTGCCGTAGGCCCGAATGGCCCGCCGGCGCGCCGGTGCTCCCAGAGTTGGCGGAAGAGCACCGGCGAGGGCACGCGTTACTTCACTGAGGCCACAGCGCGCTGCGTCGACCCCTGAGCGGAGAGCAAGCGGCTCACCTTGACTCAGAGGTGTGGGACAGTATGTTCCCGCGGTTTTTCGAACCCGGGCGGGTCAACGCCCCAATTGGAGGTAGCTTCACATCGCACGCGATCAGAGAACGAACCGCCGTATCCGCGCTCCCCAGGTCCGGGTCGTAGGCCCGCAGGGTGAGCAGCTGGGAGTCCTACCCATCGAGCAGGCGCTCGCGCGCGCTCAAGCGGAGGGCCTCGACCTCGTCGAGGTCAACCCGATGAGCAAGCCGCCGGTCTGCAAGATCATGGACTACGGCAAGTTCAAATACGAAGAGAAGAAGAAGGCGAACGAGGCCAGGAAGAAGCAGGTCATCGTCCACGTCAAGGAAGTGAAGCTCCGCCCCAAGACCGAAGAGCACGACTACGAGTTCAAGGTCCGCAACATCAAGCGGTTCCTCGAAGAGGGCAACAAGGCCAAGGTCACGATCATGTTCCGCGGCCGGGAGATCACCCACCGCGAGCGTGGCGCCCACATCCTCGAGGACGTGGTGAAGGACACGAAGGACGTGGCCGTGGTCGAGTCGCCGCCGCGGATGGAGGGCAAGCAGATGTACATGCTGCTCGCCCCGAACCCGAAGATCCTCCAGCGCGTGCGCGATCAGGCGCGCCAGGCGGCGATGGCCCACGACCGGCGCGAGAAGCCCGCGCCGCAGCCGGGCGCTCAGGCCTCCTCGTCTGCGCCCGCGCAGCCGGCCACTCCGCCCACGTCGCCGCAGGCCGAGGCGAAGTAGACCGCCACCGCAACCGGAAATCGGCGCAAGCGCTCCTTGTTGACAGTCGTCCCGCGACAAGGCAAATGTGCGCGCCTTTCCGACTTTGAGGGTCGTTTCCATGCCGAAGTTGAAGACGAAGAGCGGCGCGAAGAAGCGCTTCCACGTGAAGAAGAGCGGCCAGGTGAAGTTCGCGCGGGCCTACGCGAAGCACCTCTTCACGTTTTCCAAAAACGCCGAGCACTCGCGCCGCACGCGTGGCACCGGCCATTTGCGTGAGATGGACGCGAAGAAGGTCATCAAGGAGTTGTTCCCCTACGGGGCGAACTAGTCCTTCCGTCCGAACAGGTTTTCGTTTCAGGAGCAGCAGATGCGCGTCAAGAAGGGTGTCAAGGCTCGTCGCAGGCGGAATCGGATCCTCAAGCTCGCCAAGGGCTATCGGGGCCGCCGCAAGAACTGCTACAAGCGGGCGAACCAGGCCGTCGAGCGCGCGCTCGACTATGCGAGCCGTGACCGCGCGGCGAAGAAGCGGAACTTCCGCGCTCTGTGGATCGTCCGCATCAACGCGGCGGCGCGCGCAGTGGGGCTGTCGTACTCGCGGCTGATCGCCGGGCTGGCGAAGGCGAAGGTCGCCATCGACCGCAAGATCCTCGCCGATCTCGCCGTGGCCGATCCCGCGGGCTTTGCCGCCGTGGCGAACATCGCCAGGGCGGCCTGAGCCAGAAAGCGCGTTGGAGCGCTGATCTTTTCGAGACGGGCTGCCTTCGCGGGCAGCCCGTTTTTTCGTCTTTGAAGGAGCCACACGTCCATGCAGGACCGACTGAACGCGATCGCCGAGACGGCGCGCCGGGAGATCGGCGGGGCGGACGATCCGGGCCGCGTCGAAGAGCTGCGGATCAAGTACCTCGGCAAGAAGGGCGAGCTGAGCGCCGTTCTGGGCGGGATGGGGAAGCTGGCGCCGGACGAGCGCCGCCGCGTGGGGGAGGTGGCCAACCGGATCAAGGCCGAATTGGAGGGCCTGCTCGCCGAAGCGGTGCAGCGCGCCGAGGCGAAGAAGCTGGAGGCGGAGCTCAAGGGCCAGAAGGTCGACGTCACCCTCCCGGGCCGGCAGATCCCGCCGGGGCACCGCCATCCGGTGACCCGGACGATGGACGACATCGTGCAGATCTTCCGGCGGCTGGGGTTCGAGATCGCCCAGGGCCCGGAGATTGAACAGGACTGGCACAACTTCGAGGCGCTCAACTTCCCGCATGACCACCCCGCGCGGGACATGCAGGACACCTTCTTCGTGGACGCCCCGTGGGTGCGGTCGACGCAGCCGGTTCTTCTGCGCACGCACACATCCCCCGTGCAGATCCGCGCGATGCTCCAGACAGAGCCGCCCGTGCGCGTGGTGGCGCCCGGCCGCGTCTACCGGCGCGACAGCGACCTCACCCACTCGCCGATGTTCCACCAGGTGGAGGGGTTGCTCGTCGACGAGGGCGTCACCTTCGCCGAGCTGAAGGGGACCCTGGATGCCTTCGTCCGCGCGTTCTTCGGTGCCGACACCCGGACGCGCTTCCGCCCCTCGTTCTTCCCGTTCACCGAGCCCTCCGCGGAGGTGGACGTCTCCTGCGTCATCTGCGCCGGCAAGGGCTGCCGCGTGTGCAAGCAGACCGGGTGGCTGGAGGTCCTGGGGTCGGGGATGGTCCACCCCAACGTGTTCAGGTCCGCCGGTTACGACCCGTCGAAGTACAGCGGCTACGCGTTCGGCATGGGCGTCGAGCGGATGGCGATGCTGCGGTACGGCATCGACGATCTGCGCACGCTGTTCGAGAACGACATCCGTTTCCTGAGGCAGTTCTGATGAAGCTCTCACTGAAGTGGCTGGCGGATTACGCGGACGCGGCGGTGCCGCCGCCGGAGCTGGCGCACCGGCTCACCATGGCGGGCCTGGAGATCGAAGGTCAGATCCGCGCCGGGGAGGGGCTGGAGGGCGTGGTGGTGGCGCTCATCACCGAGTCCCGCCCGCACCCCAACGCGGACAAGCTCTCGGTGACCCGGGTCGACGCGGGCGCCTACGGCGTGCTGCAGGTCGTGTGCGGCGCGAAGAACTACAAGGTGGGCGACAAGGTGCCGCTCGCCACGGTGGGCACCACGCTGCCCGGGGGCGTGAAGATCAAGAAGGCGACGCTGCGCGGCGTGGAGAGCTTCGGGATGCTCTGTTCGTCTCGCGAGCTGGGCCTCGACGACGAGCACTCGGGCCTGATGATCCTCGACCCCGCGCTGCCGGTGGGCCTGCCGATCGTCCAGGCGCTCGGGCTGGACGACACGGTGTTCGAGGTCAACGTCACCCCCAACCGGTCCGACGCGCTCTCGCACCTGGGCATTGCCCGCGAGGTGGCGGCCATCTTCGGCGTGCCGCTCCGGTACCCCGCGGCGGATCTGAAGGAGGGCGGTGGCGCGGCGAGCGATCGGGCGAAGGTCCGCATCGATGCGCTGGACCGCGCGCCCCGGTACGCGGCGCGGATCATCGAGAACGTCCGCGTGGGGCCGTCTCCGCAGTGGATGCAGGACCGCCTCAAGGCCTGCGGGATCCGGGCGATCAACAACCTGGTCGACGTCACCAACTACGTGCTGCTCGAGTACGGGCACCCGCTGCACGCGTTCGATCTCGACGAGCTGGCGGGGCCCGAGATCGTCGTCCGGCTGGCGAAGAAGGGCGAGAAGCTCACGACGCTCGATGGCAAAGAGCGCGCGCTGGATCCGGACGACCTGGTGATCGCCGACCGTGACCGTCCCCAGGCGATCGCCGGCGTGATGGGCGGGGCCGACTCCGAGGTGACGGAGAAGACCACGCGGGTGCTCCTGGAGAGCGCGTGGTTCCAGCCGTCCTCGGTGCGGCGGTCGGCCCGGCGGCACGGGCTGCACACCGAGGCCTCGCACCGCTTCGAGCGCGGGGCGGACATCGAGGCGGTGCCGAAGGCGCTGGACCGCGCGGCGGCGCTCATCGCCGAGCTCTCCGGGGGGCAGGTGCTCCGGGGCGCCATCGACGTGTACCCGAAGCCGCAGCCGCGCAGGCGCGTGACGCTGCCGTATGCGCGCGTGGGCGGGCTGCTCGGGGTGGACGTGCCCGCGGAGGAAACGAAGCGGATCCTCGGGGCGCTCGGGTTCGAGGCGGTGGCCGAGGACGCGGCCCGGGCCACCTTCGAGGTGCCCGGTTGGCGCGTGGACGTGGACCGCGAGGAGGATCTGATCGAAGAGGTCGCGCGGATCCGCGGGTACGACCGGATCCCCAGCGTGATGCCGCGCGCCCCCGCCCGGCTGGAGATGGAGCCCTCCAGTACCGGGGTGGAGGAGCGGATCCGCACTGCGCTCGCGGGCGCGGGGTTCATGGAGGTGGTCAGCTACTCGTTCGTCTCGCCGAAGGAGCTGAGCTGGCTGACGCTCCGCGACCTGCCCCTTCTGGGCAAGCCCATCGAGGCGATCGCACTCAAGAACCCGCTTTCCGCCGAGCAGTCGGTGATGCGCACGACGATGTACGCGGGGCTCTTGCAGGCGCTCTCGCACAACGTGCGGCATCAAGCCCAGAGCGTCCGGCTGTACGAGTGGGGCCGCACCTACGAGCAGAACGAGGACGGCGGAGACGAGCACCGGCCGGTGGCGCGCGAGGTGCTGCACGTCGCGGGCGTGCTCTCGGGCCTCAGGGCAGGCCGGCACTGGACGTCGCCGGATGCGCGGATCGACTTCTACGACGCGAAGGGGGCGGTGGAGGTCGTGCTCGGCGCGCTGGGGATCGAGGACGCGAAGTTCGCGCCGGTGGAGATGGCGCCGTACCACCCGCGCGCGAGCGCCCGGGTGTACCTCGCCAACGGGGTGACGCTGGGGACGCTGGGGGAGCTCCACCCGGCGGCGGCCAAGGCGCTCGATCTGCCGTCAGGGACGTTCCTGTTCGATCTGGAGGTGGCGCGCCTGGAGAAGGCGGCGGTGCTGCGCCCGAAGGCGGTGGCGCTGACCCGCTTCCCTGCGGTGCTGCGCGATCTCGCGGTGGTGGTCGACGCCGCCCGGAGCGCGGCCGAGGTGCGCGAGGTGATCCTCCAGGCGGGCGGGAAGTTGGTGGAGGACGCGCGCGTCTTCGACGTGTACACCGGCCAGCCCATCCCGGAGGGCAAGAAGAACCTGGCGTTCGCGTTGAGCTACCGGGCGGAGGACCGCACCCTCACCGATGCCGAGGTGAACGAGGCGCACAAGCGCATCGTCGAGCAGGTGAACGAGCGCCTGGGCGCCGCCCTCCGTGGAGAAAATGCCTAATGGTCGCGGCAGGTTGACACCTGTGCGCGAACCCTGCCAAAAGCGGCAGGGAGATCAGGACCACAGAGGAACCGGATGACCAAGGCGGACATCATCGAAGGCGTCTACGAGAAGGTCGGCTTCTCCAAGAAGGAGTCGGCGGAGATCGTCGAGCTGGTGTTCGACACCGTGAAGGAGACGCTCGAGCGCGGGGACAAGATCAAGATCTCCGGCTTCGGGAACTTCCAGGTTCGCTTCAAGAAGGCTCGGGTGGGGCGCAACCCCCAGACCGGCAAGGAGATCGAGATCTCCGCGCGGCGGGTGCTGACGTTCCGGCCCAGCCAGGTCCTCAAGGCTGCGCTCAACGCCGCAGACTGGGGCGACGGGAAGACGCCCGGCGCGGAGGCCGCCAACACGCCGGACTTCGACGAAGAGGGCGACGAGATCGAGTCCGACGGGGAGTAGCCGTCCCGTCCGCGCGCGGAGCTGGAAGTCGTCCTTGATTCTCGGAACAGCGGCGGGCATAACGCCGCCGCCTTCCGCAGTACCCGCATCAGCTGAATCCGTAACGGGGCGTAGCGCAGCCTGGTAGCGCACTTGCTTGGGGTGCAAGTGGTCGCAGGTTCAAATCCTGTCGCCCCGACCATCGAAGGGCCGTGAGATCTCAGGGGACACCCGAGGGTCTCACGGCTTTTCCTTTGGCGCGTCCACGCCCGAACATCTCCGCGTGCGCGCCGCGGGCGTTGCCATAAAAGAGGCAGCCATGGACTCCCACTACGATCAGGTGATGAAGGCCCGCGAGGCCGCTTCCGGCGGTGCGCGGCTCTACTTTGCCTACTCCACCATCCTCGACCGCGAGGCGTTCCTCGAGTGGCGCGCGCAGCACGGCTACGACTTCTTCGAGCTCCCGGTGGGGCGGATCGGCGAGGCGCTGGATGTTGGGCTCGTGTACGACTTCCCCTCGCGCTGGTGGGGCGGGCGCGTGGCGGGATTGACGGACCGGAAAGGGGCGCGCGTGTTCGGGCGCGTGTTCGAGATCGCCGCGAAGGACTGGCCGATCGTCCAGCACAAGGAGGGCGCGGTGACGGGGATGTGCGTCGAACGGCCGGTGCGCGTGCGCCTCCAGGACGGCAGCGAGGTGGACGCGGTGGCGTTCACGACGAACCCGCGGCGCGCCAGCAGCGAAGGCCCGGTGAGCGATCGCTTCGTCGAGGCGCTGGAGCGCGGCGCCCAAAGCGCCGGGCTCCCGGAGGCCTGGGTGGCCTCATTGCGCGAGCAGGCGAAGTAAGGCGCCTGGCGGGAACGGCGATCGGACCGCACGCGGCCCGCTGCGGCCGTCGCGACGGATCGGTGACGGGCTCCAACTCGGGGGCGTTGCGTCGAACGTTGCGGGAGAGGACGCCGTCGTCCGCGCGGCGTGGCGACCCGCTACGGATGAGGCCTTCGCCGCACTCCGCCTCTGTCGAGGGTTGTCCGCGTCCGTGGATCTCCGGCCGCAAGGCAGTTTGCGCGCTGCGCGGGTGCCCACGACCGACACGTGAGCGGTGAGCAACGTCGCGGTGTGCACTCCGACGGCGGTCCCTCCGTCCTCAGTCCGACGGAGCGGTCCTCCCCGGGCACCCGGGCCGGGTGCGCGGACGCGGTGGCGGCCCTACCTGCCCGGGCCATGTGGAGATGGATCGCGATTCTCGCGGCGCTGGGGCTCACCGGCTGTCTTTCGGTGCACACGCAGTCGAAGCTGATCGGCCGGGTGGTGGAGAGCGACTCCGCGCGGGAAAAGGCCTTCGAGGCCACCTTGCGCGTGCTCGATGAGCACCCCGAGTACGTCGACCAGCTGGTGCAGATGACCGTCCGCCATCCCCGCACCCTGGACCGCTTCATCCTGAACATGAGCCGCGATCTCGAGGATCCAGCGATCGCCCGCATGACCGCCGGGCACCTGGTGCAATTCCCGCGGTCGCTGGAGCAGATCCTCATCCGTACCCAGGAGGCGGCCGTCAACGTGCCTCCGGCCCAGCACGCGATCTCCCGGGCGATCGACGCGCGCGCGAAGATCGGCGTGGCGGCGATCGCCTCGCGGCCCGTCGCGGTGAAGCACCTCACGGAGGAGATGATCGCCCACGTGAAGGATCACCCCGACGCGCGGGCGCAGTTCCTTGCGGCGATGCTCGCCGATCGGAAGGCCGTGATGCAGATGATCGCCTCGGACAAGGAGGCGCTGGCGCTGATGGTGGACGCGCTGACGGATCTGGCGATCGTGGATCGGTCGATTGCGGACGTGATCCTCGACCGCACCATCGCGCGGATGGACGAAGGCGAGCTCGCCGACGCGGCCACCGCTGCGGTGACCCGCCACCCGGAGGTTGCGCGCTCCCTGGTGGAAGCGGCCGCCCGTTCGGATCTCGCGCGCGGCATCGGTGGCGCGGCGGCGGCGGGCATCGGCAACCTGCCGCCCATCCCGCAGCTCAGGTCCGCGTTGAAGAAGTTGTACC
This sequence comes from Myxococcaceae bacterium, assembly GCA_019686135.1. Taxonomy (GTDB): domain Bacteria; phylum Myxococcota; class Myxococcia; order Myxococcales; family Myxococcaceae; genus JADGHL01. Next base: position 21,533 of record JADGHL010000037.1, on the reverse strand, counting down.
CGAAGCGGGACGAGCACCGCAACCATCGTCCGGACCGGAAGGAGCCCGGCCCGTAGCCGTCACGACGGCGTGAACCACACCACCGAGAGCGGCGGCAGGGTCACCTCGGCGGACGCAGGTTGCCCGTCCCAGGGGACCTCGGTGGCGACCACCTGTCCGAGGTTGCCCATCCCGCTACCGCCGTAGTCCTCCGCATCCGTGTTGAGCGCCTCCACGTACGGGCCGGCCTTCGGAAAGCCGATCCGGTAGCGCTCGCGCGGGACCGGGGCGAGGTTGGCGGCGCACACCAGGTGGCGCTCGCCGTTCTTCGGCCACCGCACGAAGGCGAAGACGTTCACCTCCGCCGCGTCCGCCTGCAGCCACTGGAACCCGAGCGGCATGTCGTCCTGCTCGAAGAGTGCCGGCTCGGTCACGTAGAGGCGGTTCAAGTCCGCGACGAGCTTCTGCAGCCCTCGGTGACCCCAGTGCTCCAACTGGTGCCAGTCCAATGAGCGCGCCTCCGACCACTCGCGGCCCTGGCCGAACTCGCCGCCCATGAAGAGCAGCTTCTTGCCGGGGTGGGACCACATCCACCCGAACAGCGCGCGCAGGTTGGCGAACTTCTGCCACTCGTCCCCCGGCATTTTCGCGAGGAGCGATCCCTTCCCGTGCACCACCTCGTCGTGGGACAGCGGCAGCACGAAGTGCTCGCTGAACGCGTAGAGCAGGCCGAAGGTCAGGTTGTTGTGGTGGAAGCGCCGGTGGATCGGATCTTTGGAGAAGTAGAGCAGGGTGTCGTGCATCCAGCCCATGTTCCACTTGAAGTGGAAGCCCAGCCCGCCCTCGGAGATGGGCTGTGACACCTTCGGCCACGCCGTCGACTCCTCGGCGATGGTGACCACGCCCGGGTGGAGGCGGCGGACCGCGTCGTTCATCTCGCGCAGAAAGGCGATCGCCTCGAGGTTCTCGCGGCCGCCGCTGCGGTTGGGGATCCACTGGCCCGGCGGGCGCGAGTAGTCGAGGTAGAGCATCGAGGCCACCGCGTCCACGCGCAGCCCGTCGACGTGGTACTGGTCGATCCAGAAGAGCGCGTTGGCGACGAGGAAGTTTTTCACCTCGTTGCGCCCGAAGTTGAAGACCAGGGTGCCCCAGTCCGGCTGTGTGCCCTGGCGCGGATCGGCGTGCTCGTAGAGCGCGGTGCCGTCGAACCGCCCCAGCCCGTGCGCGTCTTTGGGGAAGTGGCCGGGCACCCAGTCCACGATCACCCCGATCTCGTGCTGGTGGAGGTAGTCGATGAGGTAGCGCAGATCGTCCGGGTGGCCGTACCGCGCGGTGGGCGCGTAGTAGCCGGTGACCTGATAGCCCCAGCTCCCGCCGTAGGGGTGTTCGGCGATGGGGAGCAGCTCCACGTGGGTGAAGCCCTGCTGCTTCACATAGTCCGCCAGCGCGGGGGCGATCTCCCGGTACGTGAGCGGCCGCCCGGCGTCCTCCACCACGTGACGCCACGAGCCCAGGTGCAATTCGTAGATCGCGAACGGATGCGGGTAGACGTCCTTCGCCCGCTTCGCGCGCTGCGCGAGCCAGGAGGCATCGCCCCATGGGTAGTGCCCGAGGTCGTGAACCACCGACGCAGTGAGCGGCGGGACCTCGGTGCGGAACGCCAGCGGATCCGCCTTGAGGAGGAACGGGCCGCCGTGCTGCGGGCGGATCTCGAACTTGTAGCGGGTGCCTTCGCCCACCTCCGGGATGAACAGCTCCCAGACTCCGGAGGCGCCCATCCGGCGCATCGGGTGGAGCCGTCCGTCCCAGCCGTTGAAGTCGCCCACCACCGAGACGCTCGCCGCGGTAGGCGCCCACACGGCGAATGCCGTGCCCGCAACGCCGTGGTGGTGGAGCGGATGCGCCCCCAGCCGCTCCCAGAGCCGCTCGTGACGGCCCTCGCCGATCAGGTGGAGGTCCAGCTCTCCCAGCGTAGGGAGGAAGCTGTACGGATCGCGGAAGGTGAACACCCGGTTGCCGGGGTAGGTGACCTCGAGCCGGTAGCGGAACAGCTCCGTGTTCGTGACGCGGCCCTCGAACACGCCACGGGACAGGTGTCGGAGCTCGACGCGGCCACCTCCATCCGGCAGCGCGACCACCTTCTCCGCGTTGGGCCGGAACGCGCGGATGACGACGCCGTCGCCTTCGGGGTGGATGCCGAGGAGCGCGTGGGGATCGGGGTGGCGGAGCTCGGTGAGCGCGGCGATCTGCCTTTCGACCTCTGCCGGATCGGAGAGCTTCGTCATGCGGGGCGCGGTCCCTCTTTCTGGGCGTTGAGCTCCATCAGCGTGCGCGCAGGGATCTTCACCCACTCGGGCCGGTGGTGGATTTCGTAGCGCAGCTCATAGAGCAGCTTCTCCAGCTCCATCGTCCCCAGCAGCACGTCGAACGTCTCGTCGTCTTCGGGGAGCAGTCCGGGCGCGGTGGCTTCGGACAGATAGCCCTGAAGGAGCGCTTTGCGGATCGGCGTCTCGCGGTCGATCAACGGCGCGCCCTTGAGCTCGAGGCTCGCGCACGCGTAGGCGAACGACCGGAGGAGCCCGGCGAGATCGCGCAGCGGCGAGTGCTTCTCGCGGCGCTGGGCGTAGGTCCGCGCCGGCTCGCCCTCGAAGTCGAAGATCAGCCACTCGCCGGCGGTGCGCAGCGTCTGACCGAGGTGCAGATCGCCGTGGATCCGGATCTTCGATCCGGACGGCTTCACCGTGGCCAGCCTCTGGATGTGGGCGATCAGCTCTTCGTGACGCCGGCTGAGCTCGGGCACGCTGGAGGCGGCGGCGGCCATGGTGACGCCGAGCTCTCCGACGATCGACGCGGCCCAGCGCTGCAGATCCTCGGTCTGGATCGGTTCGGGTGCGAAGAGCGGATCCGTGGGATCGGACGCGAGGATGCGGTGCAGTTCGCCCAGCCGCGCCCCGAGCTTTTTGACCTCGGCGAGGAACCCGGGCGACAGGTGCGCGCCGCGCATCTCCTCGAGCGCCCACGACCAGCCGTCGGACTCGACCGGGACGAACTGGTGGGCCACGGCGACGGTGGAGTGCACCGGGCCGCCCTCGAGCACGATCCCGCCCAGAAGCGGCGGGGTGTACCGAAAGCCGTTGCGGCGAAGGAACTGCCCCATCTCCCACTCGGGGTTGTTGCCGATGTCGATCTTCCGGATCAGCTTGAGGATGACCCGGTCCTCGTAGATGAGCGACGTGTTGGACTGCTCCGCGGAGATGCGCCGCACCCCGGGCTCCACCGGGAGCGCACGCAGCACGGAGGGATCGCCGACGATCTCCCCGCGCATCACCCCGCCGGCGGAGGGGACCCGTTTCTCCTCGCGGATGATCCGGAACAGCGCGCGGCCGAGCGCGTCGTCCTCCATCGCCTCGTGGATCGTCCCGTCCGGATCCACCTTCAGCGGCGCGAGGTAGCGCTCGGGGTGGATGAGCGGGTACTGGACCTCCAGCACCGCCAGCGTGAAGCCCTCCTCGTCGTCGCGCGCGCGGTCGCCGCGGGCGTTGATCACCACCTGTTCGAGCACCTGGATCGCCTTGATCGGCAGCCCCTTGCCGCCGAACCAGCGGCGGGTCTGGAGGAACGCGGGCAGGGCATTGGGGTCGAAGGGCGTCATGGGCTCACCGGATGGATCGGCCGCTCGAGCCGGAACCAGAGGAACATGTAGGGCCCCAGCGAGAGCTGGTAGGGCACATCGCCAATCTTCGGGAAGGGCGTCTCTCCGGACAATTCGACCGGGGTGAACCCTCTCCATTCGGACAGATCGATCTCCGCCGGCTGGGCATGGCGGGAGAGGTTGCAGACGACCAGCAGGATCTGGTCCCGCCACTGGCGGATGAACGCGAGCACCCGCTCGTTGGACGGCAGGACCCACTTGAGATCGCCCAGCGCGAACGCGGGGTACTGCTGGCGCGAACGGATGAGCTCCTTGACCCACTGCAACAGCGAGGTCCGCGTGCGCTCCTGGGCCTCCACGTTGATTGCCTGGTAGCCGTAGACCGGATCGGCGATGAGCGGCGCGTACAGGCGGGCGCTGTCCGCGCGGGAGAACCCGGCGTTGCGATCGGAGGTCCACTGCATGGGGGTGCGGACGCCGTTGCGATCGCCCAGGTAGATGTTGTCCCCCATCCCGATCTCGTCGCCGTAGTACATGACCGGGGTGCCGGGCAGGGAGAACAACAGCCCGTGCATCAGCTCGATCCGCCGGCGGCCGTTGTCCATCAGCGGGGCGAGGCGGCGGCGGATCCCCAGGTTGAGCCGCATGCGCGCATCCGCCGCGTACTCCCGGTACATGTAGTCGCGCTCCTCGTCGGTGACCATCTCCAGGGTCAGCTCATCGTGGTTGCGCAAAAAGATCGCCCACTGGCAGGTCTCGGGGATCATCGGCGTCTGCTGGAGGATCTCGACGATCGGCGTCCGCTCCTCGCGGCGCAGCGCCATGAACAGGCGGGGCATCACCGGGAAGTGGAAGCCCATGTGGAACTCGTCGCCTTCGCCGAAGTAGACGCGCACGTCCGCCGGCCACTGGTTCGCTTCCGCCAGAAGGAGGTGCCCGGGGAACTCCCGGTCCAGCGTGGCGCGCAGCCGCTTGAGGTACGCGTGCGTCTCCGGGAGATTCTCGCAGTTGGTGCCCTCGCGCTCGAAGAGGTACGGCACCGCGTCGCACCGGAACCCGTCCACCCCCATCCGGGCCCAGAAGCGCATCACGTCCAGCATCGCCTCCTGGACCTCGGGGTTGTCGTAGTTGAGGTCCGGCTGGTGCGAGAAGAAGCGGTGCCAGTAGTACTGCTTGGCCAGCGGATCCCACGTCCAGTTCGACTTCTCGGTGTCGAGGAAGATGATCCGCGCGCCCTTGTACCTCTCGTCGGTGTCGCTCCAGACGTACCAGTCGCGCCTGGGCGAGCGCGGATCGCGCCGCGACTCCTGGAACCACGGGTGCTGGTCGCTGGTGTGGTTGATCACCAGCTCGGTGAGGATGCGCATCCCCCGGCGGTGGGTCTCGTTCACCAGCCGCTCGAAGTCCTTGAGCGTCCCGTAGTCGGGGTGGATGTTGTAGTAGTCCGCGATGTCGTAGCCGTCATCGCGCAGCGGAGACGGGTACATCGGCAACAGCCACAGCACGTCGACGCCGAGGTCCTGCAGGTACGGCAGCTTCTCGATCAACCCCGGGATGTCGCCGATCCCATCCGCGTTCGAGTCGTGGAACGCGCGGATGTGCAGCTCGTAGATGATCGAGCGCTTGTACCAGAGCGGATCCGCAGGTGCGGATTCGCCGCGGACGTCCCCGGAGGTCTGGGCGACATCGGGCGTGGCGGCGGCGATCTGCTGCGTGCTCATGGAGCGAGTGTCGTACGCCACGGGTCGTCTCAGTAGAAATAGTCGAAGCTCTGTTCGCTCGTGCGAAACCGGGTGACCCGCCACAGTGCCGCCGGTTGCTCCGGCGTCAGCCGCACGTGCGCCCGCGGGCCCTGCCAGAGCGCCCGCGTGTCGGTGAACAGCTCGTGGACTTCGAACACCTCGTCGGCGGCGATGCGCCACGCGGACAGAGGCAGCGTGAGCGTTGCCTCCTCTGGCTCGAACGGATCGAGCGACACCGCGCAGAGCACCAGGTTGGCGCCATCCGGCGTGGCCTTGCCGTAGCAGAGGACCCGGTCGTTGTCGGATTCGAAGAATCGCAGGTCCCGGTAGAGCTTGAGCGCCGGGTTCTCGCGCCGGAACCGGTTGAGCGCGCTCAGGTAGGGACCGAGGCTTTGTGGGTCGTCCGGGTCGCGCTGCTTGAGTTGGTACTTCTCCGAGTCGAGGTACTCCTCGCTCCCGGGCCGCAGCGGCACATTCTCGCAGTGCTCGTAGCCGGCGTAGATGCCCCAGCTGCTGGACAGCGTGGCCGCCAGCGCTGCGCGCAGCTTGAACGCCGGCGGGCCGCCGTGCTGGAGCACCTCCGGAAGGATGTCGGGTGTGTTCGGCCACAGGTTCCCGCGCATGTATTCCGCGGCCGGTCCCTGCGTGAGCTCGGTGAGGTACTCCTCCAGCTCCCGCTTAAAGTTGCGCCAAGTGAAGTAGGTGTAGCTCTGGCTGAAGCCGCGCTTCGCCAGCGCTTTCATCACCTTGGGCCGCGTGAACGCCTCGGCGAGGAAGATCACATCGGGGTGTTCGTCCTGCACCCGGCGGATCAACCACTCCCAGAACGGGAGCGGCTTGGTGTGCGGGTTGTCGACCCGGAAGATCCGCACTCCCTGCGCCACCCAGTGCAGCACGACGTCCAGGAGCGCCTCCCACAGCGACGAACGTGCCGGGCCGAGCCAGTCGAAGTTGACGATGTCCTCGTAGCGCTTGGGCGGATTCTCCGCGGTCTTGATGGTCCCGTCCGGGCGGTGTTGGAACCACTCCGGATGCTCGGTGATCCACGGGTGATCGGGCGAGCACTGGAACGCGAGATCCAGCGCGACCTCGATCCCGTGCGCGCGCGCCGCGTCGACGAAGTGGCGAAAGTCCTCCAGCGTGCCCAGCTGCGGGTGCACCGCTTTGTGGCCGCCCTCCTTCGCGCCGATCGCCCACGGGCTGCCCACGTCGTCCGGACCGGCGATGAGCGCGTTGTTCTTCCCTTTGCGCGCGGTGCGGCCGATCGGGTGGATCGGCGGCAGGTAGAGGACGTCGAAGCCCAGCCGCTGGACGTACGGCAGCCAGCGCTCCGCGGTCTGGAAGGTGCCATGGGTGCGGCCGTCGTTCGCGGTGGAGCGGGGGAACAATTCGTACCAGGCGCTCGTGCGCGCCTTCACCCGATCCGCGAAGACCTCCAGCTCCCGGTCGTAGCGCGTGCCGAGGCTGCGATCCGGGTGGCGGCTCGCCGTCGCACGCAGTGAATCGTCCAGCGCCAGCGCCAGCACGCCGGGCGATGGCCCCTCGCGGAGGCGCGCCGCGGCCGCTTCCAGGCGCGCGCGGTCACCGTCGGCCTTCGCCGCGTGGGCGCGCGCGGCCGCGTCTTCGAGGAGCGCGGCCCCCTCGAGCAGCTCGCTTCCGACCTCGCGACCCGCCTCGACCTTGCGCGCGAGCTCCTTCGTCCAGGTGGCGAAGAGATCCGGCCACGCCTCCACCGTGAACACATAGCGGCCGTTGAGGTGCACCGGGAACGATCCTTCGAACGTGTCGTTGCCCGTGTGCACCATGGGCGCCTCCGCCCAATCGGTGCGGGCGCGCAAAGGCGTGACCTGTCGCCAGCGGATGACCGCCACCAGCTCGTCGTGGCCCTCCTTGAAGATATCCGCACAGACACGGACGTCCTCCCCGGCAATCCGCTTGACGGGATGGCGGCCGCCGTCGACCGACGGCTGCACGTTCTCGATGATCGTGCTCCCGATGCGTCGCTCCGCCATGGCCCGCGGACACGTTGATCACGCAGAGGCGACGCAGCACGCCCGGAGCCCACCTCCAACGTCCGGTTGTCGGGCGGCCTGGCGCTGGGTGGCTCCGGGTTCCCGATCCGGGGCGATCGCTACGTTCTCCCGAAGGGGATGCGCATGGCCGGGCGCAGCGATTCGCGGAGCCGGAGATGAGGGTGCGGCGCCTTCTGTGTGACGTGGACGTGTCCACCGCTTTCCTCCGCGCCACCGCGCACGCATGGACGGAACCGGCGCGGCTCCCTCCGCCGCCCTGGGTGCAGGCGCGCCGAGCGCCCAAGCGCGTTGCGCCGCGAGCGCTGCGGCGGGTGCGCGCCGAGGCGATCGCCCGGTGGTCGGCCGGGCTGTACCCGCCCGGGCGCCATCGCGCGGTGGCGATCGGCTCGGCGTCCGGCGCGCTCGTGCACCTGTGCGCGGCGCTCCGGATTCCGTGGCTTCCGCAGACAGTGCTTCTGCCCGTCGCTGCGCGCCCGGGCACCCCGAAGGACGCCATCGCGTTCGGAGCGGAGTGGGGGCGCTGCGTTCTGGAACCGAACCCGGAGTGGCGCCTGTACCAGGTGCACGATCCGGCGGAAGGGGAGCGCACGCGCGCCGTGTCCTTCCACCTCAACCGGATCCGCCTGGGCGAGGCGTACGCGGCGTTCCTGCGGGAGGCGCTCGCGCCGGGCGGGACCATCTTCGTGATCGAGTGCCGCCGCGCGTGGCCGATGATCCGCGTGGGCCCACGGCACCTCTTCCAGCTCGGCGCGCTCGGAGAGCAGTCTCAGGGCGACCCGGACGACGAGGGGAGCGACCGCGCGGACCTGCTCGGCGAATGGCGGCCGCCCGGACCCGCCGAGCTGGCGCCAGAGGCACTGTGGGGCTTCGACCCGGGCTTGCGGGATGACCTCGATGCGTTCGCGCGCGAGCACGGTTTCAAGCTGGCGCGGATCCTCTTCGACGAACCGGACGATCTCTCCCCGCTGGTCGCCGCGCTGTACGCGCAGTGGTACCAGGAGGCGGGATTGGGCCAACGGCCGCTGGCGGTCGGCTCCTTCGTCGATGTGCACCCGCGACAGGTGCTGCGCGCGGGCGCGGTGCCGTTCTGGCTGAAGGGCGATGGCGACGACGACCTCGACCGGCTGGAGGCGTTCCTCGAGCAGACCGGCCCCTGGGAGGAGATCCACCTGACGTCGCCCCGCCGCGCCGGCGGCGCAGAGCAGGGCGGGTCGGCGCGATGGTGGGAGCTCGCCGCGGACTTCGGCCGTCGCGTGGTGGTCCACCGGAAGGGGCAGGCGATCGACGTGCGCGCGCCGGACGACCGGGGGCCACAGCGGATGGGCCTCGAGCTCGTGGAGCGTCACCTCGACCGTCACGGCGCCGCCTACCCGGTGAGGATCGTGCAGGACGATCGCAGTCGTGGTCCCGCATCGACCGGAAGTCCGGAGAGTGTGGCTCGCCCTTGAATGAACGCGGGGCTCGGTGGTCTAAGGTGCCCGTCCGCCCCACAGGCGGGTGACCTCCGGAGGCTCCCCCATGTTCCGTCGATTCCTGCCCGCGATCGCTGCGTCGCTCGTTTTCGGTTTCGCAGCCTGTTCGTCCTGCACCCCTCCGCCGCCGGAGGAGAACCCGGAGTTCTCCGTCGGAGGGACGGTCACCGGGCTGCAGGGACAGGGGCTGATCCTCCAGCTCAACGGCGGGAGCGATCTCGCGGTGACCGCGGATGGCCCGTTCACGTTCGCCACGAAGGTGGCGAAGAACGCGTCGATCGCCGTGACCGTCAAAGAGCAGCCGACCTCGCCCGCGCAGACCTGCGTGGTGACGCAGCCGACCACGGTGGTCTCGGCGGACGTGACCGACATTTCCGTCGCGTGCACCACCGACGCTTTGCACGTGGGCGGCACGGTGATGGGCCTGGAGGGATCCGGCCTCGTCCTTCAGCTCAACGGCGCCAACGATCTCGAGGTGACCCAGAACGGTCCCTTCGAGTTCCCCGTCGAGGTGAAGCCCGGTGACGCGTTCACCGTGACCGTGCTCGAGCAGCCCACATCGCCCAGCCAGACCTGCGAAGTGATCGGCGGCTCGGGGACCGTCGTTGCGGGGGAGGTGAATACGGTCTCGGTCAACTGCAGCACGCTTTCCTTCGTCGTGGGCGGGACGGTGAGCGGGCTCGCCGGCACGGGGCTGGTGCTCGAGAACAACCACGCCGACGCCATCGCCATCAACGCCAACGGCGCGTTCGCCTTCCCCACGCCGGTCCGGAGCGGCGATGCGTTCTCGGTGACCGTGAAGTCGCAGCCGGTCGGCCCCGCGCAGACCTGCACCGTGTCCAACGGCGAAGGGACGGTGGCCAACGGGAACGTCACCTCGGTGGTGGTGACCTGCGAGACCAACGGGCTGCCGGTGGGCGGCACCGTCACCGGGCTGCTCGGCAGCGGCCTCGTGCTGCAGAACAACCTCGGCGACAACCTGCCCATCACCGCGGACGGCCCATTCACTTTCAGCAAGAAGGTCCCCAGCGGGCAGCCTTACAGCGTGACCGTCCTGACGCAGCCGAGCGCGCCGTCACAGACCTGCACCGTCACGAACGGCAGCGGCATCATGGGGAGCTCGGGCGTCACCGACGTGCAGGTGACCTGCGTCACCAACACGTTCCGCGTGGGCGGGACCGTCAGCGGGCTTCAGGGATCGGGGCTGGTGCTCCAGAACAACGGTGGGGACGACCTCACCATCACCGGGAACGGCGTGTTCACCTTCGCCACCCCGGTTCCGAGCGGCGGCACCTTCGCGGTGACCGTGAGCGCGAACCCCACCAACCCTTCGCAGACCTGCACCGTGACCGGCGGCACTGGGACCGTGCAGGGCGGGGACGTGACCTCCGTCGCGGTGAACTGCTCGACCAACAGCTACACGATTGGCGGAACCGTCACCGGGCTGCAGGGCTCCGGCCTCATGCTCGCGCTCAACGGCGGCGCGCCGCTTCCGATCAACGCCAACGGCAGCTTCGCGTTCCCCACGCCGCTGTTGAGCGGGACGCCGTATGAGGTGGTGGTCGCTGTCCAGCCCACCAGCCCCGCGCAGATCTGCGCGGTGGCGTCAGGGACCGGTGTCGTGGGCGGCGCGGACGTGACCAACGTCACGGTCAGCTGTACCGCGCCGACCTACACCGTGGGCGGGACCGTGACCGGGCTGGTGGGCAGCGGCATGGTCCTGCGCAACAACGGTGGGGACGATCTGCCGATCAGCGCCAACGGCGGTTTCACCTTCCCGACGCCGATCATCAGCGGCCAGCCCTACAGCGTGACCGTGGCCACTCAGCCCTTCGCGCCGTCGCAGACCTGCGTGGTGACGAACGGGGCGGGGACGGTGGGCTCCGGAAACGTCACCAGCGTTCTGGTGTCCTGCACGACCAACAAGTACTCGGTGGGTGGGACCATCAGCGGCCTCGCCGGGACGGTGGTGCTGCAGAACAACGGCGGGAACAACCTCACCCTCAACGCGAACGGCAGCTTCTCCTTCAGCGCGCAGGTCGATAGCGGCAGCAACTACTGGGTGACCGTCCTCACCCAGCCGATCTCCCCGTCGCAGACGTGCACCGTGACCAACGGCTTCGGCACGGTCACCAACGCCAACGTCACCGACGTCCAGGTCACCTGCGTCACCAACACCTATACGGTGGGCGGGATGGTGGTGGGCCTGGCGGGCTCCGGGCTGGTGCTGCAGAACAACCTCGGGGATGACGTGACCGTGGTCGGCACCGGGAGCCAGCCGTTCACCTTCCCCACGCGTCTTGCGAGCGGGCAAACCTATTCGGTCACGGTGAAGACCCAGCCCACCAATCCGTGGCAGCAGTGCACGGTGAGCGGGGGCACCGGGACGGTGGGCGCGACCAACGTGAAGAGCATCACCGTGAACTGCACCATCAATCAGTACACGGTGGGCGGCACGGTGGTGGGCCTCTCCGGTAGCGGGCTCGTGCTGCAGAACAACGGCGGGGACGACCTGCCGATCTCCGGCAACGGCACCTTCGCCTTCCCGCAGCCTGTCCCCAGCGGATCGCCGTACCTCGTGACTGTGAAGACGCACCCGACCTCGCCCACGCAGTTCTGCGGCATCACCAACGGCTCGGGCACCATGGCGGGGGCGAACGTCACCTCGGTGGAGGTCAACTGCACGGCGCAGCCCTTCAATCTGAAGGTGTCGGTGAGCGGGCTGACCGGCACCGGTCTGGTCCTGCAGAACAACGGCGGGGACAACCTCGCGATCCCGGCCGACGGCATCTACACCTTCCCCACCATGGTCCCCAGCGGGAGCACGTACAACGTGACCGTGCTCACGCAGCCCACGTCGCCGGATCAGGTGTGCACGGTCAGCTCGCCGACGGGGATCATGGGCCTCGGCGACCAGACGATTCCCGTCTTCTGCGTGAACACGCCCTATCCGATCGGCGGCACCGTGACCGGGCTGACCGGACCGGGCCTCGTGCTCCAGAACAACAACGGCGAGACCCTGCCGATCTCCAGCAACGGTGCGTTCACCTTCCCGACGCCGGTGCCCAACGGATCGACCTACCAGGTAACCGTCCAGACCCAGCCGTCCGGCCTGGTCTGCTACGTCACGAACGGTTCGGGGACCGTCAACAACGGGCCGGTGACGAACATCCAGGTGACCTGCAACACGAACACCGGGTTCGTCTTCGACGTCGCCGGGAACCAGCTGCCGGTGATGTTCGTGCCCTGCGGCAACGGGACCAGCGGCAACTGCACCCAGGCAGTGGCGGAGAGTTCGTGCGCGGCGATCGGCCGCAAGCTGGTGAGCCACGCTTCGAACGGCACCTCCACCATCGCCTCGCTCGGGGCGACCAACTCCTGCAACTTCTCCATCTCCTATTTCATCAACTTCTCGCCGGCCTTCGCTGGGCAGTGCCTGGTGGGTGTCTCGAACGCCGCGTGGTCGAGCTGCTGCGGGACCAACTCGTGGCACGGCAACACGGTGACCATCCCCACGACCCTCGGCCAGCAGTTCGGATTCGTGAACTCGTCCAACAGCGGCTACGACCCGACGAAGTCCAATGTCTCGGGGACCACGTGGGGCTGCTACTCGTCGAGCACGGCAGCCGGGTCGCGGACGGGCTGCACCGTCTACAACGTTGCCTGCCTGTAGGCGGAGGCGGATGCGGCCCGCACTGCTGTTCGTCTTCGCCGCCTGCGCCGCGGGCTGCCCGGCGCCGGCGGAGTACCCGTATCCGGTGCGGGACTGCTCGATCACCGTCCGCTTCGTCCCCCCGGCTTCGCTGCCGGGGGACGGCGTGCTCATCCGGGGCGAATGGAACGGCTTCTCCGGCGACCCGATGGTGCGGCAACAGGACGGCGCCTTCGTCTTCACCGCCACGCTGGAGCCCCGCGACTACGCGTATGCGCTGGAGGTCGGCGGGGGGCGGGTGCTGGACGAGGCGAACCCGTATCGCCGCTGGGTCGGCAACGAGGAGTACTCGCTCCTGCGCGTCGTCGACTGCAGCGTTCCGGAGCTGAGGCTCGAGTCCTTCACCCAGCCGGCGCTAGGCGAGGTGCGGCTGGTCGCGCAGTACGTCGACGGGAACCGGCGGGCGACGCCAGAGGCCGGTTGGAGCACGGTCACCCTCGACGGGCAGGTGCGTGGCGACCTTTTTCCGGACGCGCACGGGCGCTTCGAGCTGCACCTCGAAGGCCTTCCCGAAGGCAAGCACACGCTGACGATCGCCGCGCAGGACGGGGAGGGGCGCTCCGCCCGGCCGCTGTACCTCCCGTTCTGGGTGGAGGCCGAGCGGTTCGACTGGCAGGAGGCGATCCTCTACTTCGCGTTCACGGACCGCTTCGCCAACGGCGATCCGTCCAACGACGCTCCGGTGCCCGACGTCGATCCGCAGGCGAACTACGAGGGCGGCGACTGGGCCGGAATCACCCAGAAGATCGACGAGGGCTACTTCGACGACCTCGGCGTGCGGGCGATCTGGATTTCGCCGGTGCAGGCGAACCCGGACGGCGCGTTCCCGGGCACCGGCGGCCACCTGTACACCGGCTATCACGGGTACTGGCCCTCGAAGGCGCGCGAGCCGCAGCGGCGCTTCGGAACGCTGGAGGACCTCCGGGCGCTCACGCGCGCGGCGCACGCGCACGGGATCCGGGTGATCACCGATCTGGTCATCAACCACGTCCATGAAGAGCACGAGTACTTCGCAGCGCACCGGCTGGACGGGTGGTTCAACACCGGCAACAGCTGCGTGTGCGGCGAGAGCCAGTGCGACTGGGAGGCGCGGCGGCTGGACTGCTGGTTCACGCCGTATCTGCCGGACCTCAACTGGCGCAACGCCCAGGCCAGCGAGCAGCTCGCCGAAGACGCGCTGTGGTGGATCGAAGCGGCGGACCTGGACGGCTTCCGGCTGGACGCGGTCAAGCACGTCGATCACGTCGCCGGCCGAACCATCGCCGGGCGGCTGCACGAGATCAGCCAACGGACCGGGATCGCCTGGTACCTCGTCGGCGAGACGTTCACCGGCACCGACGGGCGGGCGCAGATCGCTCAGTACCTGGGACCCAACGAGCTGGATGGGCAGTTCGACTTCCCGCTGTACTGGTCGATCATCGACGCGTTCGCGAAGGGCGGTCCCCTGACGGCGATCGCCGACGCGTTGGAGGCGAACGACGCGGCCTATCCGCCGGTGACGCTGAACTCCCCCTTCATCGGCAACCACGACGTGCCGCGGTTCATCTCCATCGCGGCCAACCAGATCGACGGGGACGCCGGCGCGCAGGCGTGGAGCGCGAACCGGCCTCCCGGAAGTGTCACCGACGATGGCGCGTTCGCCCGCGCGCGGGACGCGCTCACGTTTGCGCTCACGCTGCCCGGCGTGCCGCTGCTGTATTACGGCGACGAGATCGGCCTGCCCGGCGCGGGCGATCCGGACAACCGGCGGATGATGCGCTTCGGCGCGGCGTTGAGCGCGCCCGAGGCCCAACTGCTGGAGCACGTGAAGAAGGTGGGGCAGGCGCGGCGGCACAACCGTGGGCTGCGCTTCGGCGCGCGCTACACGCTGGTGGCAGAGGCGGACACGCTGATCCTCGAGCGGGACGACGCGGCAAGCGACGATGGCGCGGTGGTGACGATCCACCGCGGCGGCGAACAGGCCCGCACCGTGGCCTTGCGCGGGCGGCTCAAGGGTGCCGACGGGCTGGTGCTGACGGACGTGGTGAGCGGCCGCAGCGCCACCATCCACGAAGGGATGCTGACCCTGCCGTTGCCGGCGCAGAGCGCGGGGCTGTGGATTCCGCAGTGACGGCCGGGGTGGCTACACTTCGGACTTGTTCCGGTAGAAGAGGACGAGCGTGTAGCAGTGGAATTCGTTGTCGCTGCTCTGGACGACGACGCGATCGACGACTTCCAGATCCGAGTTGGATCTCAGCCAGCGGGTGACGTTCTCCCCCAGCTCCTCGCGCTCCTTGGCCTTCGTCGCCGAGAACACCTTCACGCCCGTGAACATCGGAACCTCGCCTTCGCGATAGGGCATGTTTATCGCACGTCGACGTTCAGACTGTCAAAAACCGTGAAGAACTCCGATGGGTTGCCGGACCCAGTAGGCGGCGCCGGGGGCGTGCATAGATTGCAACGCGTCGCAGGGGGCGACGGGAGTGGGGGCGGCGTGGACGATTTCAAGAGCAAGAAAGACCTCGCGGTGGAGTTCATCAACGCAATCCGGACGATGGATGCCTCGTTGCTGAACGCGTTGATCGTCCGCGAGGCGGGCGAAGAGCTGGCGCAGTTCTTCCTCAGCTACAGCGCGAATCTGATCAGCAAGGATCCGTCGCGGGTGCTGGAGAACACCTCGTCGCTGATGCTGATGGGGTACCTGATCCGCGTCAACGAGGAGCGCAAGGCGAAGGCGCAGGCGCTGCCGATGTTCGAGCAGCCCGCGGCCAGGGCGTAGGCGCTCCGGTCAACGGCGTCGACAGCCGCCGGGCGCGCTTGTATAGGCGCCCCGATGCTGATCGACCTGCATTGCCATTCGTACCTCTCGCAGGGGTGCACGCTGGACCCGCGGGCGGTGCTGGAGCGGGCCGCGTCGCACGGACTGGACGCGGTGTGCTTCACCGAGACGAACACCCAGGACGGTTGTGACGAGCTCTTCGACATCGGCCGTACGTCGAAGGTGAAGGTGTTCGTCGGGCTCGAGCTCAACACCGACAAGGGCCAGTACCTCTGCTTCTTCCCGAAGCCGGAGCAGGCGCCCGAACCGGTGCAGATGTGGGGTTCGAACCGGGAGCGTCCGTGGAGCGCGGAGGAGGCGCTGCCGAAGGTGCGGCAGCTCGGCGCGGCGATCGTGGCGGCGCGGCCGTACGACCGGGACTATCCGTACCCGGCGCTCGACTACATCCTCGGCCTCAAGCTGCTCTCGGGGGTGGAGGGCTACAACCCGAAGCTGAGGCAGTCGCAGAACGACCTCGCGGTGGAGGCGGCGGAGAAGCTGAACGTGGGCTGCGTGGGAGGGAGCGACGCGCGCGGTTCGCTGGATGAGATCGGCTTCGGAGCGACGCTGTTCGAGGACGACCTGAACTCCAATGAGGATCTGGTGAAAGCCCTGCTCAATGGCCGGTTCTGGGCCGTACAGATGGGCGAATTGCCGAGGCCCTCGCGCCCCGGAGAAGCGAGGGAAGTCGAAGCGAAGCGCGGCAAGAAGAAGCGCCGCAGATGGAGAAATTGAACCAGTGGGTGAGTATTACCCTCTACTCACCAGTCACTACTCACTGGTTCATTTGGTTTCCGTGCGGACGAGGCGGCCGTCGACGATGTGGGCGATGCGCTTTCGGCCCGGGTAGACCCAGGTTTCGAGGCGCTTGTCGCCTTCGAGCTCCACTTTGATGTGTTCCGGGTAGCCCCACGCCATTTCCAGGGCTTCGGTGGGCATGTCGGTGACCGCGGACTTCGTCTCGATGGCCTGCTGGATCGCGTCGCTCCAGGTGCGGATCGTCGGCATGGGATCCTGATCGGAGAGGTAGCGGCCCAGCTCGTTGAGGAAGTCGTCCCGCGTCTTGATGCCCTGGCGGAGCACCAGGATCAGCGGGAACGTGTTCGGTTCGCCCTCCACGCTCAGGTAAACCCACGGCTGCGTTCGCGGCGTGTACGGGACGCGCTCGGTGACCACCCACGAGGTGGGGAACTCCACCTTCAACACCCGCGCGCGCTTGCCGGCAGGCAGCACTTTCTCCACTGGCCCGGGGTTCACCGGCGTGCCATCCGGGTTGTTGAGCAGCCGCACTTCGTCCGGCGGGACCGGCGTCAGCAACTTCTTGGTCCCGTCCCCGAAGAACGGGGTCACGTAGTAGGAGAGCTTGAGGTACTTCTGCGGATATCCGCTGGTGAGCTCGCGCTCGATGCTGGCGCGCTCGTCGGCCGGGATCTGCGTGTGCGAGGCGCAGGCGCACCAAGCCAGCGCCGCGCTCAGGACCGGGATTGCCAGGAGCCGTCGCATGGCGACGGTGCCTAGCACGCCTGAGTCAGAACGAATATTCGAAGATCTTCGCGGTCACCCGCGGCGGATCGAGCCGGTGCGCGGTGGACGAGGCCACCTCCACCGTGGTGTCGCGTATCAGTTGGACGATCCGCGGCCCGCCCGCCTCCGCGTAGGCGTCCAGCGCCTGGATCACGTGGACCACCAGCCACAGCGCCCCGCCAATGAACCCGAATGGGTGCCACAGCCACCAGCCCACGGTCCCCCACAGCACGTAGAGTGCGACGTCGACCACCAGGAAGAGGATGAACCCGTCGCGGTCGCGCGCGACGAGGTGGCCGAGCCCGAAGCCGGGGACGAACCCGAGGACCAGCGCCAGGATCTGCCGCAGATCCGAGCTGACGCCGCCTCCCTGATCGAGCGGCAGGGGCGTCTCGCTCCGCAAGAGCCGCACATCGTCGGTCAGCCGCAAGGCGGGCGAGGTGGATGGCCGCCAGGACGCGTCCAGCCCGGCGTCCTGCAGCAGAGAAGCGCTGCGCGGCGATCCGGTGAGGTGGATGCCTTGCGCCGGGGCTGGCCCGGCGCCGTCGGCGGGAGAGGGAGCGCCGACGGCGGCGAGCGCGACCCAGGCTGCGAGCGTCAACGGCGACATGCGGGTGGACCTCCTGGGGCGGACGCCCATCTCAGTGCGCTTCGGCGTCGTTTCCAAGCAGGGACAGCTGGCGCTGGCGGTCCTCGCAGCCGCGGCCGCGCGGGCAGACCGGGCCGCGACCCTGAGGATCGGGAACGAAGAGGAACTTGCCGAAGCCGGGGACTTCCATCAGCTCCGGCAGATGGCACAACACGCAACGGCGACGCGGGCGCTTCGTGGAAGGGAAGGGCACGCCTGCAGTGTGGAGCAGGTCGATCGCCGGCGCGAATTTTTGGACGGCGCCTCCAAGCTACTTCGACGGCGCCGCCGCCGCGGCGGTGCTGCTGGAGCCCGACGAGCTCCCGGAGCTGGAGCGGCTGCCCGATCCGGACGAGCTCGAGCCGCTGGAGGATCCGCCCTCGCCGCTGCCGCTCTTCCGCGTCGAGCTGTATAGGTCCGCGTACCAGCCGCCGCCCTTGAGGACGAACGAGGTACGGCTGACCTTCCGGCTCAGCGTGCCCTCCGCCCCGCAGGACTCGCACTTCGTGGGGGCGGGATCGCTCACCTTCTGCAGAACGTCCTGGGTCTTCTCGCACTTGGAGCAGACGTACTCGTAGATGGGCATGGTGTCGCCTCGTGTTCGTCAGGTTGCGTGAGGAGTGGCCGCCGGCTCGGGGACGAGCTTGCGGACCTCCTTCATGAGCTCGAGCCGCTCGACCGCGCGTTCGAGCAGCTCGGCCTGGGTGCCCTCGGCCCGGGCCGCGAGCACGAAGAGATCGCCGAGATCCCGCGCGCGCGGCGCGTGCTTCTCGAGGAGCTTCTTCAGATCCGCCCGCAGCGCTTCGTCGAAGCGTCGGCGGATGCCGAGATCGGAGAGGTACTTGCCGCGCCCGAGCAGATCGATGCGGGCGCCGAGGTTCTTCCCGCTGAGGGCCTCGCGGCGGAAACGCTCTTTGATCTGCTCCACCTCGGAGGCGATCCCCAGAGAGCGGATGAGCTTGTGCAGTTCGGTGATCGACAGCCCCAGCGCCCACGCGACCCGGCCCGCGGCGCCGCGCTGTTCGGTGAAGGCGCCCAGCACGGCCTCCCGCTCCTTCCGCGCGAGCACCTCGAGGAGCTTGTGGTGCTCGAGCGCGCGCTCCAGATCTTCGGTGCGCAGCGGCTGTCCCTCCTTGCGACCGCCGTACTGCTCCGCGAGCGCGCGGGTGAGCGCGAACCGGTCGGGGTGCTGTTCGACGCGGTCCTTGAGCAGCCGCGCCGCGGACGGCGTGAACAGCTCCTCCACGGAGAGCTTGCTGGGGGAGAGGGTGGCGAACCGGCCCTTCGGCGAGACGGCGTCGCGCGGACGCGCCGGCTCGAGCGCCGGCACCGTTCCGGCCGAAGGCTCCCGCTTCCGGGGCGCGATGCGTTCGGACATGCTGGGCGGTGCGGGACGCGGTCCCTTGCCCTTCCGGCTGGATGCGTTCGCCGGGGCGGCCGGAGATGTGGGCGCGGGCGCCGTCGGCACAGCCGTCTGAGCGGGGATGGGCGCGGGCGCGGCGGCGGGCACGGGCGAGCGCTCCGCGCGGACCTGGGCGAGCTCGCGGACCACCTCGTAGTATCCCGATGTCTGCCGGGTGGCGGCGAGCGCTTCGTCGGTGCCGCGCAGCACATCCACCACCGCGAAAGGCCCCAGCGGACGGGACTTCGGCTCACCGTCGGTGAGCGTCCGCACCCGGAAGTCCTCCTCCTCCGACAGAAGCGCGAGCGCCTCGCGGACCTCGGCGGCGGAGGCCTGTGCGCCCGCACGCCGGCAGAAGTCCGACACCGCAATCGCCACCGGCGTCGGGACCTCGTCCGGGTTCCGCCTTCGTTGCCACGCGCTCGCCATCGTTCGAAACCTGCGAAATCTCTGGTGCCAGGAGGGGGCGGTGCCCTTATCTTCCGGGGCCCCCGGTGTCAACGAACCATGGGGCGCACCAATCTAAGCAGCGCGATGGAGACGCAAGCAGAGCAGCCGCCCCGGCTGGGTGGCATCCAGGCAGGGCCGGCGCTGGCCGGGGTGCTGTATGCGTTGCTCGTGGGGTCGGCGGCCCTGGCGCTGTGGGCGCGCGAGTCTCCGCTGGCGCTCCCCGCCCGCGTGGCCAAAGCGGCGCCCTGGGTGTTCCTCGCCTTCATCGTCTGCTTCGCGGCCTACCGGCTGGCGCTGGTGCGGGCCGGGAAGTACTCCGCGTTCAAAGCGTTCTTCCAGATCGGTGCGGCGTGCCTGTTCTTCGTGCTGCTGCTTCCAGCCAAGTCTTACCGGACCGCGCCGCCGGAGGATCCGCTGGCGGAGTTGATGATGGACAGCAACCCGCACGTGCGCGCGCTCGCGGCGGAGGTGGCGCGGAGTCGTCCGGACGGACACAAATATGGTTCACTGCTGGTGCGCGCAATGAAGGATCCGGATCCGGAGGTCCGGGAGCAGGCCCACCGCTCGTTGGTGGTGCTCACCGGAACCGACCTGGGCGCACCGGACACCGAGGGAGCGATCCAGAAGTGGGGAGAGCGTTATCCATGACGTCGACGGCGGATCGCGACGAGGTGCTGTCCCGATACATGGCGCAGCACGGGCTCAAGTCCACCCGTCAGCGATCCCTCATCATCGACACCTTCTTCGACCTCGAGGGGCACCACACCGTCGAGGACCTCTGGGCGCGCGTGCGGAAGCAGGACGCGCGGGTGTCGGTGGCCACGGTGTACCGGACGATGAAGCTGCTCGCCGACTGCGGGCTGGCCCACCCCCGGAACTTCGGGGACGGACAGACCCGCTACGAGGCCGCGGTCGGCCGGCACCACCACGATCACCTGATCTGCACGCGCTGCGGGTTGATCGTCGAGTTCGAGAACGACCGGATCGAGGCGCTCCAGGACGCGGTGGCGAGGAAGCACGGCTTCACCGTGGTCTCGCACAAGATGGAGCTGTACGGCCTGTGCCGGAACTGCCAGCGCGAGGTGGCGGCCAACCCCGGGCAGTCGGCGAGCTGACCGGCATGCAGCGCACAGCGGCGTGGCTGGCGCTCGCGGCGACCTGTTGCGCCGCCGCGGGCTGCGCGCACGTCCCCGCGAAGGACGAGAGCCCCATCGACTACTACCAGCCGCTCCGCCTCGAGCGCGCGGATGCGCCGGCGCCGGCCCGCTTCGATCCCGCGCGGCTCTATGGCCGGCCGGCGCTGGTGACGTTCTTCGCCACCTGGTGCTTCCCGTGCCTCGGCCAGCTGCCCCTGTTCGCCGAACTCAAGAAGGAGCACGCCGCGGACGGCCTGGAGGTCGTGGCGGTGGGGATGGATCTCGACGGCCGGCGCGTGCTCGAACCGTTCGCCGCGCAGGCCGGGCTGGGGTTCCCGGTGCTGATCGCCAGCGAGGCGCTGGTGAAGGGCGAGACGCCCTACGGGCGCGTGAGGGAGCTGCCCACGACCGTGCTGTTCGCCCGGGACGGTTCGGTGGTGGCCGCCTGGCCCGGGCTGGCCGACGCCGCCGACCTCCGCGCGGCGGTGGACGAAGCGGTGAAGCGCTGACGGCCGGGGAGGGTGCTACAGGCCTGCAGCGGTTTTCTTGCGGGGTCGCCGGCCGCTGGTAGCGTGCCCGGGCGGATGCTCGTTCGACGGAAGTGGGTGTACGTGGCGGTCGGATCGGCCAGCGTGTTGGCGCTGGTGTCGATGGCGGACGCGCGCGGCTTCCGCCGCTACCTGACGCTGCGTCGGGACGTAGCGGAGCTTGAGGCCCGCAACGCGGCCTTGCGCGCGCAGAACGAGCAGATGGTCCGGGAGATTGAAGCCCTGCGGAAGGACCGGGCCGCGCTGGAGCGCGCCGCGCGGGAGGAGCTGGGCTACGTCCGCCCGGGCGAAGTGGTCTTCAACGTGGAGTAGCCATGCCGGCATTGTCTGCGACGCGTACCCCGGTTCAGCTGCTCGGCCGCGCCAGCCGGCAGCTTCCGGCGATCGCGGTGCTGTTCACGCTGATCCACCTGGCGCGGGGCGGCTTCCGGGGGCTCGCGCAGCTCGGGTGGTGGGAG
>JADGHL010000142.1 GCA_019686135.1 Myxococcaceae bacterium | reverse complement strand
TGTGACCCGACATGCCTCAATCCCCCGCGGGCGGCGTTTCATGCGCAACCCGCGCCTGTCCGCGCCGGAGCTCTCGCGGCGCGTGCCGCGGCTCCACGTGAAACGACGGCCAGGCGGGTTGGTGCTCCAGCGTGATGACGCCGACGTCCTCGTGGCCCGTCGACCAGCACCGTTCCACGTGAAACGCCATGGCAAGTGGACGGCGCGTCGCCGAACCCCGAACCTCCGACCGCGCGAAGCGCGCCCCACTCCGCACCCCGGCCCGCCACCGGCGTCACGCCACCTCATGTAGCGTCACCGAACGTCAGTCATGCGCGCTACGCTGCCGTTCATCGGAACGTTCCAGCCGCTGGCTTGAACGTCCAACAAACGACGTGTTACTTCGCGCGGCCGCCGAACGCCTTTCGACCGATCGCGCGGATGGTAGTGGGGTGGACCCGTGGGACGAGTCATCTGCATTTCGAACCAGAAGGGCGGAGTGGGAAAGACCACCACCGCCATCAACCTCGCCGCCAGCCTCGCCTCGGCTGAGCGCAAGACCCTCCTCGTGGACATGGATCCCCAGGGGAACGCCGGCAGCGGGCTCGGCCTGCGCAAGGACGCGCTCCATGGGACCATCTACGAGGCGTTGATCGACGGGCGACCGATCGCGGAGCTCATCCACCAGACCGAGCTGCGCTATCTACACGTGGTGCCCGCCAACCCGGACCTCACCGGCGCCGAGGTCGAGCTCGTCAACGCCGAGCGCCGCGAGTTCCGCCTCCGCGACGCGCTGCGCCCGCTCGCCGCCAACTACGACTACGTCATCATCGATTGTCCGCCGTCGCTCGGGCTGCTGACGCTCAATGCGCTCACCGCGGCGGACTCGGTGCTGATTCCCCTGCAGTGCGAGTACTACGCTCTCGAGGGCCTCTCGCAGCTGATTCAGACCATCGACCTGGTGAAGCAGGGCCTCAACCCGGACCTGCAGACCGAGGGCATCCTCCTCACCATGTTCGATGGCCGCGCCAACATCGCCCACCAGGTCGCCGACGATGTCCGCGGCCACTTCCGCCAGCAGGTCTTCAAGGCGGTGGTCCCGCGCAACATCCGGCTCGCCGAGTGCCCGTCGTTCGGCAAGCCCATCCTGCTCTACGACATCAAGAGCAAGGGCTGCGAGAGCTACCTCCAGCTGGGCAAGGAGATTATGCGCCGCGAGAAGCGGCGCGCCGCGTGACCCGGCCGGAGCCGATCCATGGGACTCAACCCGCCCCCTTCGCCCCAGAAGCGCGCGCTCGGCCGCGGCCTCTCTGCGCTCATCCCGCAGGCCGCGTCCATCCCGGTCCCGGTCTCCGGCGAACTCAAGGACAAGGGCATCACCCGCCTGCCCATCGAATCGGTCCGCCGTGACACGGCCCAGCCGCGCAAGAGCTTCGACGACGAGAAGCTCAAGGAGCTGGCCGAGTCCATCCGCGCCCAGGGCGTCATCCAGCCGGTGCTCGTCCGCAAGGATGGCAAGGGCGGGTATGTGCTCATCGCCGGCGAACGGCGGTGGCGGGCCGCGCAGCTGGCCGGGCTCAAGGAGATCCCCGCGCTCGTCCGCGACGTGAGCGAGGCCGAGGCCTTCCAGATTGCCCTGGTGGAGAATCTCCAGCGCGCGGACCTCAACCCGCTCGAGGAGGCGGACGGCTACCGGCGCCTGGTGGAGGAGTTCAAGCTCACCCAGGAGCAGGTCGCCCAGCGCGTGGGGAAGGATCGCACCACCGTGGCGAATGCGCTGCGGCTCCTCGCGCTGCCGGATCCGGTCAAGGCGATGGTCCGCGACGGCAGCCTGTCCCCAGGGCATGCGCGCGCGCTGCTCGGCGTGCCGCGCATTCCGGAAATGGTGGATCTGGCGCGGCGGATCAGCGAGAAGAAGCTCTCGGTCCGGGAAGCGGAACGACTGGTGAAGGACCAGAAGAGCCCCGGGGCGGCGGTGGGCAGCAAGCGGCCCACCGCGCAGCAGAAGGCGCTGGTCGAAGAGCTGCAGCGGCTGTTGGGGACGAAGGTGCGGCTGGTGGAGAAGGGCGGCGGGAAGGGAACGCTCGAGATCGAGTTCTACTCGTACGACGATCTCGACAGGCTGCTCAAACTCTGGCGCAGGTAGGACTGGGCGATGGCGCTTTTCAGCAAGGAAGAGGGAGCGAAGGGCCAGGCTCCCACCACGGCAACGCCGGTGAATCGGCGGGAGGAAGAACGCGTGCAACGGCCGGGCGACATTCACACCCTCATCGGCAAGGGCTCCGAGTTCGACGGGAAGCTCTCCTTCGAGGGCCAGGTCCGCATCGACGGGAAGTTCACCGGGCAGATCATGACCAAGGACGTGCTGGTCATCGGCGAGGGCGCGCGCGTCCAGGCCGAGATCACCGCGGGCACGGTCATCGTCAACGGGGTGGTGGAGGGCAACATCAAGGCCGCCACGCTGATCGAGCTCAAGCAGCCGGGACGGGTGAAGGGCAACCTCGAGTCCCCGGCCATCTCCATCGACCGCGGGGTCATCTTCGAGGGTTGCTGCAAGATGGAGAACCTGGGCAAGAACGGCCCGGCGCTGCCGGCGGAGCAGCCCAACAAGAAGTAGCCAGTGCGTTCGCCGTGAAACGGACGCACCTGTTCGCGAGCGCCTCCGCGCCCGTCGCGGGCGTGCTCGCGGCCCTGCTCTTCGGACTGAGCGGTTGTCCGAAAGAGCAGGCGCGCTCGCCGGATGCCGGTGCCCGCCCCAACGGCGCCTCCGCCACCGTGGGCCTCCGGGTCCGGCTGCCTCCGGGCTGGAGCGCCAACCCCGCCGGTACCGACGCGCTCGTCGCCGGCCCGAAAGGCCGGGGTGTTCTGCGCATCCAGCGCTCGAACGAGGAGGAGCTTCCTTCTCCGGAAGAGCTGGCCAGAGGGTTTTCCGAGAACGCGACGGGGCTCGCCATCGAGCCTTTGGACTCCCGCCGCACGGACGACTGGGTGGCATGGCGCGCGCGGCTGAAGAGCGCGGACCCGAAGGCGTCGCAGGCCACCTGGACGGTGCTGCTCGCGGCGCGCAAGGCCCACGAGGGAATCTACCTGTGCAGCACCGAGCCGGGCGCGACCGACGCCGAGGTGGCGGCCGCCGCCGACGTCTGCGCGCACCTGGGCGAGTAGGCGGCTAGTTCATCCACACGCCGGCGTAATACTTCGCGAACTCCGCCAGGGTGAGCTGGAAGATGCCGTCGTCCGGGCCGTTGCCGCCCGGCTCGGAGTAGCCCCACGGGTTGCGCAGCGTGACCTTCTTCACGCCGTTCTCTTCGGACACGCCGAGCACGGTGTACGCGTGCCACGCGTACAGCCCGGTGCCGCTGTAGAGCGCCTCCTGCTCCTCGCCGTGGGTGGCGGCGACTACCGCCTTGCCGGAATCCAACCCGGCTTTGAGCTGACGGTAGAGCGCGTCGCCGTCCATCCCCTCGCGCAGGCCGAAGTACGTGCCGCGGGTGCCGAGCAGCGCGCTCATCACCTCGCCCGGAGAGCCGCCGTTGCCGATGGCGTCGTAGTTGCCCTTCCACTGGGCGAAGGCCTTCTCGAGGATGGGCACCCACAGCTCGCCGGCCTGGGCGTCTTTCGCGTACTTCGGCTTCGTCGCGCCCTGCGCCGTCGGGAGATCTCCATCGACGGTGATCTCCACCTGCTTCGGCGCGCCGTAGTCGCTCTGCTCGTAGAGCTTCACCGTGAACGTGCCGTCGCCGTTGTCGCGGATCGCGTTCTCGATGACCTCGGGGTGCGTGTGCGCGACCGCGGCGAAGCTCGAGACCATGTAGCAGTTGGCGATGCTGCCCTGCAGGACGTCGGTCTCCTTCGCGCCGTCCACGAAGAGCTCGCCCTCGTAGACCTCGAACCCGAGCTGGCCCTGGTGCTTGTTGAGGAGGGCGGGATCGGGCAGGTCGCGCCGCGGGGTCTCCAGGAGCTTCCGCAGCGCGGTGTCCGCGCCCGGCTCGAAGCGATCGGCGTTGCGCGCGAGCACGTCGCGGAGGAACGCGGTCTCCTCGGGGGCGAGGCCTTCGCGGGTGGCTTCGGACAGAAGGCTCTGCGCTTCGCTCGCGGAGATGCGGCGATCGGCGAGAGCGGAGGTCAGACGGCGACGGAGGGCGTCGAGGTTGACTGGCATGTAGGGATTGTCGCCACCCCACCTGCCCGGTTGTCGCCGACAAATGTCAACCTGCGTTACAGTTCAGCGCGACCTCGAGGGCGCGCTCGAGCTGGCGCGCGTCGAAGGGCTTCTCGAGCCACGCGGACGCCCCGGCGGTGCGCGCGCGCGAGGCGAGCTGCGTGGCGGCGGAGGCGATGATGACCGGCACCTCGATGCGGCGCTCCTTCAATTCGCGGAGCAGTGACTCGCCGTCCATCAGCGGCATCATCAGATCCAGCACCATCGCGTCGACGCGCTCGCGGGTCAGCCGCTCGAGCGCCTGCACTCCGTTGTACGCAACCGCCACGCGGAACCGGCGCTCCAGGAGCAGCTGCAGCGACTCGCAGATGTCGTGATCGTCATCGACCACGAGCACCGTCTTCAGGGCGGAGGGGTCCACGCTGCCTTGTGTCACACATGGCCACGCCGCGACATTCCGCATCTGCATCTGCGTTTCGCCCCCGGGTGGCATCAAAGGGTGTGCAGTGGACCGGGATTCGGCGCGCAGGTCACTTGTTCGCCGGGCTGTGAGGTGGTCTGCGCAGACCGTACGTCCCGCCGCGAAACTTCTAGGATGCACGGCGCGTGACCGTCCGACAGCTCGTTTGCTTGTTCGCCAGCCTCGTCGTCCTTTCGCACTGCGCCACCGCGGATCCCGCCCACACGGGCGATTGGGGCGGCGGCGCTCCGGAGAGGGTGCAGGACGAACGGGGGAACCAACGCATCCCCGACTCGCGCCAGCCCACCTCCGAGGAGCTGGCCGCGGCGTTCGAACCCGAGGGGCCGCCGCCGGCGCCGGCCACCGATGCGGCGGCGCCCGCGGTCGCCTCCGGCGTGAGCGATCCGCTCGCAGAAGCGAAGCAGGCCTTCGAGGAGGCAGCGCAGCGAGTGGAGAAGGCCATCGCCGCGCGCGATCCGGACGCGCTGGCGCAGGCCGCGTCGCTGAACGCGCTCGCAGAGCCGCTCGGGCCCGCGCAGGTGACGCGCGCCTGGACTTTGCGGGCGAAGGCCGCGCGCACGAGCGGAGACGACGCCGGCGCCGTGGCGTTCGCACAGCGCTGGTTGCTCAGCTGTGGCCCCACCGCGCCGGATGCCTGCCGCAGGCAGGCGCTGCGTTGGATGGAGGAGTCCGCGCGTCACGGCGCCCACGCCGCGAAGACGAAGCGGCTCGTTGCTGACGTGCGGAAGGCGGATGCGTGCCTCGTCTCCGCAGAGACGTCGGCCCGGCGGGGCGGCGCGGTGCCCGCGTGCCTGTCGGCGGCGGAGCGCATGTACCGGACGCAGCGCGATGGGCTGATGCAGGCCCGCGCGGCGCTCGTCCGGGCGCAGGCGGCGCAAAGAGATGAGAGGCACGCCGAGCGCGGCGTGCGCGAACTGTCGCGCGCGGAGCAGCTGTGCACGGAGGCCCGGTGTGCGCAAGTCCGGCGCGCGGCGCTCGCGCGGCTGGTCGACGCCGAGCTCGAGCGCGGCGATCGGCTCGCGGCCGCGCGCGCCGCGATCCGCGAGGGGCAGGTGTACGCGGCCACGCTGCCGCCAGCGGAGCGCCTCTACGCCTGGACCGACACGATGGACCGCGCCTGCGCCGCGCTCGACGCGGCGAGAGGCACGGGCAGCTGCCGGGCGCTGGAGCGGCATGAAACCGGCGCCTTCGTGTTCCGCGACTTCTCGCGCCAGTTCGCCGGAGAAGGTCTGGGCCCGGAGGTGGTGCGCGCGGTGAACGCGCACTTCGGGGTGACGTTCGAAGAGTGCCTGGCGAGCGAGGCGGAGCGTCTACGGATGCCGGCGCAGGAGCGCTACACCGTCCGCTGGACGGTCCTCAACGACGGGCACGTGGGCCAGATGCGCATGGATCGCCAGGAGCGGGATGACGGTCCGCTCGCGCGCTGTCTGCGCCAGAAGCTGACGCTCTGGCGCTATCCCCGCTACGAAGGCGAGTGGCAGCACGTGGAACAGTCCTTCGTGGTGACCGCGCGGACGCATATGCGCTGACGGTCGATTCGGAACCGTCACCGCCGCATCGAGTCCGCCGCCACGTGCACGGGCAGAACCGGCCTGTCGGAGGACGCCGTACGGCACGACGTGCGTGCAGCGGGCGCCGCAGTGACGGCCGTCCTTCGTGGTGACCGCGCGGATGCGTTAGGGGCCGACGGGAGACTCGGGCTCTTGGGCCGCGACGCAGCCGGCAGGCATCAGGCGCCCGCCCGGGCGGATCCGCACGACGTGGGGCGACGTGCGCCACCGAGGCCACGCGGGCTCGACCTCCGGATCGACGGGAGATTCGGACGCCTCACCGCCGCGTCGACAACGACACGCCGAACTCGCCTCCGTCGTCGGTCCACCAGTCCATCATCCTGAGCCCCGCCGCGGCGAGCTCCGCCTGCACCTGCTCGGGGCGGAACTTCGCGGAGATCTCCGTCCGCAGCGCCTCGCCTTCGGCGAACGGCACCTGCAGCCCGAGCGCGGTGACCGGCACCACCTGCGCGCACCGGCTGCGCAGGGACATTTCGATCCACGCGCGCTCTTCGTCGAAGCGGACGCGGTGCTCGAAGCGCGGCACGTCGAATCGGGCGCCGAGCTCGCGGTTGAGGACGTACAGGACGTTGAGGTTGAAGGCGGCGGTGACGCCCTCCGGATCGTCGTATGCCGCCAGCAGCCGCTCACGCGCCTTCACCAGGTCCGTGCCCAACAGCAGCGCGTCGCCCACCTTCATCGTCCTCGCCACTTCGCGCAGAAAACGCGCCCGCGGCGCAGGTTCGAGGTTGCCGATGGTCCCGCCGAGGAAGGCGATGAGCCGGCGGTCGTCTCCGCGGATCGCCTGCAGGTGGTGCTCGAAGTCGCCCACCACGCCCTCGAGCAGAAGGTGCGGGTAGTCGCGCCGAAGCCGCGTCATGGACGCGCGCAGCGTGGCCGCGCTCACGTCGAAGGGGACGAAGCGCCGCAGCGTCCCGAGGTCGCTCAGCGCGGTCAGAAGCATCCGCGTCTTCTCGGAGGTGCCGCTGCCCAGCTCCACCAGGGTCTCGGCCCGGGTGAGCCGGGCGATCTCCCGCGCGTAGGCCCGGAGGATCGCTCGTTCCCTCCGCGTGGGGTAGTACACCTCCAGTCGGGTGATCTCCTCGAACAGGAGCGACCCGCGCTCGTCGTACAGCCAGCGGGGCGAGAGCGCCTTCGGCATGGCGGTGAGCCCGGCGCGCGCCTCCTCCATCAACGCCCGCCGCCTCGCCGCCTCGTCGAAGAGCACCTTCAGCCTCGGCCCTTCCTCCCCGATCCCGCCCTCCAGCATCCGCATCGCTCCCTCCCGTCCATCCGAACCTCAGGCGCTCCGCGCGCAGCGGAAGCCTGCGAACAGGTCCCTTTGCTCCGGAGCCGCGAAGCGCCGCGTCGTGCAGCGCGCCACCAGCGGGTGCGTGGCCCACGACCCGCCGCGCAGCACCCCGGCGCCCGGCTTGGTGCGATCCGCCTCACCGCGCGACGGGAGCGGGCAGGACCCAGGCCACGGCACTGCGGGCGAGGCGGTCCACTCCCAGACGTCGCCGAGGAGGTGCTCCACGCCCAGCGCGCTGGCACCATCCGGAAAGGCGCCCACCGCACACGGGCCGAGCCGACCTTCGCCGAGGTTGGCGCGCGTGGCGTCCGGCGCGTCCTCGCCCCAGGGCATCCACCGCTTGCCGCGCGATGGCTCCCACGCCGCCGCCTTCTCCCATTCCATCTCCGTGGGCAGGCGTTTCCCCGCGCAGCGCGCGTACGCTTCTGCTTCGTCGGGCACCGCGGCCAGAAGCCCCAGCGTCCGGCTCCGCGCATCGTCCAACGCCGCCATCAGGCGTTCGCGCAGGGCGTCGCCGGATGTGCACCACGGCGGCGGGGCGGAAGCGGAGGCCAGGCGGGCGAGCGGATGAGTCACACCGGGACGTTAAGGACGCCGTGTGCGCACGGCGACCCGGCGCGCGGGAGGGGACGCGCTCTGCTATCCGCCCGACGACAGGTACCCTGCGCCCATGACCACGGCGATCATCGTGCACGGCGGCGCGGGACCTGCGCGGAGCGACGACGACGCGGAGGCGGCCAGACAGGGCTGTCTGCTCGCCGCGCGCGCCGGATACGCAGTGCTCGCCCGCGGCGGATCTGCGCTCGACGCGGTGGAGGAGGCGGTGCGGACGCTGGAGGACGATCCGCAGTTCAACGCGGGCATCGGCTCCTGCCTCACCGCCGACGGCGACGTGGAGATGGACGCGTCACTGATGGAGGGCGCCACGCTGCGTGCCGGGGCGGTGGCGCTGGTCCGCGGCGTGCGCAACCCCATCCGGCTCGCTCGCTGCGTGATGGAGCGCACCCCGCACCTGTTCCTCGCCGGCGAGGGCGCCATGCGGCTGGCGCGCGAACAGGGCCTCCCCATCCTCAGCCCTGCGGAGCTCATCACCCCGCGGGCGCTGGCCCGTTGGCGGGAGGCGAAGGCGAAGGGCGCGGCATCGCCGTCGGGCGGAACCGTGGGCGCGGTGGCGCTGGATGCCCACGGCCACCTCGCCGCGGCCACCTCCACCGGCGGGATGAACGGCAAGTGGAGCGGGCGCATCGGCGACACGCCCGTTATCGGCGCGGGCACCTATGCGGACGATGCGGGCGGGGCGGCGTCGGCCACTGGCCACGGGGAGGCCATCTTGCGTGTCGGCCTCACCCGCATGGTGGTGGCGCAGCTGTGCGCGGGCGCGGAGGCGCAGTCGGCCGCGGAGGTGGGGCTCGGCGCGCTCGCGCGGATCGGCGGAGAGGGCGGGGTGATTGTCATCGACCGTTCGGGGCGCGTGGGCTGCGCCTTCAACACCGCGCGGATGAGCCACGCCTTCATCGACGCGACGGGGGCCGAAGGCTCCGGCTTTCTCCCCTGACGGGCAGGCCGCCGGGCTCAGCGCCGTGCGGGCCGGGCGCTCCGTGACGATCCATTGGACGAGAGGATCCGTCGATGAACGCGCTCGAGCTGCTCAGGAACGACCACCGCAAGGTGGAGGATCTCTTCGATCGCCTCGGCGTCACCGACCGGCCGGAGGAGAAGGCGGACCTGTTCGAGGAGCTGGCCGAGCTGCTCGAGGTCCACGCCCGCATCGAGCGCGACGTTTTCTATCCGGCCGTGAAGGAGAAGAACACCGAGCGGCTCCTGCGCCAGCTGCTCGAGGAGCACGAGGACATGGACCAGCTCCTCGCGCGGATGTTCGCGCTGGACGTGGAGGACGAACGCTTCGACGCCGAGTTGGAGCTGCTGCAGCGTGCGGTGGAGGCGCACGTCTCCGAGGAGGAGGCCCGGCTGTTCCCCGCGGTGAAGCGGATGCTCTCCGACGAGCTGCTGGAGGCGCTGGGCGATGAGCTGGAGGCCGAACGGGAAGCCACCCTCGAGCTCGAGCCGCGCGAAGCGGTGGACCCGGACGGGCAGTTCGCCCCCGTCGGGGAATGATTCAGGAAATAACAGTCAATACGTGAAAGCAAAAGGGATGCACGAATTCTTCTACGCAGACGTCGGGGCTGCTATGAGAAGCCTATGCCCCGAACCACAAACTCTCAAATCTCCGTAGAAGAAGCGTTCCGTTCCCTCATCCGCGAGGAGGTGGAGTCCCAGCTCCGCCCGCTCCAGGAGGCGGTCGACCAGCTGCGGAGCGTGAGCGCGCTGCTGCAGCAGCTCTCGCCGCTCGCCTCGCTGGTCGGTCAGATCGCCGGCCCGGCGGTGACGGTGACCGCGGTGAAGCGTGGGCCCGGCCGCCCGCGTGGCTCGACCCGCGCGGCGACGGCCCGCGTGCTGCCCTCCGGCCGCGGCGGTCGCGGCTCCAACGCCCGCGACTGCGCGATCATCGACTGCAAGCGCCCGGCGCGGACGAAGGGGTACTGCGCGGCGCACTACCAGAAGCTGCGGATGCTGGCGAAGTCCAACCGCCTGCCTCCCACCTGGGTGGACTTCGCGCCGCCGCACAGCGTGCCGGACCTGAAGCTGCCGCGCGGCCGGGCCGCATCCAAAGCGCTGCGCGAAGCGGCCGGTAAGTAGAGCTTCACGTTCGCTTTCGACAATTCGCCATGCGGGTGGCTTGATACGCCCCCCATGGCGAAGCGCGAACTCGAAGCGACGATTCACCTCGACCTCAAGGACACCCTCACCTACGGCGACTACCTGAAGCTGGACCGCCTGTTGTCCGCGCAGGAGCCGCTGTCCAACCCGCCGCACCACGACGAGCTGCTCTTCATCATCCAGCACCAGACCAGCGAGCTGTGGATGAAGCTGCTGGTGCACGAGCTGAGCGCCGTCCTGCGGGACGTGCAGAACGACCAGCTCGAGGCGAGCTTCAAGAAGCTCGCGCGGGTGGGGCAGATCCAGCGGATGCTGTTCGAACAGTGGAGCGTGCTGGAGACGCTCACGCCCGCCGAGTACCTCGAGTTCCGCGACACGCTCGGCAAGTCCAGCGGCTTCCAGTCCTGGCAGTACCGGGCGATCGAGTTTCTGCTCGGGAACAAGGACGAGGCGATGCTGGCGCCGCACCGCCACCACGAGGAGGCGCTGTTGATGCTCACGCGCATCCTCCATGCGCCGTCGGTCTACGACGAGTTCCTCCGCTGGTTGCACCGCCACGGCCACGACGTCCCGGCGAACCGCGTGGAGCGCGACTGGTCCCGGCCGTACGAGAAGAGCGACCAGGTGGTGGACGTGTTCCGCCGCATCTACGAGGACCCGCAGAAGCACTGGGACGCCTACGAGATGGCGGAGAAGCTGGTGGACATCGAGGAGCGGTTCCAGCTCTGGCGCTTCCGCCACATGATGACCGTGCAGCGGATCATCGGCTTCAAGCGTGGCACCGGGGGCAGCTCTGGGGTGGCCTTCCTCAAGAAGGCGCTGGACCAGACATTCTTCCCCGAGCTGTGGGACGTGCGCACCGTGCTGGTGTCCCCGGCGCAACGCGCGAAGCAGGCCTGAACGGCCACCCGGCCTAAGCTTCCGGGGCCATGATCTTCGAGAAGGCGGAGGTCCTCTGTTACCGGATCTTCGACATCGCCAATGAGATCGCCCTGGAGCGCGCGCGCAAGGAGCTCTCCGCCGCCACGCGACGGATGAAGCTGTTGCGCGAGGGCTCCGAGTACCTCCAGCTCCCGGATCCGCCGGTGACCGTGGAGCTGGGGAGAAAGTCGTTGCCGCTCCAGCGCGGGCCGGTGGCGGTGGAGGCGATCGCGCGGATCTTCGCGCACGGCGCGGCGAGCATCATCCTCAAGGTGCCGGTGCCGCGGGGGACCGGGACGGAGGACCTCGTGGCGCTCGCGGACGAGCTCTACGACAGCCCCGCGGTGGATGCGCTGGCGGTGGATCTGGTCGAACAGCTCCGGAAGGATTTGCTCGCGGCCACCGAGGATCCGCATCGCTGGGAGCAGAGCGAGAGCTACACCGTCGTCTTCGCGCAGGAGATCGCCGGCAATCCCACCGCCACGGATCTGCTCGAGCGCCTGGACATCGCGAGGCTGCTTTTGGGCGAACGCGCGCCGATCCAGCTCTCCGGACAGGAGAAGGCGGAGGTGACCCAGTGGTCCTTCAGCTACACCGAGAACGATCTCACGGTGATCGACTGGAACGGCGCGTTTGTCTATGAGCCGTCCGGCAGCTACGACATCCCCGACGTGCTGGAGATCGTCAACGCGCAGCTGCTCGAGCTGCGCTACTACGACGACTCGCTCGATCGCAGCATCAAGAGTGTCTACGACGGCCTCTCCCACCCGCGGAACGAGGGGTTGATCCGCATCTTCCGCAGCCCGTACCGGGCGATGGCGCGACGGGTGCTGGTGACGCTGCTGGAGATGAGCGAGTTCATCGAGCGGGTGGAGAACTCGCTCAAGGTCATCGGCGACTTCTATCTGGCGCGCGTCTACGAGGGCGCGGTGCGACGGCTGCGCATCCGGCAATGGCAGGCCAGCGTCACGCGCAAACAGCAGATGCTGAATCAGGTGTATACGCTGCTCAAAGGCGAGGTGGACACCGACCGCTCGCTGACGCTGGAGGCGGTCATCGTGTTGCTGATCGTCACCGAGCTCCTGGTGGCGTTCCTCGGGCGCTGAGGGCGGCGGGCCGGGCGGGCTCAATACCCGGTCA
>JADGHL010000141.1 GCA_019686135.1 Myxococcaceae bacterium | reverse complement strand
CGCCTGGTGCCGCCGCCGCCCACCCCCGCCGACAAGACGCTGATCGACGCGTACCGCGCCCGCGGCCTGCGCGTCGACGAGTCCGCGCCGGAGGTGAGCATCGTCCGGGTCCGCTCGCTGATGCAGGAGGCGATCAAACAGGGCAACTACCCGCTGGCCCTGGAGTGGTGCGAGACGGTGCTCCAGCGGTACAAGTCCCACCCCGAGTTTCTGCGCGCCAAGGCGTCGCTGCTCCTGATGATGGGCGAGCGCGAGAAGGCGATCGAAATCTACGAACAGGCAGAGACCATCGAGAGCGACCCGGCGGTGCGCAAGAAGCTCGAGGAGCTTCAGCGACAGCAGCCATAGGAGAGACGAGCCGTGCAGATCATCGGTTTCATCTTGTTGGGCTTCATCGTGTGGTTCGGGTTCAAGGACCGCCACGACGCGGTCATCTCTGCCTTCGACCCGCACGCGCTGACCATGGTGGTGTGTGGATCGATGGCGGCGGTGTTGATCAGCTCCAGCTCCACCACCGCGCTGCGCACGCTGCTCTGCCTTCGGGAGATCATCCCCGGCCTCCGGATCTTCGGCAGCACCACGCGCCGCCTGGAGAAGGAACGCGAGCAGCTGTGCGCGCTGTGGGCGGAGGGCAAGCGCTCCGCCGCGGTGGAGCTGGGCGACAAGAGCCAGTCCAGCGCGATGAAGCAGATGGTCCAGCTCATCCTCAACCGCGCCCCGGAAGCCGCCAGCGCCAAGACGTTCCTCGAGCTGCGCCACGAGGAGATCGCCCGCTGGCAGCCGGCGATCCACAACTGGGAGATGCTCTCCAAGCTCGGCCCGGCGTTCGGGATGGTCGGCACCATCACCGGGATGATCCAGATGTTCCGGAACATGAGCGCCGACAACCTCAACATCGGCGCGGCGATGTCGCTGGCGCTGTTGGCCACGCTCTACGGCGTTGCGTTCGGCGCCGGGATCGCCGGGCCCATCGGCCACTACCTCAACAACCTGCTCGACGAGCGGCTCGGCTTCCTCGAGCGCTGCGAGAAGAGCGTCAACGAGATCGTCGCGCGCGCGGAGCGGTGAGCCATGCAACGTCGACACCGGGGACATGAGGAGAGCTGGCTCCTCAGCTACGCGGACCTCATCACCAACCTTCTGCTCTTCTTCGTGGTGCTGCTCTCCGCCGCGAACCTGAGCAAGGGGAAGATGCAGCAGATCGCCAAGAGCATCTCCGGCGAGGAGAGCCCGGAGAGCCTGGAGTCGATCCAGCGGAAGATCGACCAGGAGATCGCCGCCAAGCACCTGCAGGACATGGTGCACAGCACGCTGACCGAGGACGGGCTGGAGGTGCGCCTCGACAGCGGCGTGGTGTTCGACGTGGGCAAAGCGGACATCAAGCCCGAGGTGGAGCCGGTGCTGATGTCGATGCTGCAGGTGCTCGGGCCGTACTCGAAGAAATACAACTTCGCGGTGGAGGGCCACACCGACTCCACCCCGCTGGTGAACGGGAGCGTCTACCGGACCAACTGGGAGCTCTCCAGCGCGCGGGCGATCGTCGTCCGCCAGCGCCTCGAAGAGAGCGGCGTGGACCGCTCCCGCATCCGCGTGGAGGGCTACGCGGACACGCGCCCTTTGCCCGAATCCGAGCTGGCCGGGCTCAAGCCTGAAGAGCGCAACGCGAAGCTGCGCCGCGTGGTCGTGAGGATCTACTGATGAGAAGCGCGTCTCTCCTCCTTCTGGCCGGCGCCACTGTGGCGGCCCTGCCCGCCGCCGCGCAGACGAGCGGGCCGCCCGTCCCCCAGCAGCACATCCCCGCGCAGGTGCTGTTCGAGCTGCGCACCCTAGAGCGGCAGTTCGACATGGCGCTCGCCAGCGACTGCGCGCCGGAACGGTGCTTCTCCAAGGGCTGCGTGTACGGGAACCACGCCACCGTGGATCTGCCGCGCACGGGATCGCTGCCGGGGCTGCCGGTGGACCAGGGACTGGGCAGCGTGCCGCCGCAGGAGTACCTCACCGAGGCCCGCTGCGAGTTCACCTACGAGAAGTCGGTCCCCACGAAGGACGTGAACGCGCTCGTGCGCCGGCTGGAACAACGCCTCTCGCGCGGGTGGCTCAAGGTGACGGTGGGCAAGCAGATCCTCGAACCCATCTCGCCCAGCCTGCGCGAGTCCCCCACTCCGCCCGAGCCAAAGCCCCAGGCGGCCCCGCCGCCGCCGCCCGAGCCGCCGAAGCCCGCGCCGGTGGCGGACCAGAAGCCGCCGGAGTGGAACGCGGGCGTGGCGCTGCGCGAGCTGTGGGTGAGCCTTCTGCCGCACTTCTCCTGGATGATCGCGATCGTCCTGGGGACGCTCGCGACGCTCGCGCTGATCTGGGCGGGGCGGCGGCTGGGTCGCGAGACGATCGAAGAGAAGGCGATGGCGGCGCAGCTGGCCGCCAACGCCGGTGCCGCGACACGTCCGAACGCGCCGGCGGGCGCCGAGGCGGCGAACGGCGCCGGGCTCAACGGCGCGGCCCCGGGCGGCGAGGCCGGGGCCACGGGGGACGATCCGGCCTGGGTCGAATCGCAGCAGGAGTTGTGGAACCGGCGCATCGCCCAGGCGGAGCTGGAGAGCGACAACGGGGTGATTGTCGACCTGTTGCGCGAGTGGCTGAAGGCCGGTGAGTTCGAGCTGCTCGCCAAGGCGATCTTCGTCTTCGGCGATCGCCTCTCGCTGGCGTTCTCCTCCGACGCCCAGCTGGCGGCGCGCAAGGTCGAGTTCGCGGACTACCTGCGCACGGTGGACGAGAAGACGCTGCCCAGCGACGCGGAGTTCTTCCGCAAGCTCAACCAGCACGCGATCTCCTCCGCGCTGTTGGCCCAGGACGACGCGGAGGTGTACCGGAGCCTCCGCGAGGAGTTCGGCGCCACCGGCGTGCTGCACCTTCTGGGGAGCCTGCCGCGGCGGCACGGGGCGCTTCTCTTCGCGCTGGTGCCGACGGATGTGCAGCACGACGTGGCGCGGATGATGCTGCCCGAGCTCAGGGTGGAGATCGCCGACCAGCTCCTCGTCACCAACCGCGCCTCTCGCGAGGAGTTCGCGTACGTGTTCGACGTGCTCAATGCGGCCCGCGCCGGCAACCCGCTGCCGCCCGCGCCGAAGCCGCAGGGCATCGAGGATCGCGGGCGCGAGTTCGACGCCGCGGGCGCGCTGTCGGTGCTCCTGCCGCGCATCGAACCCGAGCAGCGCTCCGAGCTGTTCGCCCGCGCGCTCGAGCGTTCCGGGGGCACATGGCCGCGCTGGTACGAGGACATCCTGTACGGCGACATGCTGCTCAAGCTGCCCAGCGAGCTGCGCCGCGACCTTCTGCTCGAGGTCGACATGCGCGGCCTGGCCGGGTGGTCCTCGGTGCAGCATCCGCAGTGGCAGGAGAGCTTCCTCAACCAGCTGGCGCCCACGATGCAGAACGCGCTCCGCGCCAGCATGGCGTTCGGTTCGCGCGCCGATCAGCTCCGGCTGGCGCGGCGCGGGCACAACGAGCTGGTCACGGCCGTGAAGAAGCAGGTCGCGCAGGGAAAGATCTCCCTCGCGGAGATCTTCACCTAGGAGGTCGCCATGGGCCGTGCGCGATGGCCAGTGCTGTTCGCCGGCATGATCTGCGCGGCGGCCTGCGACTCCTTCCACGTGAAGGTGCCGATCACCGACGTCCACGCCGGCTTCACGCTCGCCGACGCCACCTGGTTCGAGGAGGAACAGACGCTGTTCGTCTTCTACCGCGTCGACGCCGAGCAGGGCCTGGGCCCGTACAGCCAGCTGGAGATCGCCTGGCGCACCGACGAGGCCGACCAGCCGTGGACGCCGCTTCAGGATCTGCCACCGGTGCACACGCACGTGCCGGTGGACTGCGGCCACACCCAGCTGTGCGGGAGCACCAGCCTCCACGTCCCGGTGCGCCCGCGCAACGTCCAACTGCGGTTGCGCTACCACCGCGACGGTGCGCTCACCCTGGACGCGCCGGTCACCTTCAACGTCATCGGCAAGGGCCCGCCGGCGATCAGCCGGAGCCTCCTGGTCTACGGCGTCTTCGACGAGACCAACACCCACGTGCAGTGGCGCGCGCGGCACCAGTTCCCCGGCGTCCGCAACGAGGAGGCCCAGGCGCTCGGCCTGCGCCGCCACTTCGAGATTGCGGACCAGGGCTATGGCGATCTGGCCGGGCTCTCCTTCGAAGACGACCCGTATGGCTACGGCCTCGTCCCCGATTGCCCGGGGACCTTCACGCCGCTCGGCTGGCCGGCGATCCAGACCGAGACGCGGGCGATGTTCGACCCCCACCTGCTCCCGGTGGCCGCCGACGCGGCGCCGGCTCTGTGCGCGCGCAGCACCGTCACCGACGCCACCGGGACCTTCACCGCGGTGGCGATCGCCCGGAAGAACCCCGAGGTCGAGCCGGCGTTCCCCGCGCTGCGCAGCCCGATCGTGGAGGACACGCCGATCCGCTTCTTCCTGCGCATCTGCGACCGGGAGATCTCCGAACCGCACCGCGAGATGCAGATCCAGCGGCTCCTCCTGGACGGCGCGCCGGAGGTCTGCCTCGACGACTGGAAAGCCCCCGGGTTCGCCCAGCAACTCGCCGCCCGGTTCAGCACGCGCATCGATCAGGTGCGCGCCGAAGGGCGCGACATGGTGCTGGTGTTCTCGCTGCACCACGACGACGCCACCGGCCAGCTCGCCACCGTGGTGGAGGATGCACTCTCACGGGTGCTCCCGTTCGAACGCGACAAGAGCTCGCCCCGGGTGGTCGGCGCGTTCGTGTTCGACAGCTTCAGCCATTTGATCGGCCAGGCGGATCTGAAGCGCCTCGTCCTGTGGTGTCCGGCGACGCTGGTGACCCCGCCCACGCCTGCGCCAGCGCCGGACGCCGGCGAGGATCCGGAGCTGGAGGAGATCCCCGACGCATCGCAGCGCACCTGCCCGCTGTTGCCGGATCGCCCGGACCTGCAGGTGGGCCCCGTCCGGTTCAATCAGCTCCCGATCCTCCCCACCCGCTCGCAGTACCTGAAGTTCATCGACAAGTACGGCGAGTCGGTGGCCGGCCACACGAAGACGCTCACCTTCAAGGGACCGGTGCGGACGCCGCTGTCGGAGAACATCCCCGTGGGCGAGTTCAGCGTGGCCACCTTCTTCAACAACGAGGTGATGACCGCGGCGCCTACGGACCGCTTCTCGTTCTGCCCGTCCGAGGATCCGGCCGCGCAGGCGGTCGTGTTCCGGGTGAGCGGCTTCCCGGATCCGATCCCGCTCTCCATGCTGCCGCAGGTGCAGGAGCAGTTCCCGCAACCGGCCTACTGGCTGGGGCTGACGTGGGACTTCCCGTTCCTCACGCGGCTCGAGTACGAGACCTTCGCCGCGGGCGCCGCCACCGCGGTGGGCTTCACCGTCCCCTTCGGCATCTCCAGCCAACAGGAGGCCTATTTCGGCAACGCGATCTGGCAGACCGGCGAGTTCCGGCTCTCGGAGCTTTTGACCCGCTGCACGCGGTTCTGCACTCACCCGACCTTCGACTCGGCGGGCGTCTACAACGTGCTCGCACCGTTCGCGTCCACGTTCCGGGATCAGTGCTACCGGCCCTCGTACCCGAAGGTGGACGACGGAGGCTTCCCGCGTGATCCGTAGTCTGCTCATCGCGATCGCCAGCGGGTGCCTCCTCCTCCCGACTGCGGCACATGCGGCCGAAGTAGGCGACCAAAACGCCAGCGCGCCTCCGCCGCCTGCGACCGAACCGGTGCCCGACCACACCATCGACCAGTACCGATCGCCCGTCGACGCGCTCAACGAACGGATGATCGGCACCGCGTCGCGATCCGTCCGCTACGACTGGCGGCGCTCGAAAATCGGCGTGGTCGTGATGGGCAGCGAGCTGCTCGAACGGAACAATTTCGGCAGCACGCGCCTCGGCGTCCTCGTCCGCCACCCGTTCGGATCCCTCATGGGCGAATTCGGGGTCACCCGCGCGTGGACGTGGTCGACCGACAGCACCGACAAGCTCGCGCTCACGCCCTACCGCCAGTTTGCGCGGCCGTCCCGCTTCGAGTTCGACCTGAACGTGGGCTATCCGATCGCCGAGGGCGTGGTCACCTCCGTCCCGAGCTGGGTCCCGCCCGCTGAGCTCGTCTTCAGCGCGAACGCCGGGCTCCGCTACCTCTTCTATCCGGGCTCCACCACCGGGCTAAACTTCCAGGACACCCTGCTGGCGCTCAGCGATCCGCGGCTCACCACCCACGAATTGGAGCGCCTCGAGGATCGGCGGCTGCCGGGGATGCAGATCGATCCGGCGCGCTACGGCGTGCTCGCCGGGTTGTCGCTCGACATCTACTTTCAGCCCGGCGCGCTGATCTCCCCGCGCGTGCTCGTGGCGGTACCACTGCTCACCCCAGTGAACGGCACCGGCCTGGGCTTCTGGTACGAGCTCACGCTCGGGCTGGGGTGGACGTTCTGATGCGCTGGAGGGCGTGCATCGTCGCGCTGTTGTGCGCAGACGCAGCGCTGGCCGGGACCGCGGCCGATGCGCCCACGCCGTCCAACCAGGCGCTGGTCTTCTACAACGCGCGCCTCGCGCTCCGCGAACACCGCACCGAGGACGTGCTCCGTCTGTGGCTGCTGCACAATGCGCTCGAGGACCGCGGCGAGATGGGCCCATTCGACCCCGATTTCCGTTCGGTGGTGTGGGCCGCCCTCGGCGATCTCGCGCTCTGCCAGGACGGCGTGACGCGCGATGAAGAAGGTGGCGCCGGCCTGTGGCCGCTCGCGCTGCACAACTGGATCGCGCGCTCGCTCTCGAAAGGGCCGCCTCTGTCCCCCTCCCCGCCGTGGGACGTGTTCGAGGTGGCGCGGCAGCAGCGCTTCATCTCGCTGCACGATGTGCTCTCCGCGGAGGAGCTCCGAAGCGTCAGCTTCTTCCGCGGCCAGTGCCTGCTCCCGCGCGCGTTCCTCATCCAGGTGAACGAGCCACCGTGGGCGGATCTCGACGATCGCCTCACCGCCGGGCTCCTCATGCGCTGGCTGCTGGAGCAGGCAAAGACCACGCTGGTCCCGGACAAGGTGATCAGCACCGCGGTGATCGACGCGCGGATCTTCGACCTGGACCTCGCGCTCGCCGAGCTACAGGCGCGGCGTGCCCGTCGACGGGCCAGCGACGCGGCGCAGCGCGCGCGCAGCGTGGGCGTGTCGAAGCCCGGGGCCGAGGACGTCCGCCGGAAGGTGGCCGAGTGGGCGGACGACTCGAAGCAGGCGGTCTTCCTCCGCAAGAGCCTGACGTGGGCGCCGAGCGACTGGCTGAGCCTCTCTGCCGAGCGCCGGCTCTCTCTGTTCGCGCAGGCCCGCCCGCTGGCAAAGGACCCCGAGGCGCGCGACCGACTGGCCCTGGGGATCCTCGACGCACTCGTCGATCGCAAAGAGGGCGAGGAGGTCGAGAAGTGGATCGGCTTTTTCGAAGCGGCGAACGCGCCCGAACGCCGGGCGTTCATCACCTCCGGCGCGCGCGGCGAACGGCTGCTCGGGCTCACCCCCGAGGACGGGTTCCGCGAGCGGGCGGTGATCGCCATGCACCGCGGCGTGGCCTTCCTCGAGGCCGGCCAGCTCCCAAAGGCGCTGCGGTCGTTCGCGTTCGTGCTGCACCACGCCGGCGAATCGCGCGACGCGGAGACGGTCGCCGCGCTGGCGCGGCGTTGGCTGTCGTACGTCCTGTCCCGATTCGAGACCAGCGACGAGGTCCTGGCCACGCTCCAGGCGCTCGTGCCCCGGCAGGAGCTGAACGGCGTGCTGGAGGACCTGCTCTGGCGCGCCGCGGTCCGGGCCGACCGCGCTTCCTTCGACCGGGTGGCATCGAAGGTGAACCACGGCGGCGCGCTCGATCAACGGCTCTTGCGCCTGCAGCTCCTCGCCGCCGGCGCTCCGGGGAAGCTGGCCACCGCGCTCCGCGACGATGCCGCCGAGGAGCCGCACGCCGTCGTGCGCTTCGTCCAGCAGCTCATCGAAGAGCTCGAGACGGAGGACGGCGATGTGCGGCTCGCCAACGTGGAGACGCTGAAGCTCCTTCGGCGCGTGCTCGAGCCGATCTCCTCCCCGGGGCCGGACGGGAAGAAGAACGCGCAGGCGCGCCGGGCGGAGGAGCTCATGGCGCGTGCCCAGGCGATCCTCGATGGGCTCGACCATCTCGACACCTCCGAGGCCGGCCGGGCACGCGCGATGTCGCTCCAGCACGAGACGTTCGCCGGCAACATCCGCCTCGCGCCATCGGATCCATTGCCCTGGCCGTTCCGCGTGCCCGAGCCCGAGGCCCCTTCTGCCTTCGTGCCGCTGAAGCTGGAGCCGGTCGAGTGGCGCGACGCGAGAGGTGCGCTCGTCTTCGGCTGGAGGATCACCGAATGACCGGCCGCGAGCTGAGGCAGCAGCTCCGCGCGCAACGGCAGGCGCTGCGCACGGTAATGAAGGATCTCCGGCAGAAGGCGCGCGCGCAGTTGGACGCGAACCCGCTGGTGCAACGCGCGCGGCGCCGGCGGAAGATCGGACGCGCGGTCGGTCTTGCGGCGATCGCCGTGCTGCTTCTCCTTCTACGCTGCGAGTGCTCGACGGTCCCGCAGATTGCGGAGGTCGACGCCGGCCCCGTTCCGCTCGCCCCGCCCGTGCCAAAGCCGTCCCCCGCGAAGAAGCCCGGGCCCGACAAGAAGTCGAAGCCGGGTCCGATGGAGGCGAAGCTCTCGCCCCAGCCGCGAGGCCGGTATGAGCCGCCGCCACCGGCCGCACCGCCGTGGCTGGAGGAGTTTCGCCTGCAGGTCGCCGCGCGGAGCCCGCGCCTGGCGCAGTGCTTCGAAGGCGCCGATCGCCCCGGGGCGCTGCGGTGGAGCACCGCCGTCAACGCCCAGAGCGGCAAGGTCTCCGGGCACGAGCTGGAGCCGCTGCGAAAGGGCGCGTCTCTGGATCAGAAGCAGAGGGAGTGCGTCCTCGGCGTGCTCTCGGAACCGAAGTACCTCCTCGGCACGTGGGACGATGACGACCAGGCAGCACCGCGCCGCGTGAGCATCGTCATCGAGTTCTGAGCCCGGCGGGTTGGTGCCGCCGGGCAGTTGCCGCTTTCCGGCCTCGGACACACGTTGCACCGTGCGTTGCCACTTCACAGCGGTCGGGCGCGTGGTCATCGCGGCGCTGTTCGCCGGCTTGGCCGGCTGCCCCGCGCCGAGGCCCGGTCTGCACCTGGTCACCCATGATCCGGACCGGCTGGCGATGCGCGTCGGCGAACAGGAGGTGGAGGCCGTCGTCCAGGGCGACCGCCACCAGGGACGGCTCGAGGGCGCGGGGATCCAGCTGCGCTGGAGCGGCCGACAACTGCAGGGGAACGTGCTGGGCGAGGACATCTCGTTGACCGTGACGCGCACCGGGTTCTTCGGCACGCGCGGCGGGCACACGCTCCAGTACTCCGCGTCGACGTTCGGCAACGAGATCGTGGCGCAGGGCCGATTCGACGATCACCCGAACACGCTGCGCGTCAACGGCGGAGCGATCGTGGGCAGCCTCGGGCAGTGCAGCGTGGATCTCGCCGCGACCATGGGCATCTACCAGGGCTGGAAGCAGTGCGGCGACCAGCAGCAGTCGATCTGGCTGGGTGTGCCGGCGACGCTGTCGAACTTCTCGGCGGTGCAGACCGCGGCGATCGTCGTGGCGCTCATCGGCGGCGAAGGCCATCGGTGACTCACGCCG
This sequence comes from Myxococcaceae bacterium, assembly GCA_019686135.1. Lineage (GTDB taxonomy): Bacteria > Myxococcota > Myxococcia > Myxococcales > Myxococcaceae > JADGHL01. Next base: position 2,636 of record JADGHL010000141.1, on the reverse strand, counting down.
GTGCGCGGCGCGGGCGGCGCGCTGGAGCTGCCGGTGGCGGACGCATCAGCTCCGCGAGGTGCTCCACCGTAACCAGCCCGACCAGACGGCCCTGATCCATGACCATCACCAGGCCGCAGTCCGGATCCTCGATCCGGGAGATGACCCGTTCGATCGGTTCATCCGGCGAAGCCGTGGGGAAGCGCGTGCACATCGCCGTCCGCACCGGCGCCTCGGGACCGGCGAGGCGAACACCGCGGAACAGGTCGCCCCGCGTCAGCACGCCGACGGCCTGCTCTCCATCGAGCACGGGGAAATCGTGCTGGAAGCCGGAAGAGACCTCCTCGAGCGCCTCGGCGAGCGGCTCGTCCGGGCTCAGCGTGGCAAAGCGCGTGGCCATCGCCTGACGCACGGTGACGCCCTGCAGCCGCGCCTGCATCTGGACCTGGGCCGCCTCTCCCGTGGCGCCCACCCAGACGAAGATCGCAATCAGCAGCAGAAACGGATTGATGAACAGGCCGATCACCGCGAACGCCACGGCGATCCCCTTGCCCGTCGCCGCGGCGATCTCCGTGGCCCGCTCGCGCGGGAGCCGCAGCGAGAGCAGCGCCCGGAGGACCCTGCCCCCATCCATGGGAAACGCGGGGAGTAGGTTGAAGGTCCCGAGCATCAGGTTGGCCCACATCAGCCTCGCGAAGATCGATCCGCCTTCGATGCCCAGGTTGGAGATCCCCAGCGGCACGCCAAACAGCACCAGAAGCACCGCCAGAATCGCTGCGAGGGCAAAGTTCACGGCAGGTCCGGAGAGCGCCACGAGGAGCTCCTGGACCGGGCGCTCAGGCACGCGCTCGAGCGCGCCGATGCCGCCGATCGGCAGAAGCGTGATGCTACGCGTCCGGTACCCGAACGATTGCGCCACGAGCGCGTGGGAGAGCTCGTGCAGGAGGATCGTCGTGAAGACCGCCACGACGAAGAGGACCGCGTCGATTGCCGCTGGCGCCCCACCCGTCACGAACGGGCCGATCGCGATGAAGGCCACCAGAAGCAGCATGGTGATGTGGACGTAGACGCCGATCCCGAACGGCCGGCCCACGAGCACCGAGCCGCCGAGCACCGACCTGCGTTCACGGCTCCGTGAGCTTCCGCGTGCCGCCATGCGCCTTCACCTCCCCCGGTTCAGATGGATCCGGGGAAGCCCACGCGCAGCGCTCGGCCCCTGAGCGAAGGAAGCGCAGGCACCGTCGCGGAGCACACGAAGGAGCGAGGGCATGCGTGCGGCCCACTCAGCGCCCATACGGTAGCGCAACCTCGCTCCCGGCCAGCGGCCAGGCGAACGCTCGGCCCCGAATCGTTGATGAAGCCGAGGTCAAGCAACCTGAGCGTCTCGTTGCCCGACCGATCCGCATGACGCGCGCAAACACTGCCCCGCGCGCCAGCGCACTCTCCCGGGCCGAAACGACCGCTCGGGCCAAACGCGCCGACGACCGCGCCCGGCGAGCGGAACGTTCCGTTGGGCGCCGGTTTACGTGTCGCCAGGCAGGACCCCTTCTGCGCCAGCGCAACCTCGCGCCCGGCCAGCGGCCGAAGCGAGCGAACTCAGACCGAATCGCCGACAAAGCCAGGCGCGCCGAGCGGAACGCCTCGTTGCGCACGCCCGTCACGCGTGACGCGACGCGGACGCTCCCTGCGCGCCAGCGCAACCTCGCGCCAGGCCAGCGGCCGAAGCGAGCAATCTCGGACCGAATCGCCGACAAAGCCAGGCGCGCCGAGCAGAACGCCTCGTTGCGCACGCCCGTCACGCGTGACGCGACGCGGACGCTCCCTGCGCGCCAGCGCAACCCGCGCCAGGCCAGCGGCCGAAGCGACCGCTCGGCCCCGAATCGGCGATAAGGCCAGGTGCGGCGAGCGGAACGTCTCGTTGCGCCCGCCGATCCCGCACGGCGCGACGCCGACGATCCCTGTGCGCCAGCGCCTCGTTGCTCCAGGCCAGCGATCGCGCGACCGCTCGGTCCCGAATCGCCGATGAAGGCGGGTCAGGCGACCCTCAACGTCCCGTTGCACACGCAGGTCCCGGATCGCGCACACACGCATCACTCTGCGCGCCCCGCGGAGCCTCGCTCCCGGCCAGCGGCCGAAGAGAGCGATCTCGGACCCGAATCGCCGATGAAGCCGGCTGCGGGCGAGCGGAACGTTGCGTTGCGCCCGCCGATTTGCATGCGCGCACACGCGCCGCGCCTGCGCGCCGGCCAATGCGATGCGAGCGCTCGTGCCCGAGCCCGCCGGCCCGAACGTCCCCTTGCGCCCGCCGATCCGCATACGCGCTCACGCGCCGCGCCTGCGCACCAGCGCCATCCCGCGGCCAGTGGCGATGCGAGCGTTCGGGCCGTCGACCCGAACGTCCCGTTGCTCCCGCCGATCCGCGTGCGCGCACACGCGCCGCGCCTGCGCACCAGCGCCATCCCGCGGCCAGTGGCGATGCGAGCGTTCGGGCGCGTCGACCCGAACGTCCCGTTGCTCCTGCCGATCCGCGTGCGCGCACACGCGCCGCGCCTGCGCGCCGGCGCAATGCCGCGGCCAGTAACGATGCGAGCGTTCGGGCCCGTCGACCCGAACGTCCCGTTGCTCCTGCCGATCCGCGTGCGCGCACACGCGCCGCG
>JADGHL010000036.1 GCA_019686135.1 Myxococcaceae bacterium | reverse complement strand
GCGGAGGGCCTGTTCGGGCGGGTGGTGGGCGGCCACTTCACGGCGCAGATCGTCACCGCCACCTGGCGGTTGCCGCTGGGCGAACGCGGGCTTTGGGCGGTGGGGCCGGTGGTGGGTGCCGAAGGGCTCCAGCAGCGGGGCGAAGTGAGCGGGTCGGGAAAGGCGGCGGTGCTCGGGGTGAACGTCCACTACGTCGAACGGGTGAAGCTGATGGTCCAGGGCGAGCGGGGGCTGTTCCCGGGAGACGCTGGGCTCCAGAACCGCTTCGCGGTGCAGCTGGCCGCGCGGTTCTGACGCCCAGGCGGTGAGGGTGGCGGGGGGAACGGAAAATGGCGTGCGCGTTGGCTGAAGGTGCGGTGACGCGGCTTCGGCACGAGTTCAAGCTGGTGATGTCGGTGGAGGCGGCGATGGCGCTGTGTGCCAGGTTGCAAGCCGAGGCCCCTGCCACCCGGACGGAGATCGTCTCGGTGTACTTCGATGGCGCCGGCTTCCCGCTCACCCGGCGGGCGCTCGCCATGCCGCGTGACTGTCTCAAGGTGCGCCTTAAGGAGTACGCGCCGGACCTGGGCTCGGCGGAACCGCGGGTGGTCGTGGAGGTGAAGCGCGAGCGGGATGGGCTCACAAAGAAGCTGCGGACGTGGGTCGCGCGGGAGGAGCTAGGCGCGCTGTACGAGCGCGGCGAGCTGTGGACCCGCCTCCCCTTCTCCGACACGTGCGGGCTCACTCCGGTGCTGGCGGTGAGCTACCTGCGCGACGTCTACCAGCTCTCCGAGTCGTGGCGGGTCACGGTGGATCAACGCGTGTCCTTCCACCGCGTCGATCCCGCGGCGGCGCTCGGGCCGAGGCCGCTGCGCGCAACCGGCCTGGACGCGCCGGTGAGCTGCGCGGATGGCGTGGTGGTGGAGGTCAAGCACCTCGACGAGGCGCTACCGCGGTGGCTCGGCGCGCTGCGGGCGGAGGCGACGGTGGCGTTCAGCAAATTCGCCACCGGGATGAGGCAGCTGGGCATGACGGCGGCAGGGTTGGCGGCGTCGGGAGGCTAGCGCGTGTTCATCGACTTCGAAGGCATCGACGGCAGCGGAAAGACCACGCTGTCCAATCTCCTCGCCGAGCGGCTCAGGCGGATGGGGCACCGGGTCACCCACGCGCGCGAGGGTGGCGAGCTCAAGGCGACCATCGCCCGGAGGCTCCGGGAGCTGACCCGCGATCCGTCACTTCTGGAGATGTGCGCGCGCACCGAGTTTCTGCTCAACGTCGCCCGCGACGCGCAGCAACTGGAGGAGGTGATCCGCCCGGCGCTGGCGCGCGGCGAGGTGGTGATCGCCGACCGCTATCTCTACTCGCAGCTGGCCCACTCCCACGCCGGCCGCGGCCTTCCGCGTGAAGCGCTCGATCCCGTGCTGGAGCTCGCCGCGCAGGGCGTGTGGCCAGATCTGGTGATCCTCGTCGACGTCGACCCCGAGCTGGCGCGGCTACGCAAGCGGGTCCTGAGGCTGGGACTGGACGAGCTCGAACCCGGCAGCCGCAAGGGGCTGGTGGGCGCGGGGCTCGCGGTGCGGGTGCGCGAGGCCTTCCTCCAGATGGCCTCGAAGGATCGCCAGCGCTGGCTGGTGGTGGAGAACGACCACCAACCCCTGAGCGCGCTGGCGGACCGGATCGTCGAGGCGGTGCGCGCCCGGCTCGAGGGCCGCGAACCGGAGGTGCAGCGGATCAACGCCGGCAGCACGCAGCGGCCCGCGGTCTGCCTGCAGAACCTCGAGGCTACCTTCTTCACCGCGGTGGACGAGCTGGAGCTGCGCGAGCCGGACCTTGCGCTCTACCTGCTCACTGGTGTCCCCGGCGCCAGAGCGCATCAGCGGCGGCTGCGCTTCGTCGACCAGAAGCCGGGCGCCGTGGCGCGGACGCTGCTGGGCCTCGGCGATCCGGAGAGCGAACAGCTTCGCGAGCTTCTGGCGAAGGCGGCACCCCGGGAGGTCCTGGCGTCGCTGGGCGCGGATCCCTCTTTGCGGGCGATGGCTTTACGCGAAGCGCTCTTCGAAGTGGCGCCGCGGCAGGCAGTGATCGGCCTCAAGGGGATGGACTCGGACCGCGCGTGGGCGCTCCGGGAGCGGGCCGTGCGCCAGGGCGACGTGGAGGGCGTGCTTTTCGGCCTTAGCGGTGTGGACTCCGATCGGAGCTGGGCGCTTCGGACGATGGCGCTGGAGCGCCGGCTGTGGACGGCGCTCGCGCGCAGCCTCACCGGTGTCGCCGGCGAGCGGGCGGACGCGCTCCGGGCGGAGCTTGTGTCCCGCGATCGGCTCGCGGTGCTCCGGAGCACCACGGGACTGGAGACCCCGTTCGCGCGGACGCTGCGCGAATCGCTCTACGAGATGGCGCCGAAGGTCGTGCTGCGCTCGTTGACCGGCATCGACGCGCCGTGGGCGTGGCGGATGCGAGCCGAGCAAGCGCCGCGGACGAAGGAGGCCCTGGACTCGGTGGATGGAATGTCCGTGCCACAGGCGTGGGCGCTGCGCGAGCGCTTCTGGTACCTGTGGCCCTCCACGGCGATCTCCTCGCTGCGCGAGCTGGCGCTCACCGCGCGCGGGCAGGCGCTCATCGAACAGGTGCTCTCTCACAACCCGGGCCGGGTGGCGGTGCTCCGGAACGCGTACCTCGCGCTGGCGCGAGTGGGGGCGATGCCCGAGACGAACGCCGACGGTGGGCCGGGGCCGCGCGCCGGAGCCGGCCCGGCGGCGGAGGCGGCCGCGTCGTGACGCCCTTCTGGGAGCAGCTCGGCGCGGCGACGATGGTTCCGCGACTTCTTGCGGCCACGGCGATCGGCGCGCTGATTTCGCTGCGCCCGTGGCGGTGGCTGCTCCGGCGGCCGCTGCCGCGGAGCGAAATGGTGCAGTCGCAGATCCTCCTGTGCACCGCGGCGGCGGTGATCACCGTGGTCATCGGCGACAGCGTGGCGAAGGCCTTCGGGCTGGTGGGCTTGGGTGGCTTCGTGCGCTTCCGTTCCGGGCTGAAGGATCCGCGGGACGCGGCGATTCTCTTCCTGCTCATCGGCCTGGGGATGGCGTGCGGACATGGGAGCCTGGGGCTCGCCGCGGCGGGCGCCGGGTTCGTGGCGCTCTTGCTTGTGGGCGTGGATCTGCTTGGCGGCCACGAGCGCCAGGTGTTCACCATCGCGGCGGAGAGCGAGGACCCGGTCGGCACCGAGGCGGCGATGCGCCGGGTCCTGGCGGAGCGCAACGTGCTGGTGCGTCGGTGCGCGCTGGACCTTCTGAAGAAGCGGCTGGAGCTGGAGCTCGAAGGCGCGGATCCGGCGAGGGTGGCGCAGGCGCTCTCGAAATCGGGCGCGGCGCTGAACGGGCTCAAGTGGACGCTGTCGCCGGCCAAGGCCGACAAGGAAGTGAAGGAGGTGACCTGATGCGTCGCAGCGGAGTCACAATGGCAGCGCTGGCCGCAACGCTCGTCTGCGCATGCGGAGGCCCGAACGACGCGCTGCCCGGAGGCGAACGACCCGGGCTGACCGATCCGGGCGCGCTCAACCAGCCCGGGACGGCGGGGAGCCTGTGCCCGCTGACGACGGGCAGCACGTGGACGTACCGGATCACCGACGACGTGGCGGGGACGTTCGAGAAGACCGTCTCGGTGCTCGGGCCGCGCGCGGTGCCGGGCGCTCCCGGCGTCAGCGCGGTGGCGGTCGAGAACGTGGAACCGTCCCTCAGCGAGCTCAGCTTCGAGATCGTCGACGACGAGGGGCTGGTGTTCCGGATCCGGGAGGAGGATGCCCGCGGCGGCACGCTCGCGCGGGTGACGCGCTTTACGCCGCCGGTGGTGAAGTCGCTCGCCGTGCCGAAGCCGGCCGGCTGGCAGAACGCGGGCACCACCACCGAAGTCGAGGAGAGCCCCTCCGGCGCCGTCCTCGACACGAAGGAGAAGACGTTCGTGTGGACGGTGGTAGCGACCGACGAGACGGTCACCGTGCCGGCGGGCACGTTCCCCCATGCGCTCCACCTGCGCCGCACGCGGACCGACAAGCAGGACTACGTGCGCGACTACTGGTTGGTCGCGGGGATCGGCAAGGTGCGCGAGGACGGCGAGCGCCTCGAGGAGCTCGTGCGCTTCGAGATCCAGCCGTGACGCTCGTGGACCGGGCGGCCGGGCCGGTGGCCGCTCTGCCGCACGTGCGCATCCGAACGGAACCCGGGACGAAGGCGGCAGGCTGCGGCGTTGCCGCGGCATGTCACTTCGGATTCCCCTCCTCCTCTCCGCCCTCCTCGTGGCTGCCCCGGTCTTTGCGGCCGACGTCACCCGCGGGCCCGCGGTGCAGAACGTCGATCAGGACTCGGCGGTGATCGGCGTCCGGCTGGACGCTCCGTGCGACGTCCAGGTCCACTTCGGCCCGCCGGATCAGCTCACCCAGACGGCGTCGTCCGCGGCCGCGACCCAGCACTTCGTCACGCTCGGGAGCCTGCAGCCGGCGACCCGGTACGCCTACGAGGTGGAGGCGTGCGGTGCGGACACCGGCCTCGGCGGCAGCTTCACCACCGCACCGAAGGACGGCGCGCGACACGTCCACTTCGCCGCGGTGGGCGACTTCGGAACCGGCGACTCCAGGCAGCGGCAGGTGGCGGATGCACTCGCCGCGGCGCACCCCGAGTTCTGGCTCACGCTCGGGGACGACGCGTACGAGTCCGGCAGTGAGTCCGACTTCGACCAGCGCTTCTTCGCGCCGATGAAGCCGCTGCTCGCCAACGTCCCCGTGTTCCCGTCTCCGGGGAACCACGAGTACATCACCAACAAGGCACAGCCCTACCTCGACGCGTTCCAACTCCCCACCAACAACCCTGCCGGGAGCGAGCGGTACTACTCGTTCGACTGGGGCGCGGTGCACGTGGTCTCGCTGGACTCGATGTGCCTGATGGGCACGAGCAGCAGCGACTGCACCGCCGCTGCGCAGAAGGCATGGCTCGAGCAGGATCTCGCAGCCTCGCACGCGCCCTGGAAGGTCGTCAGCTTCCACCACCCCGTGTACTCGAGCGGCGAGCACGGCTCGACGCCGGCGATGCAGGCGCTGATGCCGGTGTTCGAGGCCGGCGGCGTGGATCTGGTCCTCACCGGGCACGACCACGACTACGAGCGCACGCGGCCGATGAAGGGAGGTGTCCCGGTCCCCGAAGGAACGCCGGGAGCGGTGACGTACCTGGTGGTGGGCACCGGCGGCGCCGGCGCGTACGACTTCAGCGGCACTCCGTCGTGGGTCGCGGCGCAGCACACGGGCATCCTCGGGTACCTCGACGTGACCGTGGAGGGCGGGACGCTCACCGGCAAGCTGGTGACCGTCGACGGCCAGACCCCGGACGTCTTCACGCTGAAGAAGGCGCTGCCCCCGCCGACGCTGCAGCTTCTCACCGAGCCGCAGGAGGGTCCGGCGCCGCTGACCGTCCACTTCACCGCGACCTCCGATGTCGGTGACGCGGCGATCGCCTGGGACTTCGGCGACGGCGCGACCGCGACCGGATCGACCGTGGAACACACCTTCCAGAGCGCAGGCCAGTACACCGTAAAGGCCACCGCGACCTCCGGCGATCAGACTGCGACCGCCAGCACGACCGTGACCGTGCGGTCCGGCAACGGGACCACCCCACCGCCTCCCGACGGCGGAATCCCGCGACCCGGAGAGGACACCGGAGACAGCTCCGGATCCGACACCCGCCCCGCCCCCGGAAATGCGCCTCCGCCCGACGATGCCGGACAGGAAGCGGCCGCCGGCTGCACCGCCCTGCCGTCGCCGGTGTCCGCCGTCGCCGGACTGAGCCTGTTGGCCCTGACGCTTCTCTCCCGGCGACGGTGCCGACAGCCGTAACCACCACAGCGCAGGGCCAGCCGCCTGTCGAAAACGGAAGACGGCAGACGGAAACCAGCCATCCCGTGATACGTCCGCGCCCATGTCTCCCCACCCGTCGCGCAAGAAGTCGAACGCTCCCGGCGCAGCGCGCCCGTTGCGCGAGGATCTGGTCACCCAGGCAGCCCTGGAGGCCTATGGCGCCATCCGGCACGAGGGGCGCCTCGCCGACCGCGCGCTGGACTTCATGCTCCGAAGCCACCGGCAGCTCTTTGCGTCCGAGCGTCGCGCGGTGGCCGAGCGCGTCTACGCGCTGCTCCGCCGGCAGCGCACCGTCGACTGGATGCTGGAGCGCGTGCGGCCCGGCTTCGTGCAGATGACCGCCACCCCGCAGGATCTGCTGCGGCTGGCCGCCTCCCGCGTGCTGCACGGCGAGAGCGCCCGCGAGGTGGCGCGCACGCAGCGGTTACCGGACGAAGACACCGCCGCGCTGTCGCGCCTTCCGGACGCCGCCGAGGCGCTCCTGGCGCTCCCCTTCGAGGAGCGCTTTCCCATCCAGGCGTCGCTGCCCAACTTTCTCGCGCAGCGCTTCATCGAACAGCTCGGCGCGGAGGCGGAGCGCGCGGCCGAGGCGATGAACGAACGCGCGCCGCTCACCGCACGGGTGAACACGCTCGCGGCGACCCGCGAACAGCTGGTGCACCGGCTGCGCGAAGAGGGCGTGGACTGCCGGCCGACCGGGCTGTCGCCGCTCGGCATCACGCTCCAGACGCGCATCAACGCATTCTCCCTCCGCGCGTTCCGCGACGGCCTCTTCGAGCTGCAGGACGAAGGCAGCCAGCTTCTGGGGATGCTGGTCGATCCTCCGCCCACGCGGGTGGTGGACGCGTGCGCGGGCGCCGGCGGCAAGACGCTGCAGCTCGCGGCGTTCATGAAGAACCGCGGCGAGCTCTTCGCGCTCGACGTAGACGAGGGCCGGCTCGAGGAGCTGCGCCGCCGCGCGCGCCGCGCCGGGGTCCACAACACGCGCGTCCGCGTCATCCCGGCGACCGGGAAGGAGGCGGTCGCCGCCGTCGCCGATCTCGCGGGCAAAGCGGACCGGGTGCTGGTCGACGCGCCGTGCAGCGGGACCGGGACCTTCCGCCGCAAGCCCGACGCGCGCTACCGCCTCACGTCCGAGGATCTGACCTCCTACGTCCAGCGGCAGAAGGAGCTTCTGGCGCGCTTCAGCGTGATGGTGAAGCCGGGTGGTCGGTTGATCTACGGAACGTGCAGCATCCTGCGCGAAGAGAACGAGGACGTGGTCGCCGACTTCGTGCGGGCGCATCCGGAGTTCTCGGTCATGCCCGCGGAGAATCTGCTTCCACCCGAAATCGCGTCCAACGTGACGCGCGATGGCTATCTGCGGCTGTTCCCGCACCTGCACGGGACCGACGGCTTCTTCGGCGCCGTGCTGGTGAAGGCGAAATAGCCGCGGGTGACGAATTCGCAGCGCACGGTGCTTCCAATGCGCTGTAGAAAACCGGGGTCATGCCCGAGGCGATCCGCTACCGCGTCACCCTCCCCCGGCCGCACAACCACCGCTTCGAGATCGAGGCCGAATTCCCCGCGGCGGGTGAGCAGCTCACGGTGGCGCTCCCGGTCTGGACGCCTGGCAGCTACCTGGTCCGCGAGTTCTCCCGCCACCTGCAGCACGTGACGGCGACGACCCTGTCCGGCGATCGCCTCCCGGTCACGCGCATCGACAAGCGCAGCTTCCGGGTGACCGCGCGCGGTCAGGGCGTGCGCCTCCGCTACGGCGTCTATGCGAACGAGCTGACGGTGCGGACCAGCCACCTCGACGGCACGCACGCCTCGTTCAACGGCGCCAACCTCTTCCTCTACGACGAGGCGCGCCGGAACGTGCCGCACCGGGTGGCGATCGACGTACCCGCGGGCTGGAGCGTGTTCACCGCGCTGGAGCGCGAGGGCGCCGAGTACGTCGCAGCCGACTACGACGAGCTCGTCGATTCGCCCTTCGAGCTCGGCCCGCACACGGCGATCGAGTTCGAGGCCGCGGGCGTGCCGCACCAGTTCGTCGTCGTGGGAGAACCCACGCCGGATCCGAACCGGCTGGCGGAGGAGACCCGGCAGCTCGTGGAGACCGAGGCGGCGCTGTTCGGCGGACTCCCCGCGGATCTGAAGCGCTACGTGTTCTTCCTCTATATGACCGACAAGGGACGCGGCGGGCTCGAGCACAAGGCCTCCACCGCGCTCTTGTATCCCCGCGGCAACCTCGGCTCGGCGCGTGGGTGGGAGGACCTGCACAACCTCATCGCCCACGAGTACTTCCACCTCTGGAACGTGAAGCGGATCAAGCCGCGCGCGTTCGTGCCGTTCGACTACGCGCAGGAGAACTACACGCGGCTTTTGTGGTTCTTCGAGGGCGTCACCAGCTACTACGACATGCTCTTGACCCGCCGCGCCGGACTCACCAGCGCGCCGCGCTACCTGTTGCGTCTCGGCGAGACGCTCACTGCGCTGCACGGCACGCCGGGACGGAAGGTGCAGTCGCTGGAGGAGGCGTCGATGCAGGCGTGGGTGAAGCACTACCGCCCGGACGAGAACTCGCCGAACAGCGCCATCTCCTACTATCTCAAGGGCGAGGTGGTGGCCTGGCTTCTGGACCTCCACCTCCGCCGGGCGACTGGCGACCAGCGCTCGCTCGACGACGTCATGCGCCTGCTCTGGCAGCGGTACGGGGACGGCCGCGGCGTCCCGGAGGACGGCATCGAGGCCGCGGCGGCGGAGGTCGCGGGGATCGATCTCTCTGCGTTCTTCGATCACGCGCTCCGGTCGACGGAGGAGCTCGATTACTCCGTGCTCTCGCACATCGGGCTGGAGGCGCACTTCCGTGTGAAGGAATCACCCTCCGACAAGGGCGGCACCCCGCCGCGCACCAGGGACGGAAGGCCCAGAGGCTGGCTCGGCCTGACCGCGCGCCCGAGCGGGACCATCTCCTGGGTGGCGGAGGATTCGCCGGCGATGAACGCGGGAATCTACGCGGACGACGAGGTGATCGCCGTCGACGGCTTCAAGGTGGACGGGAACGGGCTCATCGCCCGCGCCGAGGACAAGGCGCCCGGGGAGACGCTGACCGTCACCCTCTTCCGGCGCGACCGGCTGATGGAAGTGGAGGTCACGCTTGGGGAGAAGCCGCAGGACGCCGTGTACCTCACGAAGGTGGAGAACCCGACACCGCAACAGCAGGCGTCCTTCGCCGCCTGGGTGGGCGCCCCCTGGAGCGCGGAGTAGCGGAGCGTTGGCAGATGGGTAACCCGGGAGAGAGGGCTCGTAGAATCCGGGAGGCAACAGGGTGACCTTCGCGGCGGGACACGTCCCCGGTCCCGGTTCCGAGGTCCGAATCCGCGACACGCAGGTCTGCAATTGGCGGGCGCGCCTCTCAGCCCTGTCCGCCGGCGGACGAGGGCGATGCAGCGGGACGATCCTCCGCGTCCACCACTTCGCCCTGCTCCAGCAGGGTCTCGTCGAACGGAAGCTCACCCGAGAGCACCCGTCGGGCGCGGGCGGCGTCGATCTGCTTCATCCAGCAGCCGATCAGCACCGTCGCCACCGAGTTCCCGGCGAAGTTGGTGAGCGCGCGGGCCTCGGACATGAACCGGTCGATCCCGATGATGAACCCCACTCCGTCGACCAGATCCGGCCGGTGCGACTGGAGCCCGGCTGCCAGCGTGGCGATCCCCGCCCCGGTGACCGCGGCCGCACCCTTGGAGGCGACGATCATGAACAAGAGCAGCCCCACCTGCTCCCCGAGCGCGAGCGGCTTACCCAGCGCGTTGGCGATGAAGATCGACGCCATGGTCAGGTAGATGGCCGTCCCATCCAGGTTGAACGAGTAGCCGGTGGGCACGACGATCCCCACCACCGGCCGCGAGACGCCGAGGTGCTCCATCTTGGCGATCAACCGCGGCAGCGCGGTCTCGGACGACGAGGTGGAGAGGATCAGCAGGAACTCGCGCGCGAGATAGCGCAGCAGCCGGAGGATGGAGAACCCGGTGCTCAGGCGCAGAAACGCGCCCAGCACCACCAGCACGAAGATCACGCACGTGGCGTAGAAGCCGAGCATGATCGTCGCGAGGCTCTTGAGCGCGTCGATCCCGGTCGCGCCCACCACCGCGGCCATCGCCCCGAAGGCGCCGATCGGCGCGGTCCACATGATCAGCATCAGCACCCGGAACACGAGCCGCTGGAAGGCGGCGATCGTCCGCAGGATCGGCGCCGCGTGCTCGCCCATCGACTGCAGGGCGAAGCCGACCACCAGTGAGACCAGCAGCGTCTGCAGCACCTCGCCCGAGGTGAGCGCGGAGATGAGCGTCTCGGGGATGATCCCGAGGAGGAAGTCGACGGTGCCTTTTCCCTCGTTGGCCGCTCCCGAGTGGAACGCCTCCTTCAGGTGCATCCCCGTCCCTGGGTGGAGGAAGTTCCCCACGACCAGCCCGATCGCCAGCGCCACCGTGGACATCGCCAGGAAGTAGACGAGCGCGAGCACCCCGAGCCGGCCGATCGTCGCCGCCTTCCGCACCGACCCGACGCCGAGCACCAGAGTCGTGAAGATGATCGGGCTGATCATCATCTTCACGAGCTTCACGAAGCCGGTGCCCAGCGGCTTGAGCGACTGGGCGAACTCCGGCGCGACGAACCCAACGCCCACGCCGAGCGCGGCCGCCACCAGGACCGAGACGTACAGGTAATGTGAGCGATCCCGGCGAGGCGCGCTTTTGCCGGCCGGGTCCGCGACGTCGAGCGCCATGTGTCCCCTCGGGTGCCGACGGTACCACGCGACCTCGTGATTGCCGGGGCCCGGTGCGCCGTGTAAGTGTCCGCGCCCATGACTCCCCGGTTGCTGGCTGCATCCTCCCTGCTCGCCTTCGTCCTCATCGCCTGCGGCCCCCAGGCGATGTCACGGATCGACGGCGGTGTCGCCAACTGCGATCAAGGCGAAGCGCAGACGCGGGCGTTGCCCGTCGAGGTCGTCGACGCCCAGGGCAACCCCGTCGAGGGCGCCACGGTGACCGCGAAGAACGTCGGCAGCGGTCAGACGGTCACTGCCACCACCGGGTCGAACGGCCGGACCACGGCGATCACGTCCGCCATCGGCGCAGGGACCATCCAGGTGTCGGCGCAGAAAGGCAGCCAGGTGAGCGACGTGAAGCAGTCCGAGGCGCTGTGCGGCGAGTGCGGCTGCACGTTTACCCCGGACTCGCTCACGCTCACGATGAACCCGTAGCGTTGAGCCCCCGGCGCAAACTCCATAGGGTTCGATCCGGGATGCGGTCCTTGAAAGAGCTCCTGGGGTTGTCCGTACCCGAGCTGCGCGAGCGCTTCCTCGAACGCCGGCGGCCGGTGCCCGAGGGGCTGCTCGAAGCGCTGGAGGCCGACCCGCGCAGCGGCGCGCGCGAGCTGGCCCGGCGCATCCGCGACCTCCGGCGGAAGAACCGTGCGGAGGGTCAACGGCTGCGCAACCTGCTGCGCTTCGAGACCGAGCTGTACGCGCAGGGCTTCACCTTCATCGCCGGTTGCGACGAGGCCGGGATGGCGCCGCTCGCAGGCCCGGTCGTCGCCGGCGCCGTGATCCTCCCCAAAGGGTACCGGGTCCGCGGCCTCGACGACTCCAAGAAGATCCTCGACCCCGGCAGGCGCGAAGAGCTGGCGGCCATCATCAAGCGCGATGCGATCTGCTGGGCGACGGGGATGGCGTCGGTCGAGGAGATCGACACGCTCAACATCTACCACGCGGGCCTTCTCGCCATGCGCCGCGCAGTGCTGGGGTTGAGCCGCGCGCCCGAGTACGTGCTCGTGGATGCGCGCCGGATCCCCGAATATGAGACACCCCAGCGCGGGATCATCCACGGCGACGCGCTGTCCATGTCGATCGCCGCCGCGTCCATCATCGCCAAGACCACGCGCGACGCGCTGATGGACGAGATGGATCGGAAGTACCCCGGGTACGGCTTCGCCTCCCACAAGGGGTACCCCACGCCCGAACACTGCAGGGTGCTCAAGGAGAAGGGCGCGGTGGAGATCCACCGGCGCAGCTTCGCGCGGGTGCGGCAGGCGCTCGGCCTCGAACCTCTGCAGCTCGATGCGTTCCCCGAGACACTCCCCGAAGACACCGACGAGGCGGCTGCGGCCGAGTCGGAGGCGTGAGCTCGGACGTCGGGATCGACCAGTGGTTGCGCGAACGGGGCTACGGCCTCGCCGAAGTGAAACCGCGGGCGCGGGCCGCGCTCGAGGAGGCAGGGCTCACGCGGCCCGGCAAGCAGCGGATGAGCCTAGAGAAGCTCCCCCGCGCCGAGGAGGTGCTCCGCGCGCGGTTCGCGCTCCACTGCGAGTCACCGGAGTGCCAGCAGTATGCAGAGCACTCCGGCCGCATCCCCTTGCGCTGCGATCCGAGGTCAACCTGCGAGCGCTGCGGAGGTTCGGCGAATCAGGCCGCGGAGAACGCCCTTCTGGAGGCCTGCCGGAAGCACGGCGTGAAGAAGATCTGCATCGTGGGCGGCTCACCGGCCGTGCGCGAAGAGCTGGAGGCGACGCTGGGGCGTGTGCTGGAGCTCCGCCTGGTCGACGGCACCGAACGTCGAACCTCCGAGCGGGCAAACCGGGATCTCGAATGGGCGGACCTCGTCCTCGTCTGGGGCGCCTCGGAGCTGCACCACAAAGTGAGCTGGCTCTACACGCAGGGGCCGCCACAGCACCGCCGGAAAGTCGTCCTCGTCGCCAAACGCGGCATCGCCGCTCTCCTCAGCGAAGCCATCGCGCACATCGATCGAGTGAGTGGTGGAAAGTGAGAAGTGCGTAGAAGTGGATAAGCAGGCCTGAACCGCCGCTGAAGCCAGAGCGGGCCGAGCGCCCGAAGCCAGGCCGCCTGCTGCAGACGGCAGACGGTCGACGGCAGACCGCACACCGCACCGCTGACGCACCGCGCCCACCGCCTTGCCTTGACAGCCGCCACCTCCCGCGATTGAAGCCGCGCATGAAACTCGCCACCCTCCGGGACGGGACGCGCGACGGCCAGCTCATCGTCGTCCGCCGCGACAACGCGGTCTACGCCCCCGCCACCGGCATCGCCCGCTCCCTCCAGGCGGCGCTCGACGACTGGGACGCCGTCGAACCGAAGCTCCGCGAGCTCGCTGCGCGGATCGACGCCGGCACCGTGGAGACCCGGCCCGTCGACGTGACGAAGCTTCATGCTCCGCTGCCCCGCGCCTATGAGTGGGTCGACGGGTCGGCGTACCTCAACCACGTCCGCCTGGTCCGCAAGGCCCGCAACGCGGAGCCGCCGCCCACCTTGGAGACCGACCCGCTGGTGTACCAGGGCGGATCGGGTGATCTGCTCGGCCCCACCGATGACATCCCGCTCCGCGATCCGGCGTGGGGCTGCGACTTCGAATCGGAGATCTGCGTCATCCTCGGCGACGTCCCCATGGGCGCCACCGCACGGGACGCCGCCCGGTATGTGCGGCTGCTCCTGCTCGCCAACGACGTGTCGCTGCGGAACCTGATCCCCACCGAGCTCGCCAAGGGCTTCGGCTTCTTCCAGAGCAAGCCCGCCACGGCGTTCTCCCCCTTCGCGCTCACCCCCGACGAGCTGGGGCCGGTGTGGCGCGACGGCCGCGTCCACCTCAGGCTGCGCACCACCCTCAACGGCACCGTCGTGGGCGATGTGGACGCCGGGCCGGAGATGCACTTCTCCTTCTTCCAGCTCATCGAGCACATCGCGCGGACGCGCCGCTTCACGGCAGGCACCATCCTCGGCTCCGGCACCGTCTCCAACCAGGATCGCAGCCGGGGGATCTCCTGCCTCGCCGAGCGACGGATGATCGAGATCATCGAGTCCGGCGCGCCGAAGACCCCGTTCCTCCAGCACGGCGACCGGGTGGAGATCGAGATGTTCGGCCCGGATGGCCGCAGCCTCTTCGGGAAGATCGATCAGAAGGTGGTACCAGCATGAAGCTCTACGGCTATTGGCGTTCGTCTGCGAGCTGGCGCGCCCGCATCGCGCTCCACCTCAAGGGGCTCAAGTACGAGTACGTCCCGGTCAACCTGCTCGAGGGCGTGCAGCACCAGGAGACCTACCGCGAGATCAACCCGGCCGGTTCCGTCCCCACGCTCGAGTTCACCCACGCCGGGCGCACGGTGCGGCGCTCCCAGTCGCTGGCGATCATAGAATACCTCGAGGCGCTGCCCCCCCGCCCCCGCTCTTCCCCCGCGATCCGTACCTGCGCGCGCGCGCGCGGATGATGGCCGAGCTGGTGAATTCGGGCATCCAGCCGCTCCAGAATCTCCAGGTCCTCAACCACGTCGAGCAGGCGCTGCACGGCGACAGGAAGGCCTGGGCGACGCACTGGATCGTCAAGGGCCTCACCGCGCTCGAGACGCTGGCCGCGGAGACCGCCGGCACCTTCCTGGTGGGCGAGCATCCGAGCGTCGCGGACATCTGCCTCGTGCCGCAGCTCTACTCGGCACGGCGTTTCGGGATAGAGGTGTCATCGTTCGGGCTTCTGACGCGCGTCGAGAGCGCGTGCAACGAGCTCCCAGCATTTCAGAACGCACACGCGGACCGGCAATCGGACGCGGTGCCCACCCGTTGAGGAGAGATCGAAATGGCTCAGGTCGAATCGCTTGGAATCAAGACGCTTGAGGCGGTGCATTGGTACGTCCACGACCTCCGGCGCTCACGGAAGTTCTACACGGAGAGCATGGACTTCGCGGAGATCGGCCGCTCGTCGCCCGAGCTGACGAAGGCGGGCCGGCAAGAGTCCCTGGTCTTCAAGGCGCAGGACATCGTCCTCATCGTCAGCACGCCGCGCGGCGAGGGCGGCCGCGCCTGGCGCTACCTCCAGAAGCACCCGGACGGCGTGGGCACGCTGGTGTTCGAGGTGGAGGACATCGAGCGCACCTTCAAGCTGCTCGAACAGCGTGAGGCGACCTTCATCACCGACATCCAACGGTTCACCGACGAGCGGGGCGGACGGCTCGCCACGTTCTCCATCACCACCCCGTTCGGCGACACGACCTTCCGCTTCGTCCAGCGCGACGGCTACCGCGCCCTCTTCCCGGGCATGGAGATGTACGACGTCCCGAAGGGCGGGAAGAACCGGTTCGGCTTCGGCCGAATCGACCACATCACCTCCAACTTCCAGACGATGAAACCGATGATCCTCTGGATGGAGCAGGTGATGGGCTTCGAGCGCTTCTGGCGGATCGAGTTCCACACCGAAGACGTGGCGAAGAACGGCGACCACGGCTCCGGGCTGCGTTCGGTGGTGCTGTGGGATCCGAAGAGCGGCGTGAAGTTCGCCAACAACGAGCCGTGGCGGCCGTTCTTCAAGACCTCGCAGATCAACATCTTCGTCGAGGATCACCGCGGCGACGGCGTGCAGCACCTCGCGCTCACGGTGGACGACATCGTCAGCAGCGTGCGCGGGCTGCGTCAGTCCGCGGGCATCGAGTTCATGCCCACGCCGGGCACCTACTACGACGCGCTCCCGCAGCGGATCGAGAAGCTGGGGATCAAGAAGATCGACGAGGACATCGACGTTCTGCGCGACCTGCAGATCCTCGTCGATGGCGCCGAAGAGCACAGCTACATGCTGCAGATCTTCATGAAGGACGCGGCCGCGCTCTACAAGGACAAGGCGGCCGGGCCGTTCTTCTACGAGATCATCCAGCGCAAGGGCGACAAGGGCTTCGGCGGCGGCAACTTCCGCGCGCTCTTCGAGAGCATCGAGCGTGCGCAGAAGATGGAAGGACGGGTCTAGCCGTGCTCGAGCGCGTCGTGGCGGGGAGGGTGCCTCGCAAGCACCACATCCAGTTCCGGGACGAATCCGGGCGCCTGATGTTCGAGGAGTGCCTCACCCAGGCCGGCTTCGAGGGCCCGTACACGATCGCCTACCACCTCCGCGAGCCGCACACCCAGACATTGGCGGAGGTGAAGGCGGGATGGGAGCTGCCGAAGGCGGTGGCACCGCGCCCGTTGGCGAAGCGGCACTACAAGACGCAGGAGCTTCCGCGGAAGGGCGGCGCGCCGGTGAACGCGCGCATGCCGCTGCTCTTCAACCCGGACGTCACGATCTCCATCCTGTTCCCGTCCGAACCGGATCCCGTCTACTTCGTCAACGCCGACGGGGACGACCTCTTCTACATCCACCAGGGTGGCGGGATCGTCCGGTCGGTCCTGGGCGATCTGCGCTTCGAGGCCGAGGACTACGTCTTCATCCCCCGCGGGATCGCGCACCGCATCCTCCCCGACGCGGGCAAGGAGCAGTACTGGCTGTCCATCGAGTGCAAGGGCGCGCTCCACCTGCCGCGGCAGTGGCGCAACGAGGTCGGTCAGCTGCGGATGGACGCGCCGTACTGCCACCGCGACTTCCGCAAGGTCGAGTTCAAGGGCCCGATGGACGAGGGCATCCGCGACCTCCTCGTGAAGCGCAACGAGGCGTTCCACGGCTTTTGCTACCAGCACTCTCCGCTGGACGTGGTGGGCTGGGACGGCACGGTCTACCCGTGGGCGTTCCCCATCCTGAACTTCCAGCCGCGCGCCGGGCTCGTCCACCTGCCGCCCACGTGGCACGGCACCTTTGCCGCACGCGGGGCGTTGATCTGTTCGTTCGTGCCGCGCGTGGTGGACTTCCACCCCGAGG
Organism: Myxococcaceae bacterium; assembly: GCA_019686135.1. Lineage (GTDB taxonomy): Bacteria > Myxococcota > Myxococcia > Myxococcales > Myxococcaceae > JADGHL01. The sequence goes on along the minus strand of JADGHL010000036.1, from coordinate 24,440 downwards.
CCATCCCCTGCCCCTACCCGCACTCGTCGATCGACGTGGACGAGTTCCTCTTCTACTGCCGCGGCAACTTCACCTCGCGGCGGGGCGTGGGTCCGGGCAGCGTCTCGCACCACCCGGCCGGCGTCGCCCACGGGCCGCACCCGGGCGCGTACGAGGGCAGCATCGGCCACCGGGAGACCACCGAGCTCGCGGTGATGCTGGATGTCGTCCAGCCGCTCGAGGCCACGGCGGCCGCGCTCGGCGTGGAGGACCCGGGCTACCAGAACAGCTTCATCCCGTGACGGCCACGACGGACCTCATGGCCCGTCGTCAGGCTGGCGAAAGGCCGATCCGGTCGATCGCCCAGAAGAGCTGATCGAGATCCTCTTCGGCGTTGAACATGTGCGTGGAGACCCGGACGCCGCCGCCGCGCGGGCTCACCACCACGCCCTTGCGCCCCAGCTCGCGCACGGCGGCGTGCGGGTCACCGCGGACCGGGAACACGCAGATCCCGGAGCCGACGTCCGGATCGTCCGGCGCGTTCGGCGCAAAGCCGCGCGAGCGCAGCCCCGCCCGCAGCACCTTCTGGAGCCTGGCGTTGTGCCCGCGGATCGCCTCCACGCCGACGCGCTCAATGATCGCGAGCGCTTCGCCGAAGCCGAAGATTGGCCCGAACGCGGTGACGCCGATGTCCATCGCCGACGCCATCCGGCGGAAGCGTGCGCCGGGACCGGCTTCGAACCACACGCGGCGCCGGCCCCCACGCCGCTTCGCTCCGGCGAGGTTGTCCATGTCCATGGGAGAAGCGACCGAGAGCCACCCGGCCAGAGGCAGCGGTCCGGAGGATCCGAACAGCGCGCGGCGCGCGTAGAAGATCCCCACGCCGAAGCCGCCCATCATCCACTTGTGGCTGGTGCCGCATAGAAAGTCGATCCCCGCCGCCTTCACGTCGATCGGCACCTGGCCCAGCGCCTGCGCGCCGTTCACCGCGAACAGGAGCTTCTTCGCCCGGCACAGGCGCCGGACCGCCTGAAGGTCGATGCGAAAGCCGCTGGCGTACTGGACCGCGCTCAGCACGATGGCGCCGGTGCTCCGCCCGACCGCCGCCTCCAGATCGTCCAGGCTGTAGGCGCCGTCCTTCTTCGGCCGGACCACGCGGAGCGTCAGGCCGGCGTTGAGCAACGGAAGCGTGGTGGTGGGGAACTCGTCCGCCAACGTCACCACCTGACGCACGCCGTGCGCCCGCAGCATCCGCGCCACGAGGTTGAAGCCCATCGATGTCGAGTTGAGGAACGCGACATCCTCGGCATCCGCGCCGATCAGCTGCGCCAGCCGGCGGCGGATCTCGTCCTTGCGGCGGATCCACGCCTCGAAGCCCACGTCGCCCCACTCCATCGCCTCGCGGTAGTGGTCGACGACCGCCTGATGGACGGTCGTTGCGATGGGCGAGCTGGCGGCGGCGTTGAGGTAGCTGGCGCGTTGGGTGGCGGGGAACAGCGCACGCGCTTGTGCGGGAGTCATCCTCGGCATCGCGGCGGAGACTAGCGGCTCCCACGTCGGGGCGGTGGATTCATCGACGGCGCGACCGCACGGCCGCAGGTGGAGACTTCTCTGCCCACCCTGAGCACGCGCCGCCTCACCGGCTCGGGGCGTTGCGCGGCCCGGCCGCGGCACCGCGGCTGCAATCCTGCGACGGACGGTGGACCCACGCGAGGAGCACGGAACCATGCGGAAGCGGATTCTGGACGGGCGCGACGAGATCGCAGTCGGCGTGTCGGTAGCAGACGGCCAGGCGATCGAACGGTGCCTCAAGGCCGAGGACGTGACCGTCCATGGCCATGAGCGGCTGCGCGTCATCCACTTCGATCGCCGCCTGCCGCGCACGCTCAACCAAGTGCGGGAGCAGGAGCACGCGCTCGAGGTCCGGGTCATCGAGCGCTCGACGGCGCCGGACAAGGTGACGCTGGAGGTGAAGCGTCAGCTCTCCGACGAGCTGCGCCACGTCGAGCTCGAGCTCCCGCGCCGTGCGCTCCGCGCCGCGCTCCGCCCGAACGCGCTCCAGGATCTCGCCCCCGACGCGCCGGGCGATCTCGTGCCGGTGCTGGGGATCGAATTCACCCGCAGGCTTTTCCGCAGTCGTGCCGGATGGTCGGTGACCCTGGACCGGGACCTTGCCTTCCACCGGATCGACGCGCGGATGCTGGAGCGCACCGGCCAGCTCGCGCTCGGCGTGCCGGACCGCTTCGCGGACGGGCGCGTGCTGGTCACGGTGACCACCGGCGGCGCGGTGTTGCCCACGTGGCTGGAAGGCGTGGTGCGCGCCTCGTCCCCGTGGAACATCGTGGAGGAGGGCTTCAGCCTGGTGGCGCCCCGGCCCTCTCCGCGCGGGCCGGGCCCGGACCTCCGCCTGGTGCTGCACTGAGCCGCGCTACTCCTCCTCCGCCCGGAGCGCCGCCAGCACGGAGAAGTCCTCCAGCGTGGTCGTGTCGCCCGTGGTCTGCTTCCCGGCCGCCACGTCCCGCAACAGCCGGCGCATGATCTTCCCCGAGCGCGTCTTGGGCAGCGCTTCGGCGAAGCGGACCTCGTCGGGCCGGGCGATCGCGCCGATCTCCTTCTGCACGTGCTGGCACAGCTCCTTCTTGAGCTCCGCCGTCACCGCCACGCCCTTCTTCACGGTGACGAAGGCCACCACCGCCGTGCCCTTGAGCTCGTCCGGCCGGCCGACCACCGCGGCCTCGGCGACCTTCGGGTGCGCCACCAGCGCGCTCTCCACCTCCGCCGTGCCCAGCCGGTGTCCGGCGACGTTGAGCACGTCGTCCACGCGCCCCATCAGCCAGAAGTAGCCGTCCTGATCCTGCCGGGCGCCGTCTCCGGTGAAGTACTTGCCGGGGACCTCGCTGAAGTACGTCTTCACGTAGCGGTCGGGATCGCCATGAACGGTGCGCAGCATCGACGGGACCGGGCGCGCCAGGAACAGGTGCCCGCCCTTGCCCTGCGGCACCGGCTGGCCGTGGGCGTCGAGGATCTCCGGCACCACGCCGGGCAAGGGCAACGTCGCGCTCCCGGGTTTGGTGGGCGTCGCTCCGGGCAGCGGGGCGATCATGATCGCACCGGTCTCGGTCTGCCACCACGTGTCCACCACCGGGCAGCGGCCCTTCCCCACCACCTCGCGGTACCAGATCCACGCCTCGGGGTTGATCGGCTCGCCCACCGAGCCCAGCACCCGCAGCGACGAGAGATCGTGCTGGAGCACGGGCTCGCTTCCCAGGCGCATGAAGGCGCGGATCGCCGTGGGCGCCGTGTAGAAGATCGACACGCGGTAGCGGGCGATCATCTCCCAGAAGCGATCCGGGCCCGGGTGCGTCGGCGCGCCTTCGTAGAGGAAGGTCGTCGCCGCGTTCATCAACGGCCCGTAGACCACGTACGAGTGGCCGGTCACCCAGCCCACGTCCGCGGTGCACCAGTAGATGTCCTCGGGCTTGAGGTCGAAGCACCAGCGCGTGGTCAGGGACACATTCACCGCGTACCCGGCGGTGGTGTGCAAAACGCCCTTCGGCTTTCCGGTCGATCCCGACGTGTAGAGGATGAACAGCGGGTGCTCGGACTCCACCCATTCGGGGTCGCACGTCTCGGCCTGCTTCGAGACGAGCGCGTCCCAGCCCACCTCGCGGCCCTCCAGCGTCAGCGCCTGGCCGAGCCGGTTCAGCACCACCACCTGTTCGATCGACGGCGCGCCCTGTACCGCCTCACGCGCGTTCTGCATCAGCGGCACCACCGCGCCCTTGCGCCAGCCGCCGTCGGCGGTGATGAGCACCTTCGCTCCGGCGTCCACCAGCCGATCGTGCAGCGCCTCCGCGGAGAAGCCGCCGAACACCACCGAGTGCACCGCGCCGATCCGCGCGCAGGCCAGCATGGCCACCGCGGCCTCCGGAACCATCGGCAGGTAGATGCCGACGCGGTCGCCCTTCCTCACGCCCAGAGACCTCAGCCCGTTCGCGAACCGGCACACCTCGCGGTGCAGCTCGCGGTATGAAAGCTGGCGCCGATCGCCCGGCTCACCCTCGAAGAGCAGGGCGATCTTCTCCCCGTGCCGGTCGAGGTGCCGGTCCAGGCAGTTCCAGGCGAGGTTGGTCTTGCCCTCCACGAACCAGCGCGCGTGCGGCGGCTTCCAGTCCAGCACCGTCTGGAACGGCTCCTTCCAGTAGAGCTCTTCGCGGGCGCGGTCGCCCCAGTAGCGCTCCGGGTCCGCGAGCGCCTGGTCGTAGAGCGCGCGGTACTGCTCGAGGCTCTGGATGTGAGCCTGCTTCGAGAATGCGGGGGGCGGGGGGAAGACGCGCTGCTCGAGCAGGACCGAGGAGATCTCCTTCGGCTGTCCGGACATGGGGCACCTCGCTGGGGAGGGCCTCAGTCATAGGAAGGCCCATCGGGCGCGACAAGCGCACGGCCGCGTCGGCCGGCCGGTGCTGTCGGAGGGCCTACGGTGCGGATCCGGGTACGAAGTTCGCGGTGAACGTGGTCTGCAAGTCGCACTCGCAGCGGTCGTCCCCGAGCGTGCGGGTGTGCACGCGGACCACGCCGGTGAACACGTCGTCGTCGGGGCCGAGCGCTCCGTCGATGTGGATGTTCACGAGATCGAACGTGCAGGCGACGCCACGAGGCGTTCCGGACACCTTCGAGGCGCTGCCGTCCACGTAGAACGACTCGTCGACCTCGCGGTACCGCCCGGTCAGCTCCGAGTCGTAGAGGTCGTACTGGATGCGGACGAAGTTGCCGTCCTGGATGAGCACGCCGTCCCAGAGCGACGCCGCGTCGGGGAGGATGCCGCAATCGTCGACCACGATCTGGTCCGCGGTGAACGCATAGCGCCCGTCGGAGAGCGGATGGGTGCGGCAACCGCCGAAGAGGACGAGAGCGGCCCAAAGGAGCCACAGCTGCCCGCGCGCGTTCGGACGGAGCGTCACGGAACGATCCTCACCCGAGATGGCGCGCACGGCAACGACTTGTAAGCTTCGGGTCATGTCCCAAATCAAGACGCCGCTGGTGACGGTGGACTGTCTGATCGAGCTCCCCGGCGATCGGATCGTGTTGATCCGCCGCAAGAACCCGCCGCTGGGCTGGGCGCTGCCGGGCGGGTTCGTGGATGTCGGCGAGAAGCTCCACGACGCGGCGGTGCGCGAGGCGAAGGAGGAGACCGGCCTCTCGGTGGATCTCACCGAGCAGTTCTTCACCTATTCGGATCCGGCGCGCGATCCGCGGCGCCACACCATCTCAACCGTGTACATCGGCTGGGCGGAGGGCGAACCGCGCGGCGCGGACGACGCCGCCGAGGCGCGGGCGTTCGGTCTGGACGAGCTCCCCACGGATCTCGCCTTCGACCACGGGCAGATCCTCGCCGACTATCTCGCGTACAAGCGCACCGGGAAGCGGCGGAAGATCTGATGGATCCGGGGTGCGCTACCTTTACGCCATCCTCGCGCTCGGGCTGTTGATCGCCCTCCACGAGCTGGGGCACCTGGCCGCCGCGCGGCTGTTGCGGATGCGGGTGGATCGCTTCGCGATCGGCTTCGGGCCGCCGATCGTCACGCTTCGGCGCCGCCACACGGACTGGGTGCTGGGGGCGATCCCCTTCGGCGGCTATGTCCGCATCCACGGCCTCAACCCCCACCAGGGGAGCGGGCCCGGGGTGGAACCGGGCTCGTTCCTCGCCCGGGCGTGGTGGGCACGCATCGTCGTGCTGGCGGCCGGATCCGTGGTCAACGCCGCAGTCGCGTTCGGGGTGCTGATGGGGTTGTTCCTCGCCGGAACGCACGTCCCGGTGAAGCTGACCGTGGGCACGGTCGAGCCGGGTTCGGTCGCCGCGCGGGCCCAGCTGCGTCCGGGCGACGTCATCGCCGCGGTGAACGGCGTGGCGCTGGGCGAGTGGAGCGACCTGGTCGAACAGGTGGAGTCGCATCCGGGCACGCCGCTGGTGCTGGAGGTCCACCGCGCCGAGGGCCCGGCCCGGGTGGAGGTGGTGCCGCGCGCCGGGCCCGATGGGACGGGGCGGATCGGCGTCACTCAGCAGTACGTCTACCGGAGCCTCCCGTTCCGCGAGGCGCTCTTTGAATCGGCCGGGTATCTCGGACGGTTGGTCCGCGAGGGGACGCAGCTGCTCTGGCGGATGGCCCGGGGCAGGCCCGGACCGGATGAGGCCACGCCGGTCCTCCTGATGAAGCAGGCCTCCGACGTGGCGTCGTCCGGCCTGGACGCGTTCCTCCGCGTCCTCGTGCACCTCTCTGCGGCGCTGGCGATCTTCTACCTCCTCCCCTTCCCCGCCCTCGATGGTGGACGGATCGTCCTCACCGTCATCGAGGCGATCCGCAAGCGGCCGATGAATCCGAAGGTGGAGACCGCGCTGCACACGCTGGGCTTTCTTGTCCTCTGCGCGGTGATTCTCCTGGTGGCCGCCGGAGAGTGGCACCGCCGCCGGCACGCGCCCGCGCCCGCTCCAAACGCCGCTGCCCCGGTGCATCCGGATGCAGGCTCCGACGCGGGCCGGCCGTAGCGGGAAAAAAGCGCGCGGCCCCACCGGGGAGCCGCGCGCCGTTCACGTCACCGGGTCCGCTCTACAGCGGGATGCCGCACCCGCCGTTCGCCGGGTCCTCCTGGATCACCGAGGCCGAAGGCAGGCACACCACCGAGACGATGCACTGGGTCGGCGTCCCCGCCGGCGCGAACCGGCAGTACGAGATCACCCCGGCGTCCGGATCCACGGGGCAGCCGGCGGTGCTGTTGGGCGTGCCGTCGGCGGTGCAGAGGCAGGTCAGCGGGTGGCCGCCGTCCGGGAGCGTGGTGCTCAGGTCTTCGCCGCAATCGCCCTGCGGACCGCAGTCCGCGTCGATCATGCACTGGGTCTTGATGGTCACGGCGGAGTACTTCGCCGGGCACCCCTTGTACGCGCGCGCGATACCGTTCTGATCGACGCTGAAGTCATTGAACGTCGCCGGCGCGCACACGGCCGTGTTCATCGACACCTGCATACACAGGGACGGCAGCGGGCTTCCGTTGAAGCTCACCTGGTTGCAGTCCTCATGCGACATGCACGGCGTGCAGAACGGCGGGGACGGCGCGGTGTAGCAGTTGTTCGACTCCAGGCCGGACGGCGGGCACGGTTCGGCAGTGCCGTCGCCGTTGCGGTCCTCGCCGCAGCACAACTGGCCGGTGGTGCACGCCAGACGGGCGCCCCCGGCCTCCACGCAGCTGAGCTGCTTGCAGATGTGCTGCCCGTTCTGGTCCTCCTCGCAGCGGTAACCGCTGATGCAGTCGTCATACGGCTGGTTGGTGACCGGGTCGATGCCGATGCGGCAGTCCTGCTTGCACTTGAACTCGCTGCGGTCGCAGTAGCCCAGGTAGATCGAACCCATCTGCGGCTCGGGGCATTCGAGATCGTCCATGCACTCGCCGTCCGGGCGGCAGCGGTTGAGGGACGTGCCGCCGGCGACCTCTTCCGCCTTGCAGACCAGGCGCGGGTCATCGATCGAGCACTGCACGTTGTCGGTGCACGGCGGCTTGCAGCGGCCGGCGCCGAAGAACGGCGAGTTCGGATCGAGGTTCGCCGGATCGACCCAGCACGACTTGCCGGGCGGGCACCCGGGCGGGTTCAGCTCCTGCGTGGCGAAGTTCCAGACGCAGCGCGGTTCGCACAGGCACCTGGTGGTGTTGCACACCGAGCCGAACGGGCAGTCGGAGTCCTCCTCGCAGCCGATGTCGTTGCACGAACCCAACTGGGGCACGCAGGCGCCTGTGGAGGGGTCGGGCTTCATACCGCAGCCGCAGACGATCCCCTTCTGGAAGCAGTACTTCCGCGTGCCTCCGTCCGGGAGCTGCCCGTTGGGATCGCCCTGGAGCGCGACGCAGACGCCCTGGGTGTCGAAGACGGGGCCGTTGCCGCACTCTGCGTCCGAGGTGCACTCTTCACAGACGCCCTTCACGCGGCGGCAGACGCCCGGGAAACCGGTGCCGTTGTTCTCCGGCACGCACCGGCACTCCTTGCCGAAGTTGGGATCGCAGTACCAGTCTTTGAACAAATCCGGACAGCCCGCCGGCTGCGAGGGATCGCAGGCGCGGCAGTTGGTGTCGTCGGTGCACCCCTGCGCAATGATGCAGTGCCCGGTCTTCTCCTCGCAGCGCAGGCCCTGCTTGTAGTGCGCGCACTCGTCGTCGGTGCGGCACTTCAGGATGCAGGTGTCGAAGGTGTCCGAGCCCTGAACCTGGTCGCAGATGTATTCGGGCCCGAGCTTCTGGAGGCACTCGTCGTCGGTGCCCGAGGGGCAGGACAGGTCGGGGCCGGCGTCCACCTCACCGGCATCGACGCCCGCGTCCACGCCCGCATCCTCCGGTGGAGGAGGCGGCGGCGGTGGCGGGTTACAGCCCTGACAGCCCACAATCATCACATCGGCGGCACACAACACAGCCAGGGCCGCCAGCCACAATGAACGACGCATCACTCTTCCTCACGGATACGCGCCCGGGGAGTCGGCCGGGGGACGGGCGCAGAGTCGGATTCCGGCGCGGACAGTACACGAGGCTCGCCGCGGAGGCAGCGTCAAAGTCCCACGCCGCGGCGCGCTAGGGACCCCATCCGACCCACACCACGCCATCCTCGAAGAATTCTTTCTTCCAGATCGGCGCGTCCTGCTTGAGCCGCTCGATCGCGTGGCGGCACGCCTGGAACGCCGCGTCACGGTGCGGCGCCGCGGCGGCGATCACCACGGCGAGCTCGCTGGGCTGCAGAGTGCCTACGCGGTGCGCGATCGCCACCTTCGCGCCGGGCCAGCGCGCGCTCACCTCGGCGCCGATCGCCGCCAGCTTCCGCTCCGCCATCGAGGCGTAGGCCTCGTACTCCAGTTTCACTACACGGCGGCCCTTCGTCTCGTCGCGGACGACGCCGGTGAAGGTGACCACCCCACCCATCCCCTTCGAGCTCACGGCGCGGACGACCTCGTCCAGGGACAGGGGCTGATCGGTGATCCGGAACACCAGGTCCGCGCCGGCGCCACCGGACACCGGCGGGATGAGCGCGACCTCCGCGCCATCGGGGATCCTCACCTCCGGCCCCCGCGCGAACTCTTCGTTGATGGCGACGCGCAGGTGCGGGCGAAGCGGGCCGAGCGCCGCGTGCCGCGAGCAGAGCGCATCCAGAAGATCTGCCACCGTCGCGCCGGGCGGAAGCGTCAGCATTTCCCGCGCGGTCCCCGCGCGCTCCCGCGCCACGGCGAAGTACAGGACGGTCAAGGACGGCACGCGCCGCAGTGTCCGAGGCCCCGGACCCACGTGCAACACTGGACGGCCCTACTCCGGCCGCAGGTCAATCACCGCCCGCGCGCGCCCGCCGACAGATTCCGGCACGACGTCCACGAAGACCGTGTCGACCGCCGTGAGCTGTTCGAGGAAGGTGGACGCGGTGGGCGCGCGCGTCTGCAGCTTGCGCATCAGCGCGCCCAGATCCAGCAGCACCGAAAGGTGCCCGCGCGAGAACGCGCCCTCGCCGAAGCGACGCCGGAGCGCCGCGACATCGGCCCGGTCCCCCAATCGCCGGGTGGAGAACCAGAGCGCTCCCTCCCAGGAACAACACATGGCGCTCGCGATGCGGCCGTCGACGTCGACGTCGTACATCAGCGTGTCAACGGAGGGCTGCCACGTCGCCACCAGCGAGAGCGCCTCGAACAGGGCGTTCAGGAAGTCGTACGCATCGTTCCTGGAGCGCACGCCGGCAAGGAGCGTCCAGTCGGTGACGAGGTCCGGGAGATCTCCGGGGTGTGCGAGGTGGGCGAGCGAGCGTTCGATGTCGAGGCTCGCCCCGAAGGACAGATCGCCGCGGAGCGTCTTTGCCGCGCAGGCGCCCGGCGTCGTCCGCGGGTGACCGCCCCCGCCGCGATCGAGCTCGGCCCGCCCGGTCACACGCCGCGGCCAGAGCGCCAGCGCCAGATCGATCAACCGCCCGAGGCCGGCCGGGTCTGCAGACGCGACGATCAACAACTGCGCGTCGTCCGCCGCGTCGAATAGGTCCCCTCCGGGCTCCGGCGCGAGCGCGACGTCCCAGAGCGGACCGGCAGCGGCGATCGCGGCGTCCACCTCGATCCGGGAAGCCGAGAAGGCGAACGACACGAGCGCGCTGTCGAACGCCGATGCCGCGTTGTCCGGTGCGCGGAACCAGGCGAAGACGTCGCCGCTGGCGACACGCGCACGCAGCCCCGCCAGATCGGGTAAGCCTTCGAGCCCGTTCGCGGGAGCCGTTCGGATCCGATCAATCGTCTGAAGCGCCTGCGCCGTGGGCGCGCCGGACGGAACCGGCATCAGGTAGAGGTAGCCGCGATCCGCGAAGGCGACGATGCGCTCGCCGTCCGGGCCCTCCAGCACCCGGGACATCGCGTCTTCGTCTTCGCCTGAGGCTTCCGGGTGGAACCCGTCGGCGGCGAAGAGATCGCGCGCGCCCCGAAGCGCCACCGCTTCGTCCACCACGCCGACCGCGGCGATCCGCCCCGGCGCCCCGGGCAGACCGAACACCGCCAGGCCCTCGTCCCGATCGACGCCCAGGTCCTGTGAAGGTGGCTGCGCAGACAGCTCCTGCAGGTACCGCAGGAACGGATCGCGCTCGGCGCCCGGCGTGGAGAAGAACCCACCGGCGGCGCGCTCCAGAAAGTCCACCACCGCACCCGCCCCCTGCCGCGGCGCCGGGAGCCAGAGGACCTGGCTGGCATCCGGAGGCACCGCGCGGAGCACGGACCGCGGGACGACGGTGACCTCGAACGATCCGAGCGCTTCACCGCCCCGCGACGCCGCCGCCGTGAACGTGCCACGACCCCGATAGGCGTGGGTGCCCAACGTGCCGGACGCGCCGTCGCCGTATTGCCAGGAAAGCCCATCCGACCCCAGCCGCACCGGCTCGCCGGCGAAGATCTCCTTCGGCAACTCCGGCGGCCGCGCCACGCGCGTGCACGCCACTGAGAAGAGCGCCCCCGTGCAGACGATGACCCATCCACGCACGAAGGGAACGCTACGCCGGCTAGAACTCGAGCGAGAGCCCGAACATGAAGTGGCCGACGTTGAACTTCAGGCCACCCTTCCCGAAGTTCTCGGCGCGCAGGTAGTTGTACTCGGCGAAAACGTAGCTGTGGTTCACGCCGAGATCGTTGTCGAAGTCCCGCGCCAGCCGCGGGTCCAGCACATCGAGCTGGAACATCAGGCCCCCGGTCACCGTCCAGCCCCAGGTCGCACCCGCGCCGCGCTTGCCGCTGGCGATCTCCACGTTGCCGGCCTGCAGCGCCCACCACGGCACCACCGCCGCGCCCGCACGCAAATACGGTACGAGCGGTATCGCCCAGGTCTGCGCGGCGTAGTCCCAGTTGTAGAGCGCCATCAGACGGACCGGGGCGACCACCAGCCCGGAGTGATCCTCGGTGGTGGCGGTCTCGTCGCCGATCACCAGGCCCTTGCCGTAGATCTCCCCGTACGACCCGGAGGCTCCGATCCCGACGGCGCCGAAGCCCTGGTAGAAGTAGTGGTCGTATTCGATCTCACCGACCAGCATCCCCGTGTCGCCGAAGGTGGTCTCGTACGGCTTGGCGGGGAGGCCCTCGTCGATCGAATCGGACGGGTTGAACATCCCCAGCTTGAACATCAACGCGCCGGACCGTGACGACTCCGTGTAGATGACGTCCGCCCGCGCGGCCGGCGCGAACGCCAGCACCAGCCCCAGCACCCAGAACGCGCCCCTCACCGTGCAGTCCTCCTGCGGAATCCCAGCGCGGCCGCGGCGAGCAGCGCGAGCGCTCCGAACGAACCGGGGCCGGTGGCGGAGCAGCCGCCGGTGTTCCCGCCCGCGTCGACGTAGCGGTTGAAGAAGCCACCAATCTCCACCGGGGTCCCCTCGATCTCGTTGGAGACGTCGCTGACGTTCCCGGCCAGGTCTTTGGCCACCGCGGTCACCTTGTAGAGGTGGCCGTTGGTGAGGCCGCCGATGTTCGCGCTGGATCCGGCGGCGGCGTCCTTGCGCACGGTCGTCCCGTCCACGGTGTCCACCGCGGTGAGGGTGACGGTGCTGGTGTCCTCGTCCACCGAGAGCGAGACGGTGAGCGAGGAGGTGTGCCCGACCGCTTCGAAGAGCTGCGGCGGCGACGGGGGTTTGGAGTCGAAGTCGATCGTCGCCGGGTCGGTGTCCTTCGCGTTGGCGATCGAGCTCGTCGAGCAGCCCGTGTTGATGGTCTCGTACTGGAACGCGCCGCAGAGCAGGAACGTCTGCTCCACCTCGCCCGCGCTGCAGACGCCGGCGTCGCTGCCGGTGGCGGCCTGCAGGTCCGCGACCGCGAGCTGGAACGACCCGGTGGAGTTGGTGTTGGTGGAGAGGTTCTGCGTGTAGAAGACGTGGTCGCTCGTACCCGGTTCGTTCCCGCAGGTGTCCGACGTCGTCGACCACACCCGGAAGGGACTGCAAGGAAGCAGGATCAGCGCCGGGTTGAGCGTGAAGTTGATCGTCAGATTGCGCCCGCAGTCTTCCTTCGAGAGGGAGACCGAGTTGGCGGAACCGATCTGCAGGTCCACCTGGCTGACCTGGGCGGCGGCCAGCGCGGGCACGGCGAGGACAAAGAGCGCAACGGAGAGGCGCATGGGCGGCGGGTGTCGTAGCAAGGCAGGGGCCATCTGCAAACCCTCGACTCCCGAGGGAAACGCCCCTCCCGATAGGGAGCGCCGCGCCAATTGGACAGCGGCCCGGTGGGCAGCCGTGTCAAATTGTCACGTACCGCGCGACGCGAGCTGCAGGGCCAGCTCCGCCGCGGTCAGCGCGGCGCCGCGCCCGGCGTTGTCCACCACCGCGAACAGCTCGAACCCGCCCGGCACGCCCGGCACCGCGCGGATCCGCCCCACGTGGACGGTGGGGTCGGCGGTGATCAACATCGGCATCGGGTAGACCTTCTCGTCCGGCGAATCGAGCACCTTGAGCCGCGACGAACGCCGCAGCGCCTCGCGGACCTCGCCCTCCTCCGCCGGGCGGCCGAGATCCAGGCTCAATGAGATCGAATGGCCGAAGAAGAGGGGGATCTGCAGCGCCGTACCGGAGATCAGCGGACGATCGGCCCGGCCCTCCCACACGCGCGCGGCCTCGTCGCGCCAGGCGCGCTCCTCCGCGCTCCAGCCCGAGGAGAAGGCGCCCACCTGGGGGATGACGTTGAACGCAAGCCGGTGCGGGAACCGGTCGGGCTCGAAGTCGCGTCCGGCGAGCAGATCCGCCACGCCCTTCTCCAGCTCGGCCACGCCGCGGGTCCCTTCGCTGGAGGCGGCGATCAGCGCGGTGGCATGGACGCGGCGCACCCCGAAGGACTCGACCAGCGGCTCCAGCGTCCAGAGGAGCGCCGCGGTCACCGGCGAGGGCGTGGTGACGATCCGTCCCTTGAACGGCGATTTGAGCACATCGTCGTTGAGGCCGGGCAGAACCATCGGCACCTCCGGGTCGCTCCGGAAGGTGGGGCTCACGTCCACCACCCAGGCACCCGCCGCTTGCGCCGCCAGCGCCAGCTCGCGCGTCGCCTCCGGCGGCACCGCGAAGAGCGCGACGTGAATCCCACGGAAATTCTCCGGCGTCGCCTTCTCCACCTCCAGCGTCTCCTCGCCGTACTCCAGCTCGTCGCCCTCGGAGCGCTCGGAGGCCAGCGCGGTGAGGTTCTCCGGCGGCACCCCGGCGTCGAACAACGCGCCGACCAGCTCCCGGCCCACCGTCCCGGTGGCGCCCACCACCGCGAACCGGGTCTTGCGATCCGTGGTCATGTCCTTCAGTCCTCCTTGAGCCGCGCGGTGGCGCTCCAGCCGGCCGGCGCGGGGAAGCGCGGGTTCCGCTCCGCGCCGGAGCCGCGCACGTAGTGCGGTTCCAGCGCGAAGAGCGCCTGCGCATCGAAACTCTTCGGCAACGTCACCTGCTGCGCGAGCGCGACCGCGGAGGGCACCGTGCCCACATCCAACAGCCGCGCGGCCGGAACCCCGAGCCCCTCCAGCTGCGCCCGGTACTCCGGCACCGCGGGGCCGAGCGCGATCGCCTCCGGCTCCTTCTGCATCGCCTCCGCCAGCTTTGCCGGAGTGAGCGCGTCCTCGGGGGCGAGCGCCTCCACACGGGACCCGGTGCGCCGGTAGCGGCCGACGTACAGCTCCTGCGCGCGCACCACCGCGAGGCAGAAGAGCGGGACGTCCGGCGGACCCTCCTGCGCCACCGCGGCCAGCGACGATCCGCCGGCGAGCGGGAGCCTGGCCGCGTACGCGAGCGCCTTGGCCGCCGAAAGCCCGATGCGCAGTCCGGTGAACGACCCGGGGCCCAGCCCCACCACGATCCCCTCGAGCGACGCGAGCTTCACGCCGTGCCGGTCGAGCAGCTCGCCGATGACCGCGGGGAGCATCTCGCTCTGCTTGCGCGGCGGGCCGATGAGCAGGTGCTCCACCACCCGCAACGGCGCCACGCCGTCGACGAGCGCCAGCGAGAGCGTCAGCGTGGAAGTGTCGAGCGCCAGGAGCACGGAAGACGTCTAACAGTGGGTGGTGGGAAGTGGGTAGTTGGTTGTTTGGACGGCCTTACGGCCGTCGGCGTCAGGGTGTGCAGGGGTGGAGTCGGACGTGCGCCACGCCCGCATCGAGCATCCCCAGGTGCTTCGCGGCCGCTTTCGACACGTCGAGGACCCGCCCCTTCGCGTAGGGACCCCGGTCGTTGATCCGCACCGCCACCTTCGCTCCCGTGTCGAGGTTGTGCACCACCACGCACGTGCCGAACGGGAGCGTGCGGTGCGCAGCGGTGAGCGCGTCCTCGTCGAACCGTTCGCCGCTGGCGGTCCGCTTCCCGTCGAAGCCGGGGCCGTACCAGGACGCCAGGCCTTCGCCCAGCACGTCTCGCGGCGACGGCTCGCGCCGCACCTCGCGCGTGCACGAGGCGATGAGGACCGGCACCGCCGCGACCACGAAGAACCGCAGGCCCGCGAAGCGCACGCGGGGGCTACCGGCGGATGTCGTTGAACATCACCGTCACCATCAGCACCAGGAGAATCCCCAGCCCGACCAGGTTGGCGATCTCCCGCGCGCGCGCCGGGATCGGCCGCCGGCGCACGCCCTCCCAGAGCGCGGACAGCAGCCCGAAGCCGTCCAGCACGGGGATCGGCAGGAGGTTCATGATCCCCAGGTTCACCGAGATGATCGCCATCAGGCCGAAGAAGTACTCGAGCCCGAGCTCCGAGGCCTTGCTGGCGAGCTGGTACATCATGATGGGCCCGCCCACCGCCTCGATGCCGATGTCGCGGACGATCAACCCCTTCAACACGAGCGCGGTCTTACGGACGTCGTCGGCCAGCTTCTTCACCGAGTTCTCGAGCGCACCGCCCACGCCGAGGTGCACGGTGATGGTGTCGATGGTCCGCGAGGACGGGCGGCCGCTGCCCTGCACGCCGATGCCTTCGGTGGGGATCTTCTGGCCCTGCTCCACCCGGTTGTAAGGGCGGATCTTCAGCCGCGCCGACCGCTGTTGTCCGTTGGAGCTCCAGGTCAGATCGAACGGCTCGCCCTTCGCCTGGGCCAGCGCCGCCTGGAACGCGCCGAAGGACGCCACCGGCTTGCCGTTCACGGCCACCAGCCGGTCGCCGTCGCGCAGGCCCGCCTCCCACGCCGGGCTTCCTTCGAAGACCCGCGCGACGAACAGATCCGGCGGCAGCGCGCCGATCGCCGCGTAGCCGACGCCCTCCTGGATGGGCACCGACAGCTTCAGCAGCCGCGGGTTCGTCAGCGGGATCCCGGGCAACCCCAGCGGTTCGTGACGGAGGATCAACAGCGGCACCGGGTTGGGCGCGCCCTCGAGCGCCTCGGTCATCTCGTACAGATCGTTGACCGGCCTGCCGTTGACCTGCACCACCTGGTCCTGGGTCCTTAGCCCCGCCTTCGCCGCCGGCGACCCGGGCTCGATGCCGAGGATCGGCACCGGCGCGGCGGGAGCGATGCCCACCATCCCGCGCACCTCCGACTCCACGTCGGTGGAGAGGAACGTCGCGGTGGGCGTCAGGCTGGTCTCGAAGGTCTTGCCGTCGCGCTCCACCGTGAGGGTGGTCGGCTGCCCGGTGTGCTCGTCCAGAAGCCGGGAGAGCTCATCGAACGTCTTCACCGGCGTGCCCGCGACGGCGCGGACCGTGTCGCCCGGCCGGATCCCGGCGACCGCGGCGGGCATCCCATCCTGGACGTAGCGGATCTTCGTGGACGCCAGCTGCTGCGGCTGCATGAAGAACGCGAAGTAGATGAGGATGGGGAAGACCAGGTTGAACACGGGCCCGGCGATGACGATCAACGCGCGCTTCCAGGGCGGCTGGGCCAGAAAGCCGCGCGCCGCATCCTTCGGATCGACCTCGTCGTGGGGCAGCTCTCCGGCCATCTTCACGTAGCCGCCCAATGGCAGCACCGCGACCTGGTACTCGGTCTCGCCGCGGGTGAACCCGAACAGCTTCGGCCCGAACCCGACCGAGAACCGGATCACCTTCACGTTCAGCCATTTGGCGACCAGGAAGTGTCCCAGCTCGTGGACCGTGATCAGCACGCCGATCAGCACCACGAAGAGGACGACGCCTTGAAGACCACCCATGCGCGCGACACTAATCGTCGGGGCCCCCGGGTGCTACCGCGGGAGGCGCACCGCCGTCGGAAACCCGCCGGACGAGGGACCGCCCGCCCTACCCGCCGCTCACGTGTGCACGAAGGAACGCGACCCAGACGAAGACCATGGGCGCGTTGAACACCAGCGCGTCAATCCGGTCGAGAAGCCCGCCGTGCCCCGGGATGATCTTCCCCGAGTCCTTCACCTTGTATGCGCGCTTGAGCATTGACTCGGTGAGATCGCCGATCGGCCCGAAGACCCCTCCTGCGAGCCCCAGGCACACGCAGTCCGTCACGGTGAGCCAGCGGAAGAAGAACGCGCGGAGGACGAACATCCCGCCGATCGATCCCACCATCCCGCCGAAGAAGCCCTCCCAGGTCTTGTTCGGGCTCACTTCGACGTAGAGCTTGTGCCGGCCGAGGAACCGCCCGGCAAAGTACGCCGTGGTGTCGTTCACCCAGGTGATGGTCAACGCGGCGATCACCCAGCCCAACCCCTGTTCGGGGATGAGCCTGAGCGCAGCGATGCACATGGGGCCGAGGCTGCCGTACACCACCGCGGTGAGCCCGTGCGCCGAACGCTCCGGCGCCTCCGCGAGCGGACCGCGGAGCAGGTGCCAGGTCCACGTGACGATCAGCGTCCCGCCCACCACGAAGAACCCGAGGGCGAACGCATCGCGCGGCGCCAGCGCCGGCAGAAGCGGCAGAAGCCCGGCGGCCGCGATACACCCCCAGGCGATCGCCCCAAGCCGCTTCCAGACGATGAGCAGGTACTCGGACGCGCACACCGCGGCGGCCGCCGCCACCAACGCCGCCGTCCACCACCCACCGCGCCACAGCAGGAAGATCACCCCCGGCAACAGCAGGACGGCCGTGGCGATCCGCACAAGGAGATTCCGATTCTTGTCGTTCACGATGCGCCCTGGGCGCCGCTCACCTTCTGGTTCCTCAGCTGGGCTCCGGTCAGGCCGAAGCGCCGCTCGCGGTTCTGGTACTGGGATACGCACCGGAGAAACTCTTCCGCGCGCAGCTCGGGCCACAGCGTGTCGGTGAAGACGAACTCGGCGTACGCCGCCTGCCAGAGAAGGAAGTTGGAGATCCGCCGTTCGCCGCTGGAGCGGATCACCAGGTCCAATTCGGGCAGTCCGTGCGTCCAGAGATGCTGGCCAAACACCCGCTCGTCAATCGCCTCCGGGCGGAGCTCGCCCTTCTGGACCTTTTCCGCCACATCGCGCGTGGCGCGGACGATCTCCTCGCGGCCGCCGTAGGAGAGCGCCAGCGTCAGCCACATCCCGGTGTTCTTCGACGACTCCTCGCGCAGGCGGTCCAACGGCTCGCGCACGAACTTCGGCAGCTTCTCCACGTCACCGATCGCGTTGAGGCGGATGCCATGGTCCATGATCTCCGCGCGCTCCTTCTCCAGGTATTCGCGCAGAAGGTCCATCAGCGCGGCCACCTCCTCCGCCGGACGCGACCAGTTCTGGCTGGAGAAGGCGTACAGCGTCAGCGCCTCGATGCCGATCCGCCGGGCGCAGCGCGTGACCTCGCGGACCGAGTTCGAGCCCTCGCGGTGCCCTTGGACCCGCGGCATCCCGCGCAGTTCGGCCCAGCGCCCGTTGCCATCCATGATGATGCCGATGTGGCGCGGCAACGGCTTCTGCTTCACCGCCTCTTCGAGGCGCTGGACGTCTTCCGGCTCGGCCATGAGGCCGCGGAACATAGAGGCAGTCGTCGCGGTGGTCTACAGTCGGACGACATGCGACCCGATGCACACCCGCCGCGGCCTCGGGCTCGTTCCCGTGTGCCCCTTCCCTACCCGGGCCGGCGACCGCCGCGCGCTGGCGAACCCGTGGCGCTCGCATAGGATTCGCCTCTCGCATGCCTCCCAGTCTGATTGGTCCCTATCGCGTGCTCGAGACGCTTGGCAGCGGCGGCGTGGGGACCGTATACCGCGCGATCGATCGCCGGACCGGCGAACCCGCGGCGCTCAAGCTGCTCTCCACCGGGCCCGCGCTCGATCCGCGCGCCGCACGCAGGCTCGCGCGCGAGTTCGAGACGCTCTCCGACCTCTCCCACCCGAACGTGGTGAAGGTCTTCGACACCGGCGTGCACCAGGGCTACCCGTACCTGGCCATGGAGCTCGTGGAGGGCCTCAACCTCCGCCAGTACCTCTCGATGAGCGACGAGGATCTCCACTCGGGTGGGCTGTCCTCCCACTCCTCCTTCGACACCGCCCGCCCGGGCCGCGTGCGATCGCCCATCCGCGCCGAGCGCGCGGACGAGGACGACGACGACGAGCCCACAGGCGACTCCCTGCCGCCGTTCGACCTCTCCCGGTTCGCGGACGAGTCCCCGAGCGAGGACGCCATGCAGTTCGAGTCCGGCCCGGACTCGGTGCGCGCGCTCGCCGACCTCGCCGACGAACCGGACACGCTGAACACCGGGCAGCTGGACGTCCCCTGGGAGTCGCCGTCTCTCATCACCGCGCCGCCGGAGCCGCGCCCGCACCCGGTGGACCTCGAGGCGCTCAACCGCCCCGAGCGCCTGGGCCGGCTGACCGACGCGATGCTGCAGCTGTGCCAGGCGCTCGCGTACATCCACGCGCACGGGCTGGTGCACCGCGATCTCAAGCCGTCCAACGTGATGGTGGATGAGGATCGGATCGTCCGGCTGATGGACTTCGGCCTGGCCAAGTTCCTCGCCGACGACGGTTCGGTCACCGGCACCGGGCGGCTGGTAGGGACGTACCGCTACATGGCGCCGGAGCAAATCCTTGGCGAGCCGCTGGATGCCCGGGCGGATCTCTACTCGCTGGGCGTCATCCTCTACGAGCTGCTCTCCGGCCGTCCGCCCTTCGACGCGAGGACGCCGCACGAGTTGTGGACCCGTGTGCTGGAGAGCGAAGCCTCGCCGCTGCAGTACTACAACCCGCGCGTCGACGCGTACCTCTCGCGGATCGCCATGCGGCTCATCCGCAAGGAGCCGGACGACCGGTTCCAGACCGCCGAGGAGGTGTACGAGGCGCTCTCCGAGGCGTAGATCCCGCGCCCCGATGTCTGTGCACCAGCTCACCGTCGACGAGGGCTCCGCCGGCAGCCGGATCGATCTCTTCGTCGGAAGGGCGCTGGCGCTCTCGCGGGCGAAGCTGAAGGCGCTGTTCGACGCCGGCGCGGTGCGGGTGGACGGACGGGTGGCGAAGAAGGGCGCCACGGTGGTGGCGGGCCAGCGCATCACCGTCGATCTGCCGGAGGGTGATCCGCGCCCGGTGCCCGAGCCGGACCTCCCATTGACGGTCCTCCACGCCGACGACGCGCTGGTGTTCGTCGACAAACCCGCCGGCGCGCCATCCCACCCACTCGTGCCGGGCGAACGCGGCACCGTGGCCAACGCGCTCGTGGCGCGCTTTCCGGAGTGTGCGGAGGCGTCCGCCGATCCGCGCGAGGGCGGGCTGTGCCACCGGCTCGACGTCGACACCTCCGGCGTGATGGTGGCCGCGCGCACCCGCGCCGCGTGGACGGCGGTGCGCGAAGCGTTCGCCGCGCGGAAGGTGGACAAGCGCTACTGGGCCGTGGTGAGCGGACCGATCGCGGATGAGGGCGAGATCGACCTTCCGCTGCGGCACCCTCCCCGCCACCCGGACCGGGTGGAGGCAGCGGCGGACGGAGCCGGCGCGCGGGAGGCGCTCACCACCTTCCGCGTGCTGGACCGCAGCGGCGAGTACGCCCTCGTCGAGGCGCGCATCCACACCGGCGTGCTCCACCAGGTCCGCGCGCACCTCGCCAGCATCGGCGCGCCGCTCGTCGGCGATCCGCAGTACGGCGGCCCCGAGGTTCCCGGTGTCGGCCGCCACCTGCTCCACGCGCGCTCGCTGGCGCTCACCCACCCCGTGACCGGCCGGCCGATCGCACAGACCGCAGAGGCACCGGAGGACTTCCGCGCCGCGCTCGAACGGCTCGGGCTGCGCGCCTGAGCGCGCCTACTCGCCGATCGCCTTGATGATGAGGCGCTTACGGCGCTGGCCATCGAACTCCGCGTAGAAGATCTGCTGCCAGGGGCCGAGATCGAGCTTTCCCTTCGTGATCGGCACGGTCACCTCGTGGTGGACGAGCAGCGATTTGAGGTGGGCGTCGCCGTTGTCCTCGCCGGTGTCGTGGTGGCGGTAGTCGGGGCGGAACGGCGCGAGGCGCTCCAGCCACTCCCAGATGTCCTCCCAAAGCCCCGGCTCGTTGTCGTTCACGAAGACGCCGGCGGTGATGTGCATCGCGCTCACCAGGACGAAGCCCTCCTGGATGCCGCTGTTCGCGACGACCTTTTCGACCTGGTCGGTGATCCGCACCAGCTCGCGGCGCTTCTTCGTCTCGAAGTACAGGTACTCGGTGGCGGCCTTCATGGTCAGTCCCCCTGATGGAGCCAGGCGTCGTAGCGGTCGGCGCGGGTCACTGGATCGACGAAGCGCACCCGCACCGCGTTCTGCTTCGGATCGAACGTGAGGAAGGTGCCGGCGATGTCGCCGGAGGCGTAAGCGAACTGCGCCGAAGGGAAGGCCAGCTCGCGGTTCTGCGGATCGTCCCCTTCCAGCACCAGCGCGAGCGGGTTGTTGCCGTTGCCGCCGGGCCCCACGGCGATCTCCCAGAGATCGCGGTCCGGGCCTTCGCGGTCGAGCCGGGTGACGAAGCCAAGGTGGAAGTCGCCGGAGAGGAACCACACGTTCTCGATGTGCCTGGCGGCGATGAAGTCCAGCAGCGCGCGCCGCTGCGCCTGATACCCCTGCCAGCGATCCCCCTGCAGGCCCCACAACGGCGGCGGGAAGTTGGTCATCGGCACCGAGTTGAGCAGCACCTTGAAGTGCGCCGGGCTCTCCTCGAGCGCCTGCTTCAGCCAGGCGAGCTGTTCGGGGCTCAGGTAGATGGGCTCGTCGCTCTCGCGGGTGGACGGCCTCCGCTCGGTGCGCGAATCGAGCACGAAGAACTCCGCCGTCCGGCCCCAGCGATACGAACGCCACAGCCTGTCATTCGGCCCGCGCTCCACCGCCAGCGTCTCGAAGAAGGCCTGCTTCGCGTCCGCCAGCTGCGAAGGCGCAGTGGCCTGCATCGCCTCGGGATCGAAGTTGTTGGAGATCTCGTGGTCGTCCCACGTCGCGTACAGCCCCATCCTGGGCAGCAGCGCGCGGTAGCCCGGATCCCGCAGCGTGCGCTGCCAGCGCTCCTCGTACTCGGAGAGGTAGAACGCGCCGTCGTTGTAGGACATGTCGCCCAGGTGCAGGAACAGATCGGCGGGCTCCTCCGCCATCGCCTGGAGCGCCACGTACGGAGCGAACTTGAAGTTCGTGCAGGTGGTCGCGGCGACCGTGAGCGGCCAGTCCCAGTCGTCCGGGAACGCCGTGCGGAACCGGCCCACCACGGTGCGGCCGATGAACGCGCCGTCCGCTTCGACGAAGAACGCGTACCGGTACCAGGTCGCCGGCGCCAGTCCGCTCACCGGGACGTGCGCATAGCCGCGGGCCGCCGGCTCCACCGGAAGCTCGTGGACCAGGATCACCTCGCCGGCGTTCCTGCCGTCCCGCCAGACCCAAAGCTTCGCCACCGCGCCGGGCGGCACCGCGTCCGCGACGAAGCGCGTCCACAGAAGCGCCGAATCCTTCCGCATGGCCCCCGCCTGCAGCCCGAGCGGGAAGGCCGCTTCGTCGATCGGCACCGCCTGCGGATCGAACGCGACCGGTGAGCCGTGGTCGAACGCGCCCGCGTCGATCGGCGGCGGGCCCTGCTCCTCCAGAGGCGGAGGAGAAGCCGCGTCCTTCCCGCAGGCGGCGAGCGCGGCAGAGGTGAGTGCGGTGGCGGCGGTGGCCTTGAGCAGTGTGCGGCGGGTGAACTCGGGCATGGCGGCGGCACCCGACCACTTCGGGGCGGGGCTTGTCGAGTCCCTCCGAGCGAGACGGCCTGCGCTGCACACTGCACACACGTGCAGATCCAACCGGCGCTGGCTACAGTCCGCATGCCCGTGCACCGCGCCATCCTCCACGTGGACATGGACGCCTTCTACGCGTCGGTCGAGCAGCGCGACGATCCATCGCTGCGCGGCAAACCGGTGATCGTGGGCGGCCACCCCAAACGCGGCGTGGTCACCGCGGCCAGCTACGAGGTCCGTCCCTTCGGCGTGCGGAGCGCCATGCCCATGGCGCGCGCGCTCCGGTTGGCGCCGCACGCGATCGTGGTCCCGCCGCGCTTTGCCGCCTACGCCGAAGCCAGCGAAGAGGTATTCGCGATCTTCGAGTCGGTGACCCCGCTGGTCGAACCCTTGTCCCTGGACGAGGCGTTCCTCGACGTGACGGAGTCGCAGGCGCTGTTCGGTCCGCCCGCGGAGATCGCCCGGATGATCCGCCAGCGGATCGCCCGCGAGGTCCACCTGCCCGCCTCCGCGGGGATCGCCGCGGTGAAGTTCGTGGCGAAGATCGCCTCGGACTGCGCCAAGCCCAACGGCCAACGGGAGGTCCCGGCAGAAGAGACCGTGTCCTTCCTCGCGCCGCTGCCCATATCGCGCCTGTGGGGCGTGGGGCCGAAGGCGGAGGAGGCGCTGCGGAGGGACGGGCTGTTGACGATCGGCGACGTCGCCGCGCGCGATCCACGCCGGCTGGAGGACCGCTACGGCCCCTCCGGGCGCCATCTGTGGGAGCTCGCCCACGGGATCGACGATCGCCCGGTGGTGCCGGACCGCGAGGCGAAGAGCATCGGCGCGGAGGACACCTTCGAAGAGGACCTGGAGGGCGAGGAGGCGCTCCGGCCCCACGTGCACGCACAGGCGCTGCGCGTGGGCCGCCGGCTGCGCAAGGCCGGGCAGAAGACGCGGGTGGTGCAGCTCAAGATCAAGTACGCCGACTTCGAGCTGGTCACCCGCCGCAAGACGCTGGAGCAGCCCACCGACGACGGGCAGACCATCTACCGCGCGGCGCTCGAGCTGTTCTCGCGCATCGACCTCGGCCGCCGCGTCCGGCTCACCGGCGTCTCCGCGCAGGATCTCGGCGAACAGGCGCAGGGCCAGCTCGGGCTGTTCGACCATCTGCCAGAACCCCCACGCCGGAGCGACCGCCTCAACGCCGCGCTGGACGCGATCGCCGCGCGGTTCGGTTTGAAGGCGGTGACGACGGCGGATCTGGCAGGCCACATCCGCTTCGGGGACGAGGACGACGAAGCCCGGCGCAAGGTGGGCGCGGCAGTGTTCGACAGCCCCACCGCCCGCCGGAAGTAGGCTCCACCTACGGGACGAACCCAGAGGCGCCCCGTGGGACGAGGCCGGCATCGCACCGGCGGACTACCTTTCAGCACGCGAGGGGGAGGACCATGACAGCAGCGACCGTGGTGTTCATCGCCGTGCTCGTGGTCGCAGTGCTGTTGAGCTTCTACTTCAGCTCGCCGATCAGCGGCCCCCGCGGTCGGAGCGGCAGCCCGCCCGGGCCCAGCTACCGGATCGACCGGCGGGAGCGAAGCACCAGAGCAGGCCGCGGACCGTAGAGCGCCGGAAGGCGCTTCGACCGCCGTGCATCGCTCATCGTGTGCCGCGGCCGGAGCGCAACCGCGCGGGCTCGCGCGCGGGGCGTGCCTCAAGCCGCCGGTCGCCGGAGGGCAACCGCGAGCGGACGGGCTCGAGCCGTCCCAGGTGGGCTGTCACCCATCGCGGCCAGAGCACGCGACCGCGTGCGGCGACGCGAGCGAGCGAAACAGCTTCGGGCCATCGTGCGTCGCTTGCCGTGAATCGTGGCCGGCGCACAACCGCGCGCCGGACCGGGGCGACATTGGAGCAACCGCCAGGCCCCCACGCCCCAGCCC
>JADGHL010000035.1 GCA_019686135.1 Myxococcaceae bacterium | reverse complement strand
CCTCCCCGACGAACCCCAGCCACAGCCGCCCGCCCGGGGCGATGGTCCGGGCGAGCGCCTGCGTCCGCTGGAAAACCTGCGCGGCACCGCCGCGAGTCGCGAGCACTTCGACCTGATCGACCCCGAACGTGACGTGGAACGCACGCTCGATCCGTTCGACGTCCGCCGGAGTGCTCGCCGCGCCGGCCACGATCAGCGCGGCAGCCGGGACCTTCTTCTCCGGTGAGACGCGCGGGGTCGCGCAGGACAGCGCCACCAGCGCGAGGCAGAGTGCGCCGCCGCCCGTCCCGAGCGGGCGGCCACGGCCCAGCGGACCGAAGGGTTGAACGGCCATGCCCCCGTTGTACCCGGAGCGACACCGCGCGTCTCAGCGCCTCGCCTCCGCCAGCGCCGCTTCCCAGTCCACGCAGTTGACCGGCTCCTTCGCCACCCCGTACTCGACCTCCGTGCGCTGCCCCGACGCATCCCCGCCGATCTGGAACGGCATGGGCCGCGAGAAACGCATTCGCGCGCGCTTGACGAAGAAGTCGTGCATCCCCGGCACCGGGTGGTCACCTCTCCAGATCCGCGGGAGGTTCCCCAGCGCCTCGAGCACCGCGCGGTCGTAGACGCGCAGGTTGATGAACCCGGGGAGCCGCGTGGCGAAGGGGAATGCCCGGAGGCCGTAGCCGTACTCGGGGATGGTGGCGGCCGCGCCCACCGAGACGGGGCCCTCGTAGAGCGGCGACCGCCAGGCCAGCTGAACGACGATCCCGTGCGGATCCACCGTGTAAAGCGGCTCGTTCGAGGGCACCTCCAGCGTGACGCGCGCGGCGCCGTGCTCGTGGGTCAACCGCCACTCCTTGGGCACGGTGTAGCGCACCGCCGAATAGAGATAGCCGCCGAGCCCCTTGTGCAACCGCGTGGCCAGGCGCGAACCGAAGATCTGACTGGAGCGCTTGTCGAGGTTGCGCTGGTAGTTGTTGAGGATCAGCGCGTCCCAGCCGACGCCGGCGAACGGCGCCTCCCACCCCTCCACCGTCACGAGATCGAAGCGGCGCAGCGGCAGCGGCCACGGCATCCGCGGGAGGAGCTGGAAGAGCCGGCGGTACCCGCACGCGCCGGTGGTGTGCGCCCACGCGTTGCCGGTCCCCAACTTGAGGATGCCCAGCGCCGGGTGCGCCCGCGCGGAGCCGATCTGCGCGCGGAGCATGCGGATGAGTCGCATTGCCGCGCCATCCCCGCCACCGGAGAGGACCACCTCGGCGTCGGACCCGGCGATCAACTTCGCGTGCCGTTCGGCCTGCAGGAGATCGTCCGAGACGAAGACCTGCGCTTCGGGGAGCGCGTCGGTGAGCGCGCGCACCACGCCGGGGGTCACCTGCTTCGCGCGGCCGTTGAAGAGCGCGGCGATGCGGCGGCCGTGGCCGACGGTGGTGCGGTGGGCGTCCACGCGGGTTTCGTATCCTCGCGCGCGACCCGGTCAAGCGCGCGCCGGACCGAAGTGTCGTGCCGCGGGCGGCCGCTACGCCCAGATCTCCGACAGCGGCCCGGCGGCGATGCGGGTCGTGCCCTCCGCGCCGAAGGTGTTGAAGTCGCTGTCCCCGAAGGCGTGCCCGAGCGTGTTGAAGAGGTTCGAGACCTGCCGGTTCCGCGCGGCGCCGTCGCGCGGGTAGATCACGGTGCGGCCGTCGGTCTTCATCCCCAGCGCGTTGCCGCCGACGATCAGCTTCGGCCACTCGCGCGCCTCCGAGTGGTGCTGTTCGCCGTTGTCGGACATGTAGACGATGATCGTGTGGTCGAGCATCGTGCCGTCCGCGCCCACCTCCGGCGTGGCCTCGAGCGCGCGCGCCAGCTTCGCCACCAGCTCCACGTGCTTGCGCGTGACCGCGGCGATGGCGGTGTAGTTGCCAGGGTTGTCGATGCCGTGCTGCAGGTCATGACGGCCGATGTCGGGGATGATCGAGTCGTAGTGCACGTCGAACCCGGAGGTGCCCGACGCCAGCACGACCAGGTTGGTGAGCCCGCCCAGCAACGCGGAGGTGGCGATCTCGAACTGCGCCTCCAGCCACTTGAGCGAATCCGGCGGGCTGCCGCCTCCCTGCAACAGCGGGTTGTCCGCCGGCGCGGGCGGCAACAACGGCTGCACCTTCGCGGCCATGCTCTTGAGCTGGGCCTCGCGGGCGCGCAGCTTCTCCAGTGACTCGAGGTACCGCTCCAGCTTGGCGCGCTCGCGCGAGTTGCCGGAGAAGGTCTTGAGCGCAGTGACGACGTCGTCGCGCGCGAAGTCGAAGAGCATGCTGCGCTCGAGGCCGGCGGAGGTGCCCGCGGCGATCGACCCGAAGATGGTGTTCCAGGCGAGCGCTGGGTTCACGAGGATGCCTGCCGGCCGCCGCGGTCCGTACGCGCAGGTCTGGTAGGCGATCGGCGTCAGCGAGGAGCTGGTGCCCAAGCGGATCGCATCGAACGGGGCGGTGCCCTTGAGCCTCGGGGCGATCACCGCATCGAACGTGGCGGCGGCGCCATCCACCGCGCAGCTCAGCGCGCCCGTGCCGGTGGAGTGCCCTCCGCCGGTGATCAACGACGACAACCCGAGCACCACCGCCGAGCGGTTCACCAGCGAGATCTCCGCCCCGCTTCCGGCCAGCGGCTGAAGGCAGAGCGCGGTGGAGAGGTCGTCTCCCTCCCGGACGAGCGGCGAATCCGGGTAGCTGTCGCCGAAGTTGTGATGGCGGCCGCCGATCTTCTCCGCGCCGAGCGCGGCGCGGGTGCCGGCGGAGAGGAACGCCTCCGGGTAGATGCCGTTGCACTCGAGCACCAGCACCAGGCGCCGGGGCGTGACGGACTGCGCGAACGCCTCGCGGTAGAGCGCGGCGAACAGGCCGGTGGCGGCGACGGACTGAAGGAACGCGCGGCGGGTGAACATGGTCACTCTCCCTTCGCCGGAGCCCGGCGGGTGGTCCAGGTGTCGGAGGTCATCAGCGCCTTCAGCATCGACCGGAAAGAGCCGCCGTTCGCGTCGTATGCCTGCTCCATCTTCGCGAGCGTGCACGCGTCGCTGAGGTTCTCGTCGCGGCCCATGTAGTAGCGGAAGGCCTGGCGGATGAAGCAGCGCTTCACGTGCTTCGAGTGCGCCAGCTTCTCGCTCAATTCGACCGCGTCCCTCACCGGCCCGTTGAGCGCAGGCTCCGGCATGTTGGTCAGCTCCACGGCGCCGCTGGGGGGCATGAAGCCGCCGTCCGGCGCGTGGTCATGCACGCGCACGTAGCCGGCGTGGTTGTAGATCTCGAAGGCGAAGCCGATCGGATTCATCAGCGAGTGGCACGCCTGGCACTCGGGGCTGGCGGTCGCCTCCGACAGCCGGGCGCGCGCGCTCTTGTCCGGCGAGTGCGGTCCGACTTTGGCCATCACCTTCACGTCGCTCAACGGGGGCACGTACTGACACAGCAGCTTCTCGCGCACCCACTTCCCGCGGTGGACCGCGGAGGGATCGTCTTCGAAGTTGCCGCCGTGCGCCGCCAGCCACGCCGGGTGGGTGAGCACGCCCGCACGCTCGTCGGCCGGGAGCGTCTGCCAGCGTTGGGCGGGGTTCTTCGCGTCGATCTCCACCTCGGTGTTGTAGGGCTGGCCGGTGTAGCGGGTCGCGTCGCCGTCGAACCCGGAGTTCGCGGTGGCGGCCAGGAAGAACGTGCGCGTGGTGAGCAGCGTCGCGAGCACGTCCACGTCGGGCTCCACGGCGCGCGCGACGAAGTCGTCCATCTGCTGCACCAGCGTGGACTCGTAGCCGTAGTAGCCGTCCATCAGCTGGCTCCAGGCGGACAGCTGCGCGCGATAGCCGCTGTTGTTCCCGTCGTCGTACGCGGACGTGGCCTCGGGGCGCTCTTTGAAGATCTCCTCCACCTTCGTGTAGCCGAGCCACTGACGGAAGAAGTTCGCCGCGCCGTCGCCCAGCCAGTACTCGCCCCGGCGCGAGCGGCGGTTCTCGTCGAGGTCCTGGATGAGGTCCCTACGCTCCGGATCGACCCCGCCGAAGTTGGCGTCGATCAACGCGCCCACCACCGCCGGATCGCGGATGGTCCCGTCCCGTGCGGCGTTCGCCACGTCCGCGTAGTGGCCCTCCTGCGGCGCGGAGAAGTCGGGGTAGCGCCACAGCGGCACCGCACCCGGGCCGCGATCGCCGAGCGCGTAGGCCAGCTGCTGCCCCAGCTCCCAATCGGTGAGCCGGACGCGACCGTTGCCGTCGGGCGTGCCCAGCTCCTCGCGGAAGAGCGCGCCGCTCGTCATCATCGCCGCGGCGACGATGCGTGAGAGGGTGTGCGTGCGCGGATCCTGCGTCCCATCGGGGATCTCCTGCGCGAGCACCGCCTGGGCGAACTCCACCAGGTGGCTCAGCTCGGCGGGCCTCGGCGGCCGGTAGAGCACGCCCTTCTCCAGCAACGTGGCGGCGTAGTGTTCGATGCAGTCCGGCGACGGCGACTCGTCCTCCCACATGCAGCGCAACGACGCGTCGTTGCGGAGGAGCTCGAGCCGGTTGCTGCCGGTGTACGGGCCGGCCCACGTGGCGCCGTACTCGCCCAGAAGCGGGAGCATGATCTCCACCATCGTGTCGTCGACGGTGTCGTCCGCGGCGTAGCTCCAGTAGGGCGAGGTGATGGCGGGATCGAGCGGGTTGTCATAGAAGCTGAAGCCCGTCCACTCGCGCGTCACCGATCCGCCCACGTTCCGCGTCCACTGCCAGCGGTTGATGCGCCGGATCCGGCCAGGCGCGTCCGATACGAGGCCCTGGCACTGGAAGAGCTGGTCCTGGGGGATCAGGTTCGGGTGCTTGTAGCCGGTGCCGCCGTCGCTTCCCGTCCCGCCGTCGCAGTCGGGCATGCCGCCCGCGACCCACGCTGCGAACGTGGCAATCTCCTGTTCGGTGGCGGGCGTCGCGGTGCGCGGCGGCATCGGCGAGACGGTGTCGCGCATGCGCGCCACGCTCCGCTGGCCGAAGCTCTGCGCCGGATCGCGGAGCGACGGGGCGCGCAGCGCGTCCAGCGAGGTGAGCGACATGGGCGCGCCCTCTGCGGGCGTGGCGCCGTGGCAGGACGAACAGCGCGTCTGGAGGATGGTCTCCACCGCACAGGCGGCTTCCGGTGCGCTCGGCTCGTCTCCGGTAATGCCGGCGTCGATGCCTCCCACCTTGCCGTCGAAGCAGCCGCTCAGCACAACCAGGGCCGCGATCGGCGCTGCGGCGCATAGAAACGCTCGCGCGCTCTGGAAGCGAAGACCCATGTGCCCACCTCCGGCGCGCGACGATAGTCCGCGGCGCCGCGACATGACCGGCTGATGCGAATGCCGGGGTAGGCCGGTGTGAGCCCCACTGCCTCCATCTGCTCCGCCGCGCTACAGCAGCGCGGCGACGACGTCGCTGACGCCGGCGTACCCGGTCCGCGCCCAGTTGGCAGCGCCCGGGCACTCCTCCACTCGAGGTCCGGGCGGGTCGGCCTGCTGTTCGCGCTCGAGGCGTTCGCGGCGCTCGCCGCTTTCATCCCGGGCAGGGTGCCCGCGCGGTGGCTCGCGCTCGCCAAGGCGCCCTTCGTCCTCTTCGCGGTGGTGGTCCTGCGCGGCGACGGTGCCGCGTCCACGTCGCCCGAGTGGCTGTGCCTGGTGAGCCACCTCGGTGTGAATCTAATCCCCGAGTTCGCCGCGGTCGCAGTGCTGCGCCACGTGGCGCCGGATCGGCTCCGCGGCGCAGTGGCCGGCGTCGGCGCGGCGACCACCGGCGCGCTCCTCGGCGAGCTTCTGTGCGGCCGGGGCGCGGAGCACGTCGCTCTGTTCCACGTGCCGGCGTGGCGGCGGTCGCGGTCTACGTCCTCTCCCGGAGAATCCCGCCGCTCACGTACGCGCCATAGACCCGGGCAGCTACTTCCTCCCCAGCACTGCCGGGATCCCGCTCCGGTACGCGCGGCTCAAGGTCTGCGTCGGCAGCGAGAACACACCCTCCACGCTGAGCGCATCGCCACCGGTCTCGCCGATGACCGCGCACGGAACGCCCGCATTCCGGCAGGCGGCCTCCACCGCGTCGCGTTGATCGGGCGGGAAGGAGACCACCACGCGCGTGGCGTCCTCACCGAAGAGGTACGCGTGCGGCGGGACGCTGCCGAACGTCAGCGTCACCCGGGCGCCGACGCGCCGCTCCGCGTCGGACATGCAGCACTCCGCCAGCGCCACCGCGAGGCCGCCTTCGCTGCAGTCGTGCGCGGAGGAGAGCCGGCCTGCGCGGACGAGCTGACGCACGGTCTCTTGCAGCGCCAGCTCCGCCTTCGCATCCAGCGGCGGCGGACGGCCCGCGGTCTTTCCGTGGAACACGTGCAACCACTCGCTGCCGCCGAGGTGGCCCCTCGTCGTCCCGAGCAGGGCGATCAACTCGCCCGCGCGCTGGAAGCACTGCCCCACCGTCTTCGTCACATCCGGCAGGAGGCCCACCACCGCTACAGTGGGCGTGGGCAGGATGCTTTTGCCCTCGGTCTCGTTGTAGAGGCTGACGTTGCCCGAGACGATGGGCACGCCGAGCTCGCGACAGCCGGCGGCAAGCCCCCGGCAGGCCTCCGCGAACTGCCACATGATCTCCGGGCGCTCGGGGTTGCCGAAGTTGAGGCAGTCGGTGAGCCCGAGCGGTTCGCCGCCGACGACGCTCACGTTGCGCGCGCACTCGGCCACCGCCAGGCGCGCGCCCTCGTACGGATCGAGGAACACGTAGCGGCTGTTGCAGTCCGCCTTGATGGCGATCCCCTTCCGGGTGCCCTCCACGCGCACCACCGCGGCGTCGCCCTTGCCGGGCTGCACCACGCCGCCGAGGCGGACCATGTGGTCGTACTGCTGGAAGATCCACTCCTTGCTGGCGATGGTCGGGCTCGACAGCAGCTTCAACAGCGCCTCGCCCAGGTCCAGCGACGCGGGCAGAGTCAGCGGATCGAACGCCTGCAGCGCGTCCAGCTCCGCGGGCCGCTTCGTCGGGCGGTCGTAGACCGGCGCACCGTCGGTGAGCGGGCCCACCGGGATGTCGCTCACCAGCACGCCGTTCTCGTAGACCTGGTGGCGGCCGGTGTCGGTGACCTCGCCGATCACCGCCACGTCGAGATCCCACTTCTCGAAGATGCGGATGACGTCCGCTTCGCGGCCGCGTTTGGCGACCACCAGCATCCGCTCCTGGCTCTCGGAGAGCATGATCTCGTACGGCGTCATCCCCTCCTCGCGGCGCGGGACCTTCGCCACGTCGATCCGCAGCCCGCTGCCGGCGCGCCCGGCCATCTCCACCGACGACGAGGTGAGCCCCGCCGCGCCCATGTCCTGGATACCGACCAGCGCGTCGGTCTCGAACAATTCGAGGCAGGCCTCGAGCAGGAGCTTCTCGGTGAACGGATCGCCCACCTGCACCGTGGGGCGCTTCTCCTCGCTCTTCTCGTCGAACTCGGCCGAGGCCATGGTCGCGCCGTGAATGCCGTCGCGGCCGGTCTTCGAGCCGACGTAGATGACCGGGTTGCCCACGCCGCTGGCGGTGCCCTTGAAGATCCGATCCGCGCGCATCACGCCGACGGTGAAGGCGTTGACCAGGCAGTTGCCGTTGTACGACGCGTCGAAGGCGACCTCGCCGCCCACGGTGGGCACGCCGATGCAGTTGCCATAGCCGGCGATCCCCGCCACCACGCCGTCCAGCAGCCACGCCGTCTTCGGGTGCGACGGATCGCCGAAGCGCAGCGAGTTGAGGCTGGCGATCGGCCGCGCGCCCATGGTGAAGACGTCGCGGAGGATGCCACCCACCCCGGTGGCCGCGCCCTGGTAGGGCTCGATGTACGAGGGGTGGTTGTGCGACTCCATCTTGAAGCACGCCGCCAGCCCGTCGCCGAGATCCACCACGCCCGCGTTCTCGCCCGGTCCCACCAGCACCCGCGGCCCGGTGGTGGGGAACTGCTTGAGGTGCCTGCGCGAGGACTTGTAGGAGCAATGCTCGCTCCACATCACGCTGAAAATGCCCAGCTCGAGCAGGTTCGGCTCGCGGCCGAGGTGCTGGACGATCCGGTCGTACTCGTCCGGCTTGAGCCCGTGGCGGGCGATGACTTCGGGGGAGTGTGCGCTCATGGTGTCCTTCGCTCAGGTGCTGGCTTCGGCTCCTCGAGCCGGTCGTCGAACGGGACCCGTCCGACCGAGTTCTTGAAGATGGCCCACAGGGCCTTGCGCTTCTGCTCCGGCGTCGCCGTGCCTTCGACGACCAGGCCCGCGCCGCGCGAGGACAGCTTCAGCCCGTCGACGCCGAGCGGCCTCAGCGCCTCGTCGATCGCCGCGAGCTGCGCCTGCAGCACGGGCACCTCGAAGGTGAGCTCCAGCTGGCGGGCCTCGTACGCGTCGGTCTGAAAGAGCGACAGCAGCGCCGACCGGCAGCGCTCATCGGCGATGTGCGCGGTCAGCGAATCGGACGTCGCCTCCAGCTTCGGACAGGCGGCCTTCGCGGCCTCGAGCTCCGCCGTCCCGTCCTCACGCTTCACCGCCCCACCCTTCGGCGCCACCCGGACGCGCCACACCGCGAACTTCCCTTCGGCGTACAGCAGCACGAGCGCGCGCCCCGGGCCCTTCGCGGTCAGGAGGAGCTCGCCGGAGGGGAGCCGTTCGGCTTCGACGACAGCCGGATTGTCGCTCTCCGCCCAGCCCAGCGCGGTGAGCTTGCGGATCGACACGGCGTCCGCTTCGAGGTCGACGATGACATCGACGGGCCAGGCGAACGCCGGCGCCGGCGCGCAGAGCGCGGGCACGGCGCACAGGGCGAACAGGCGGGCCAGGTTCCATCCGCGGATCACGCGGGGCGAATAACACAGCGGGGCGATTTGGGCTCCCGCGGAAGCATCCGCCCCGGCCGCTAACCGCCCAGGGCGCCCGCTTTGGGCGGTTCCGCCCCGTCGCCCAGTATCCGGTCGAGCTCGGGACGCAGCCGCCGCCAGTTCTCCTCGACCCATTCGGTGGCCGGGCGGCCGTAGTAGCGGAAGGGCAGCGACCGCGCGTTGAGGCCCACGAAGTGCGCACCGCAGCGGCCGAGGTAGGGCTGGTGTGGCCAGATGGGCGAGCAGATGGTGACCTCGCTGGTGCGCACCACGTTCACCTTCCCGCTCCGTTCGACCAGGGCCACCTGCATGCCCTGCTCGTCGAGCTCGGAGGTGAGCGGTTCGCGGATCTGCGCCAGCACCGACTTGAGCGCGCGCTCGAGCGGGAAGCCCGGCGGCAGCCCGCGGATCCCCGAGTTGCGCGGCTCCGGTCCGCAGAGGGCCTCGAAACGGCCCAAGCACCGCCGCACGTCCTCGGCAATCACACAGCTGCGATCGTCCTCCCACAGCCAGCGGGCGATGGCCTCGGGCAGGTCCCAGAGGATGCAGTCGTTGTCGAGCGAGAGCTCGTACCGATCCGGGAAAACCTGCGGCGGCGCGAACTTCCAGCCGGTGCCTTCGGCCATCGACGGATCGAACCGTTCGCGCAGCCAGCGCGGAACCAGGCCGGTGGCGTCGATCCACTCCACGGGAGCGGGCAGCGGCCCCACCCGCGCGCGGGCCACCTCCAGCGGCACGGTGTTGACACACACTGCGTAGCGCGCGGACGCGCCGAAGATGCGCCAGGCGCCGCGGATGGAATACCCGAGCGCCTCGAAGCCGCGCGCGCTGACGTCTCCGATGGTCCAGCGGATGCCGACGGGAGCGGCCACCCTCATCGCGCCGCCCCCTGCGCCACGGCCGCCTCGAACGCGCACTGCCACAGAGGGCGATCGGTGGCGCCCCAGCGGTACTTGTACGGTTCGGCGCCGCGGAGAAAGTCGAAGAATTGATCGCCCGCCGCCATCGCCCACTCGATGGCGCGGCCGATGAGGACGGACCCCGGGCTGCGCCGCTCCCAGGTGGGATCGAACCCGCTCAGGTAGTAGTGGCAGCGCCGGCGCGCGCTGAACGCGTAGAGCACGCCGACGAAGGCCTGGTCCACGCGCAACGCCTCCATCCGCAACATCCCCAGACGGGCGAAGCGCGGGGCCACCTCGCGGTGGAACGCCGCCACCGGCGGATCGGCCAGCACCCCGGGTTCTCCGCGGCGCGCCCACCGCGCCCGGTGCAATGCCGCCAGCGCTTCGACGAACTTTGGCGCCGTGTCCTCCGTCGCGGACTCGAAGCGCACGCCCGCCTCGCGCTGGAGGCGCCGCGCGTTGTACCGGACCGCGGTGCACAGCGGCCGCGGCACGACCTCCTCCAGCGACCGGCCGCCCACGATGTGCAGCTGCGGCGACACCTCGCAGCGGGTCCACCGCGCCGGCAGCGCCGCCGACCGCAGCGGAGAGTCGGCGGGGACCGGTGAGAGCTCGCACAGGTCGAAGCGGCTCTTGTCGTCCATGAGCGCGGCCCACAGCGCGCGGGTGAGCGCCGCGGCGTCGTCTCCGTCCACCAGCACATCCAGCGCGTCGCTGATCCCCGCGCCGAGGAACTTGAGCACGCGCACCCCGCCCTCGTTCCACACCTCCAGCGGCGCGAGAGCGACCAGCGTGTCCCCGCGGAACAGCGCCACCGCGTTGACAGCGCGCCGCCCAAAGTGCACGCACCAGGGGATCAGCCAGTCGGGGTGGTTGAACGGAGTGGCCCCCAGCGCGCGCCGCCACAGGGCGCGCCATTGGGGCTCGAGCTTCTGCAGCCCGGCGCGGTCGTCAACCCGCTCGGCGCGGAGCCCGACCGATCCGGGTGACAGCGACGGCGCGACGCGGGCGGCGGCGGTGCGCGCGCGCTCGGCGAGCTGCGCGTACAGCACCAGGTAGCGGGCGATCATCGCCTCAACGGAGAAGCGCAGCCGCGCGTGGGCACGGCAGAGCTTCGGATCGATCTCGTCGATCCGCGAGAGCGCCTCCACCATCCCGTCCAGATCGTCGACGAGAAAGCCGGTGACGCCGTGGTCGATTAACTCCGGGAGTGCGCCGTGGCGGAAGGCGATGACCGGGGTCCCGCTGGCAAGCGCCTCCATCGTCACCAGCGAGCTCGTCTCGGGCGCGAGGCTGGGCACGAGCAGCGCGCGCGCGAGCCCGAGCAACCGCCTCCGCGCCCGCGGCCCCACCGGTCCGATGAAGCGCCGCCGGCGGTCGAGCCTCGGGGCGATCTCCTCGTCGAAGTAGCGCTGGTGCGCCGGGTAGCCGAAGACCCTGCCGGCCATCAGCAACGGCACGTCCGCGCGGCGGGCCGCCTCCAGCGCGAGGTGGAAGCCCTTCTCCGGACAGACGCGCGCCAGCATCGCCACGAAGCCGAGCCGCCGCACCGCGCCGTGGAACGCCTCCACCGCGACGCCGTTGGGGATGGTGGCGACGATGCGCGCATGCGCAGGACAGCTCGCGCGCTGCGTGTCCGAGACGCAGACCAGCTCCACGCCGCGTTCGGGCAACGCGAAGATGGCGTCGTCGTACCAGCCGGGCGGCAGGTGCAGCGTCGCCAGCGCCGCGGGCGGCAGCGGATCCGGGAGGTAGGCGTGGAAGTCGAGCCCGTGGAAGTGCACGACGTCCACGCGCGTGGAGCGGAGCACCTCCTCGATGGCGAGACGGTGCAGCGCCCAGGCGCGTTCGGTGGCGCGGCGGTCGATCCGTTCGCCCGGCGCAGGCGTGGCGAACAACGTGCCCTGGACCTGCGACCCCTCGCAGGCGATGACCAGGGAGCGGTGCCCGCGACGCGTGAGCCCGGCATCGAGCGCGGTGAGGATCTGTTCGGCACCGCCCACAGCGGCGGGCCCCACCGGCGCGAACGGGAACGCCACGTTGAGGACCGTCAGAGCCACGCGTCCTCGCTCAGCCCGAAGGCGCGCAGGTGACGGCGCGCGTGGTCCCGCCAGATGGCGCCGCTCATCCAGCCCATCCGTTCGTACCAGAGCGTGCCCGGGTGCGGCGGAAGCGCGAACGCACAGCGCGGCGCAGGCCGGAAGCGTTCGGGCACCACGGGGAACTGCGCCAGCGTCTCGCGCTGGGACGTGAACGCCGCCAGCATCCGGCGCTTGAAGGCGAGGTCTTCGGCGGAGAGCCACCGGATGCGTTCGTCGCCCTGCGACGACAGGAACACGCCGGACCGGAGCGCGTCGCCGAAGCGGTGGTACGAGGTCATCTCCCACAGCGCCGGGGGACGGCGCCCGTCGCGCTCGAGCGCGTGGATGGCGAGGCGCGCCACCAGCGCCGCGGCGTCATGGTCCGGGTGCCCGCCCTCATATGGATGGGTTACCAGCCGCGTACACCCCAGCGCGTCGAGCTCGATCGCGAGCAACCGCGCGAGCGCGCCGGCCTGGCGGATGGCGTCGCCGTCCTCGCCGCCGAGCGCGCGGATCCGCGCGGGTGGAATTCCGGCCAGCGCGAGCGCCGCCCGCACCTCCGCCTGCCGCACCGCCGCGTAGTCCGCGCGCGATGCCGGAGCGCCCACGGGCCGCCATCGCGCCGAGACCGGCGCGCCGGTGGTGAGGTGGAGCACGCCGCAGCCGGGGCTGGCCGCGAGGGTGACACCTGCGCCGATGGTCTCGTCGTCCGGGTGCGCGGCGAGGATCCACGTCCCCGGCGGAAAGACGATGGACCCGGCCCAATCGTCCGCGACGCTGTCGCTCGCCCGCTGCATGGCCGCGAGGGTGGAACCGGAGGTGCGAACCGCCCAGCGGCGCGCCGGGCGGCTACGACGTCCAACCCTCAACGCCCGATGCGCCGCCGGTCACGATCCTGTCCGTCGCACGACGGTGGCGTGGCGGGGCAGCTCCTTCCGCATCAGCCGCACGCGCACGAAGAGCTCCAGCGGCCGGCCATCCGGGCGGACCCAGCGCGTGCGTTCGGTCTGCGCGCCGGCCTCCCGATAGCCCAGCCGGCGGTAGAGCGATCGCGCCGGATGGTTGTGGGGCTCCACGCCGAGCTCGGCGAGGCCCACACCGCGCCGGGCGATCGCCTCCTCGGCGGCGATCATCAGCCGGAGCGCGAGTCCCTGGCGCCGCAGCATCGGGTGGACGCGCACCGCCCAGATGACCGCGATACCCTCGTCCGCCTTCCGGGCGAAGTCGATCCATGCCTGGCCGCCCGGGTAGTCGTTGACGTCGGCGATGAGCATCGCCACCTCGCCACGCGTTTGCCGTGCGAAGGCGTCCTCAATCAGCGCGCGGTGCGACCAGAACTCCCCGCCCCACTCGAGCGCGCGCAGATCGTCCGCGCGCGCCAGGCGGATCCTGAAAGGGAGCCGAAGCTCGTGGGTGCGTCCCATCCTGTCGGCAACGTGGGGACGCAGCGCGAAAGGTTCAACGACGGTCAGCTCTCGAGGAGCGACTCGAAGATGGCCCGGCCATCGTCGCTGCCGAGGATCTTCTCCGACGCGCGCTCCGGGTGCGGCATCATCCCGAGCACGTTGCCCCGTTCGTTGAGGATGCCGGCGATGTCGTGGCGCGCGCCGTTGGGGTTCTCGACGTAGCGGAACGCCACCCGGCCCTCGTCCTCCAGCCGCTTCAGGCCGTCGTCGTCGACGTAGTAGTTCCCCTCGGCGTGGGCGATGGGGATGCGCAGGGTCCGGCCCTTCTCGAGCTTGCGCGTGAACGGCGACGAGACGTTCTCCACCTTGAGGTCCACCCAGCGGCAGATGAACTTCCGCGACGCGTTGCGCAGCAGCACGCCCGGGAGCAGGCCCGCCTCGGTGAGGATCTGAAAGCCGTTGCAGATGCCCAGCACCCGGCCGCCCTTCTTCGCGAAGGAGACGACCTCGTCCATCACCGGGGAGAAGCGGGCGATCGCCCCGCAGCGGAGGTAGTCGCCGTAGCTGAAGCCGCCCGGGATGATGATGAGGTCGCACCCCTTGAGGTCGCGGTCCTTGTGCCAGAGGAACTCCGCCTGCTGGCCGAGCACGTCTTTGATCACATGCCAGGCGTCGTGATCGCAGTTGGAGCCCGGGAAGACGACCACGCCGGCCTTCATGCGATCTCCACCCTGAAGTTCTCCACCACCGTGTTGGCGAGGAGCTTTCTGCACATCTCCTCGACGCGGGCCTTCGCTTTCGCCGGATCCGCCTCATCCAGCTGCAGCTCGATGAACTTGCCCAGCCGCACCGCGCCCACCTCCGAGTACCCGAGCGTCTGCAGGCTGCGCTCGACCGCCTTGCCGGCAGGATCCAGCACGCCCGGTTTCAGGGTGACGAAGACACGCGCGACCATCTCTCCTCCAGACCCCGACACCGGGGCCGCCGTGGTGCGGCTTTGCGGCCGACCGATCGTGCTCAGTGGTGCGGTCCGATAACACGCGATAAGTACCTTGGCTATGCCCACCTGGGCCCTCTGGCTCGCCTGCACGGGATTCATCCTCATCCGCGCGTTGATCGCCGCCGCGGAGTCCGCGCTGTACGGAACGAGCGACATGCGCGCCCGGGAGCTGTCGAAGAACAACCCGCGGGCAGGCAAGCGGCTGATGCAGCTCAAGGCCGAGCGCGAAGCGACCGCCGCGGCGATCCGCGTGGGGATGGTGCTCTTCGGCTTTCTGGCCGCGGGCGTGGGGGCGATCGCTCCGCCGCGGATGTTTGATCTCTCCACGCTGGGGAGCGCGCCGTGGCTGGGGCTTCTGACGCCGCTGCTGGGTGTGTTGCTGGTGGGCGTGTTGGCCAGCGGCCTCGACGTGAGCGCGCGCGCGATCGCCAACTCGGCGCCGGACATCTGGGCGCTGAGGCTGTCCGGGCTCGTCTCCACGATGGTGTTCTTCTTCTACCCGCCGCTCCGGCTGGTGGTGGGCGGGCTCAACCTCATCCTCCGGCCGTTCGGCGGGCGGGTGCGGTTCGAGAGCCCGCCGCCGCCGCTGGAGGAGCTCGAGAAGCTCCTCGAGGCGCAGGCCGCGGCACACCAGGTGGACGAGGGCGCGCCGGCGCTGATCCGGTCCATCTTCGAGCTCACCGACAAGCGCTGCCGCGACGTGATGGTGCCGCGCACCGAGGTCGTGTCCCTGGACATCACCACGCCGCCGGTGGAGATGCTGCGGCTGTTGGCGGAGGAGAGCCACTCGCGACTGCCCGTCTACAAGGACGATCTCGATCACATCGTCGGCATCCTGCACACGCGCGATCTGATCCCGCTCCTGCAGCACCCCGAGCTGATCGTCCTGCAGGACATCATCCGCCCCGCGACGTTCGTGCCGTGGGTAAAGCCCATCGGCGACCTTCTGCGCGAGATGCAGCAGAAGAAGATCCACCTCGCGGTGGTGGTGGACGAGCACGGCGGCTTCATGGGCGTGGTGACGCTGGAGGACATCCTCCGCGAGATCGTCGGCGACATCGGCGACGAGTTCACCGTGGTGGAGAAGGAGGTCGAGAAGCAGCCGGACGGCTCGTGGCTGGTGGACGCGTCGATGGAGATCGGCGACTTCGCGCAGACGTTCTCCATCCAGATCCCCGAGGGCGACTACGAGACCCTGGGCGGCTTTCTCTCGTCTTTGGCCGGCGCGCTGCCCGAGGTGGGCGAACGGTTCGTCTACAATGGGTGGCAGTTGATCGTGCAGGCGAAGGACGGCGCGCGGCTCGATCGCGTGAAGGTGCTCAAGCCGAAGGGCGCCGGGCCCGCGCTGGCGGCGGCGACCGCGCCCACGAACGGGCGGGTGAACTGAGCGTCACGCCGCCTTGCCGTAGCCTTCGATCCGGCCGGCCGCGAGGTCGCGGGCGAAGCGGCGGAGGAAGTCCTTCTGGCTGGGCATCGACAGGCCCAACTGCTTCGCCTCGGCGATCGCCTCGTCCGCGCTCCAGCCCTGCACCGCCATGCGGTACGCGGCGACCATCACGCCCGTGCGACCCACGCCGGCCTCGCAGTGCACATACGCCGGCTGGTTCTCCGGCCGGGTGACGAAGTCGAGGAAGGTCTTCACCTGCCCGGTGGTGGGCGCCGTGTTGTCGGTGATGGGGATGCGGAGCGTGCGGATGCCGTACTTCGCCGCCACCTCCGGTTCGCCGGACTCCTCGGCGCGCAGATCGACCGTGGCCTTGATGCCCATCGCCTTGAGCTCCGCCCAGCCACGGTCATCGAGCCGCGATCCACGCCAAAGCCCCGGAGAGACCTGCGCCTTGTAGTGCTCGACCGGGAAGCGGATGCCCAGCTTTTCGATCTCGCCAATCAGCCGGCCGCCCGCGTTCTCGAACTCGTCCTTCAGATGGTCGAAGAAGTGTCCGACGTCGTGGAGGAAGCCGCCATCGTGCGCGGCCGAAGCGCGAGCAGCCGGAGCTGCCCGGGGAACGACGACCGAAGCGGGCCGGGGCGAGGTGACGTTCATGAGTACCCTCCGAAGCGAGGCGGACGAACCAGGTTATCCGCGCCGCCGGGCGCCGGTTTCCTCCCGAACCCAAAAGGAGTTTTACAACCCCGCCTCCAGATCGACGCTGGGCGCGTAACGGACCTCGAGGCGGGTGCGGTATTGGAAAGGAAGGCGCTGAACACCGCCGCCGGTCTGAACGAGGAGGCCGCCGCGAATCCCGACCTCCATGGAGGTCGGCTCGTCCGAAGCAGGAGCGCCGCGGCGGAAGACGACCGGCAGGCGAACGACGAAGGTGTTCCGGCCTTTATCGGGCAGAGACTCCGCGAGCTGCTGAGTCCCCGCGGCGAACCACCGGTTATCCAGCCAGATCTCCCACTGCAGGCCGACGACACCGCCCGCCTGAAGTCCCGCCCCGGAAACAGAGAGCGTGGCCTCGAAGTCGCCGCGGTCGCCCGGAGTGAAGCGAGCCGAGAGTGCCTCCACGCGCACCGCCTCATCCACCGCATTCGCCCCGAGATTCCGGGGACACCCGGAGAGCCCCAGAAGACAGACCCAGGAGACGACCGCCACCTCCACCCAGAACGCTGCGCCGAACCGGACCATCACCCCCGCTGACTAGGCGGGCCCCCCAACCCACCGCAAGAGCACAGACCAACCTGGGAACCCATCCGGAGGCGCAAAGCGCCGGAGGATCACCCTGGTCCCCACTCACCCGCCACCACGAACCACGCCCGAGGTCTGCACTGCGGCCGCAGAAGCGCTCAGCCGCCGAGGAGCGGACGGAGAGCTTCGACGGTGAGTGGCCAGCCGTTGCGGGCGGCGAGAAGCTCGAGCGCGCGCGCCATTTCGCTGGCCGATTGGAAGCGGAGAGATTTGTCGGCGAAGAGCGCTTTGCGGGCGATTTGAGCGGCGTATTCAGGGACGTTCGGCGCGACACGGTGGAGGAGCGGGATGCGCGCGTCGCGGACCTGGTGCATCAGGTCCAGCTCGTTGTCCGCGTCGTGGAGACGTCGGTTGGCGAAGAGTTCCCAGAAGATGATGGCCGCCGAGAAGAGATCCGAGCGTTGATCCACCGGTTGGCCGAGCACCTGCTCCGGGCTCATGTACGGCAGCGTCCCGCGAAGCGCGCCCGCCTCGCCGCCCATGTGACCCTCCACGTCGGCCACTCCGAAGTCGGTGAGCTTCACGTCGCCCTGCACCGAGAGGAGGAGGTTGGCCGGGTTGACGTCGCGGTGGACGATGTTCGTCCCCCCTTCGCCGACGCGCGCGCGGTGGATGTAGTCGAGCGCCTTGAGCAGGCAGTAGACGATGTACGTGGCGGCCGCCGGCGGCATCGGCGTGCCGGCCTTGATCAACAGGTCCTGCATGTACCCGAGCGTACGGCCCGAGACGAGCTCCTGCACCATCAGGTAGTCGGCGCCGGCCTTGAAGCAGCGGAAGGTGCGGACGATGTTCGGGTGCCGCAGCCGCACCGTGAGCTTCGCCTCGTCGACGAAGTGCTTCACGTACGCGCCGTCGTTGCGAAACGTGGGCAGAAGCCGCTTGAGGACGACCTCGTCCGGTTCGCCCGGAGAACGCTGCGTCGTCGCCTTCGCGCGGGCCTGGTAGACCTCGGCCATCCCCCCGACCGCGAGCCGGCCGACGATCTGGTAACCGCCCAGCTCGGATTCTTGCGCCACACGGCGAACCTACTGCGCTTTGCGGGCCGCCGGGAGTTGTTGGCCCGCGGCGCTCTCCGGGCGGACGAGCGAGCGGTAGAGCGCCTCATACGCCCGGGCCGAGCGGGTCCACGAGAAGTCCTGGTGCATCCCGCGGCGGCGCACCGCTCTCAGCCGCGGCGGATCGCGCCACAGCTCGAGCGCGCGGCCGATCGCGTGCGCCGCGGCGCCGGCGTCGTACGGTCCGAACTTGATACCGGTCCCATGCGCCAAGTCGGCGTCGACGTCCACCACCGTGTCGTCCAGCCCGCCCACCGCGCGGACCACCGGGACGGTCCCGTAGCGCAGCGAGTAGAGCTGGTTGAGGCCACACGGCTCGTAGAGTGAGGGCATCAGGAAGAAGTCGGCGCCCGCCTCCACGAGGTGCGAGAGCGCGACGTCGAACCCGAAGCGAAGCCCGACCTTGTCCGGATGGTGCTGCTGGAGCGCGCGGAAGCCCGCTTCGTAGCGCGCCTCGCCGGAGCCCAGCACCACGAGCCGAATGTCTTCGCCGAGCGCGTGCTCGAGCGCAGGGATGAGGATGTCGAAGCCCTTCTGCCCCGCGAGCCGGCTGACGATCCCGAACACGGGCCCATCCGTTGTCGTCAGCCCGAAGCGCGAAAGCAGCTCGCGGCGGCAGGTGGCCTTTCCATCGAGCGCGTCCTGGTCGTAGCGCGCCGGGAGGTACGGATCCTCCGCCGGATTCCACTCGCGCGCGTCGATCCCGTTGAGGATCCCGTGCAGATCGCCCGTGCGCCGGCGGAGGAGCCCATCCAGCCCGTAACCCGCCTCGGGCGTCTGGATCTCCTGCGCATAGCGCGGCGAGACGGTGGTGAGCGCGTCGGCCCAGACCAGCCCG
Source organism: Myxococcaceae bacterium (assembly GCA_019686135.1). Lineage (GTDB taxonomy): Bacteria > Myxococcota > Myxococcia > Myxococcales > Myxococcaceae > JADGHL01. The sequence goes on along the minus strand of JADGHL010000035.1, from coordinate 22,196 downwards.
GCCTTGAGGAAGTTCACGTGGTCGTAGAACTCGAGGCCCTCCGGCGTGAACACGTCCCACGGCAGGCCCAGATCCTCCATCACGCGCTTTGGGAACAGGCCCTGGTAGGCGAGGTTGTGGATGGTGAAGACGCTTTTCGCGCGAGCGAGCGCAGTGCCCGCATAGCCCCGCCGCAGCGCCAGCGGCCCGAGCCCCGTCTGCCAGTCGTTGAAGTGGACGATGTCCGGCACGAAGCCCAGGTGCTGCGCGCCGGAGAGCGCCGCGAGCGTGAAGAAGGCGAAGCGGCGGTGGTTGTCCGGAAAGTCGCTGCCGGAGGGATCGTTGTAGATGCCCGGCCGGGCGAAGAAGGCGTCGTTGCCGATGAAGAGGACCCGGAGGTTGGGCGCCCGCCCGTGCAGCGCGTAGTGCGCGGCCTGTGGGCCGAAGGGGAAGCGCAAGGTCAGCGGCGGGTCGAGCGCCTCGAGCCCATCGGGCGGCTGGATGTGCCCATAGCGCGGCGTGGCCACGAGGAGCTCGTGACCGATTTCCGCCAGCGCGGCCGGCAGCGCACCGGCGACGTCCGCGAGCCCGCCGGTCTTCGAATAGGGGACCACCTCGGACGACAGGAAGAGGATCTTCATCCGGTCATGAACTTGCCAGCAGGCCCGCGGTGAATCCGCTGCAAAAACACGGGCCGGTGCGTCATTTTGGCGGGTGATGAAAGCCCCTGACGATCCTTTCCAGAGATTCGCCGCGCTGGTCGAAGCCGCGAAGGCCGCGTACCCGGAGGACTGGAACGGGATGACGCTGGCGACGGTGGGGCCCGACGGCCGGCCCTCGAGCCGCGTGGTGCTCCTCAAGTCGTTCGACCCGCGCGGGTTCGTCTTCTACACGAACTACCGGAGCCGGAAGGGCCGCGACCTGCTCGCGAGGCCGTACGCGGCGCTCAGCTTCTGGTGGCCGAAGCTCGAGCAGCAGGTGCGAATCGAAGGGCGCGCGGAGAAGGTCGACGACGCGGAGGCCGATGCGTACTTCGCCAGCCGTCCGCGGGGCTCGCAGATCGGCGCGTGGGCCTCGCACCAGAGCGAGCTTTTGGCCTCGCGTGAGGAGCTGGAAGCGCGGGTGGCCGAGCTGGAGCGGCTCTATGAAGGCAGGCCGATCCCGCGTCCGCCGCACTGGTCCGGCTTCCGCGTGGTGCCGGATCGGATCGAGTTCTGGAAGAGCCGCGCCAGCCGTCTGCACGACCGGGAGGTCTACCGGCGTGCGTCGGACAAGGACGCGTGGGAGCTGGAGCGCCTCAATCCCTAGCGGGGTGGATGCCAGATGAAGGTCGCGGTGATCGGTGCCGGGATTGCGGGGCTGGCCTCGGCGTTCTCGCTGAAGCGGCGCGGGGTCGACGTGGAGGTCTTCGAGGCGGCGGACCGGCCGGGCGGTGTGCTCGGCACCATCGAACGGGACGGCTTTCTGCTGGAGACCGCGGCGGTGGGCTTTCTTCTGCGCGAGCCCACGATGCTGGAGCTCATCGACGTGCTCGGGCTGCGCGAGCGGCTGCGGAGCGCGGATCCAACCGCGAAGCACCGCTTCGTCTACACGCGCGGCGCGTTGCACGCCGTGCCGTCGTCGCCGCCGGCCTTGCTGAAGTCGGACGTGGTGCCGCTGTCGACGAAGCTGCGGATGGCGGCCGAGCTCTTCTCGCCGCGCGGTCACGCGGAGGACGAGTCGCTGGGCAGCTTCGCGCGCCGCCACGTCGGCGCCCACGCGACGTCGATCCTCGTCGACGCGGTGCAGACCGGGATCTACGCCGGCGACGTGGAGCGCCTGAGCGTCCACGCCACCTTCCCCCAGATGGTGGAGCTGGAGCGCCGGCACCGGAGCCTGCTTCTGGGGATGATGCGCGAGGGCCGGTCGATGAAGGCCGCGGCGGCTGCGCGTGCGGCCAAAGGCCTGAGCGGCGTGCTCACCACCTTCGATCGCGGCATGCAGGTGCTGGTGGATGCGCTCGCCTCCGCGCTCGGGCCACGGCTTCGGCTGCGCACGCGCGTTCGCCGGCTCTCCCGCACGGCGGAGGGCTGGCGGGTCCTCGTGGCGGACGCTTGGGGGCCCACGGCGCCGCCGTCCGGAACTGCCGGAGAGCGGGCCAACGACAGTGCACTTCGCTTCGTTGCCGACGACGGTTCAGCACGTGCGACGGAGCTGAAGGTGGATCACGTGATCGTGGCCACGCCCGCACCGGTTGCCTCCGAGCTGCTCGCGTCCGTCGATCCGCTCCTCGCGCAGGAGCTTTCGTCCATCCCCTACGCGCCGATCGCAGCGGTCCACGTCGGCTTCAGGTCGTTGCCGAACCCGCCCACCGGCTTCGGCTTCCTGGTCCCCTCCGCGGAGCAGCGCGGCATCCTGGGCGCGCTCTACGTCTCGTCCTTCTTCCCCCACCGTGCGCCGCCGGGCGCGACGCTGTTCACCGTGATGGTCGGTGGAGCGAAGCACCCCGAACGGGTCGCGCTGGACGACGCGGCGCTCGAGGCGCTGGTGCTCAAAGAGCTGGAGGCAATCCTCGGCGTGCGTCAGCCGCCCGACTTCGTGCAGGCGATCCGCTGGCACCCGGGGCTCCCGCAATATGAGGTCGGCCACCTCGCGCGGATGGCACGGATCGACGCCGCGTTGAAGCAGCACCCCGGCCTCCACCTCGCCGGGAATCCCTACCGCGGCGTCTCGGTGCTCGACTGCGTGAAGGCCGCCGCGGCGCTGAGCCTGTGACGGCCCGGCGGCCCATCAGGCGGGCGCCGAAAAAACGCGGTCAACACCCGCGGCAAAGTCGGAAGAGCCCCGCGGATCCACGACGGCGGCGCGGTCAAGTCCTGCCGCACCACGCGCGGTGTCGGCTGCGCGAAGCCGCGCGGCGAAAGCCGGGGCGGACCTTGCGCGTCGAAACCCTTTGGCAAATTCTGTCCGCATCCGTTCGAGGGAGGGCCGGGATGCAGACGAGTCTCGAGCACGACAGCCTTGAGGAAGCGAGCGCGGATCTGCTCGCGTTCGTCCTGGCGCCGCAGAACTGGGTGATGCTCTCGGAGCTGCGCGCACGGCCCGAGCTCCGACCGGGCCAGAACCCCGCGTACCAAAGGACCGTGGGCAAGCTGCGCATCTGCGCCTCGGTGGACGTGACCCCGACGCTGGACGTCTTCCTCCGCATCGCCTTCCGCGCGCCGGGGCTCACGCCGAACCGCGCTGCAGATCACCTCGCCGAGTTCATCAGCCCGCGCATCCCCTTGCTGCGCAACTCGGAGTGGCAAGTTCAGGTCGACTCGCGCGGCTGGACGCACTTCATGCGGCGCTACGCAGGCACGACGCTCGAAGCGTAGCCGCGAATGTCGTGCGTCATGGGTCGTTTGTGTCGGCCTTCGGCCGGGCGGGTCTGCGGACCAGCGCCCGGATCAGCTCGGCAGTAAGCGGTAGTGACGGAGAGGTTGACTCACGTTCTTCACCGGCGTTTCGGTGAGCGGCCCGTAGCGGAGCTGGCGCAGCGACTCGTCGCGGCTGTGTTCCAGCGCTTTGCGGACGGAGTCCATCACCAGCACTTCGCGGAAGCTTCCCAGCGCTTGCAGCCGCGCCGTCTGGTTCATGCCGGTGGAGAAGGCCGTGTACATCTGGTTCGGCCCGAACAGGCCGCAGTACGACGGCGCGAGGTTGATGCCGATGGCCACGCCCAGCCCTTCGGTCCCGAGGACCTCGCGGATCCGCTCCACCTCGGGCAGCTCGTCACTGATCTTCCGCGTGAACGCCTGGATCGCCAGCGCTGCGCGCACCGCGGACTCCGCGCGCTCCACCCGTGAGGTGCGGAAGAACGGCGGACCGAACAGGCCGATCACGCAGTCGCCCACCATCTTGTCGAACACGCCGCCGTGCTCCCACAGAAGGTCGACCACGCCGTCGCTCCAGCGATCGACGAAGCGGCCGATCCGCGCGGGCGACTCCAGCACCTGCTCGCAGATGCGCGTGAAGCCGTTGATGTCCGCGAAGAGGATCCCCACCTCCTCGTCGCGCGGCGAGAGGTAGCGCGCGGCGTAGTTCGGATCCTGGAGCAGCTCGTCGATGACGCGGTTGGAGAAGAACTGCGACAGGTGGATGCGCTCGCGGTTGTAGTCCATCAGGCGCTGCGAGAGCGTCGACGCCAGCACGCGGATGAGGTCGATGCTGAAGGCGGAGAAGCCGTCAGCGTCCGACCACACGAGGATCTTCCCCAGCGGCCGGGCCTGCGACGCGCCGGTGATCAACAGCGCCTCCACCGAACGGTGTGAGCCGATCACCTCGCGCAGCCGCCGGTCCTCCCGGGCGATCAGCTCCCCGCCCCACGAGGCGATCGCCGCGTCCAGATCCTTCCACGGCCGCTCCGAGGACTCGTACTCGAGCCGGCCACGCACGTAGCTGCGGTAGTGCAGCACGTCGGAGTCGACCGCGTCGCGGAACACCAGCAACAGCCCGGGCAGATGCACCCGCTCGGCCATCGCCCGCACCGCCTGATCCATCCCGGACTCGAACACCGGGTTGGAGAGCAGCTCGTTCACCTGGAGGATGATCTGGTGCTTCTCCGAGGCGGTGTGGACCATCATCAGCACCGAGTCCAGCTCCTCGGCGATGGTGTCCAGCATCCGCAACAGGCGCGCCGCCTCGTGGGCCCCGGTGCGATCGCCCTCGAAGAGAAGGCCGATCCGCCCCACCTCCTGACCGGCGACATCCAGCGGCTGCGTGGCCAGCGTCCCGCTCTCGAACCGGTGGACGCCCTACCGATGATCGGCGAGCGCCTTCGACGGAGCGATCGCCCCGAAGCTGCCGTGCGCCCAGGTCTCCTCCTCGAGATCCTCGTTCCGGGTGGTGATTGCCACGGCGCTCGCGCCGGTGAGGCGGATGAGCTCGGGCAGAAGCCGGCGGAAGCACTGCGCGAGGTTCTCGCGGCCGCGCAGGCACTGCTCCAACAGATCGTCCACGCGCTGGTTGAGCGCCCGCAGGAAACGGAGCTCGGATTCGTCGGGTTCGGGCGCGATCGCTGCGGGCTGCCTCATGGGTGGGTTTCTACTACGCCCGCCCCTTCTTCGACCGCCGCTCCAACCGGCTCTCCCAGCCGCGGCGTGTGCATCACCCCGCCGGCGATCCGCCCGTCGCGCACGTCGATCACCCAGTAGCCCTCGTGTCCGCCCTCGGTGGAGGATCCGGCGCCGAACGTGTGCGGCCGCTTGTCGGTGGCCGCGTGGTGGTAGCGCTTGTGGATGTGGCCGTGCAGCACCGCGAAGCGTGGACCGGGGAGGATCTTGAACAACAGGTCCGCGTCCATCAGCCCGTGGAGGAAGCGGTCCTTGCGGCCGGACGGCGCGATCGGCGCGTGGTGGACCACCACGAGGATCGCCCGGTGCGCCAGCCGTTCGTCGTGCACCAGATCGCGCAGCGCAGTCAGTTGCTTGCGCCCGACCACGCCGAAGGAGAAGCCCGGCATCGGCGGCACGCGCGCGCTCATCAGGCCGACGACCGCGACCTCGTCTCCGAGGAGCCGCACGAAGGGGAACGCGCCGTCGCGGCAGTACTCGGGCAAATCGCTGTGGAGCAGGTGCCCGAAGTACCGCTCGAAGCGGCGCGTGTTGTACGCGCCCGGCGTGTACACGTCGTGGTTGCCGGGGATGATGGTGATCTTCGAACGGTCCTCCCCCAGCGCGCCGATCGCCTGACGCGCCTGTTCGAACTCCCACTCCGTCGCGTAGGCGGTGAGATCGCCCGAGAGGATGACGTGGTCCACCCCGTGCTGGTGCCGCTCCTCGAGGATTCGGGAGATCGTCTCCCGCGCGCCGGCGTATCGCTTCGCCCGCCCGCCGATCGACAGCTCGAGCAGGGCGATCGCCCGCCGCCACCCCAGCTTGCGGAAGGGCACGCGGAAGTAGTCCTGGGTGACGTGGACGTCCGAGAGGTGGAGAAACCGCATGGTGTCCGTCCGAGCGTAGCCTCAATCGCCGAAGCTCAGGGGGAAGGATGCTCTGGCCCGCCTTCGGCCGGAGCCAACAGGTCCTTCACCGCGTCCAGCAGCTGATCGACGTCGTACGGCTTGGCCAGCCAACGGTCCACCTGGAGACGTTCGGCCTGCTGGCGCAGCGTGGCGTCCCCGCTCACCAGCAGCACTTTCGGCGCGGACCCGGTGGCGCGCAGATGCCGCATCAGGCGATCGGCGTCCACGCCGTGCAGATCCATCAACACCAGGTCCGCCCCGTCCGACAGCAGGCGGGCGGCCTCCTCCCAGGTGGTTGCGTTCAGCACCTCGGCGCCCTCCAGTCCGAGGATCTCGGAGAGCACGTCACGTTGCGCTTCGTCGTCGTCCAGAACGAGGATGCGCCGGGTCCGAAGCAGGCTCACGGAATGAAGGTAGGGGCTCGAGCGTCCGTCTTCAATCCGTGAGCCGGATCAAAACGATCGTTCTGCCCTGGGCAGACCCTAAGGTAGTGTCCGCCGCGATGAAGAAGACGTTCGCCCCCATTCTTGCCGCAGTCGTCCTCTGTTCCACGCTGGTCCTCGCGCAGGAGAAGGAAGCCCCGAAGGTGGCGGTGGTGCCGTTCGCCGCGCTCTCCGGCGACGTGCCCCAGCGCGCGGGCACCAAGGCCGCCGGGATGCTCTCCAACGAGCTCAAGAACGCCGACGGCTTTGCCCTCATTGGCGACGCAACGAAGGCCAGCGCCCCGCACGAGGATCCTTATAAGGATGCGCTGGAACAGGCCCGGGCGGCGGTCGAGGAGGCGCAAGACCTCCGCGCGAAGCGGAAGTTCCGCGCGGCCGAGGAGGCGCTCCACAAGGCGCTCGCCGCCTACGAGAAGGGCGCGCCGGGGCTGACGGATGTCGGCGAGTACCAGGACGCGTGGGTGTTGCTCTCGGCGATCCAGTATCTCACCGGCCGCGACGAGGACGGCGCGCGGTCGCTGGACACGGCGCTGGCGCTGGCGCCGAACCGCGAGCTGCCGCTGGCGAAGACCTCCGCGCTCTTCACCCGCGTGGTCAATGACGCCCGCGCGGCGCTGATGAAGGGCAACAAGGGCACGCTGCTCGTGGAGTCCTCGCCGATGGGCGCGGCGGTCACCGTGGACGGGGTGGCGCTCGGCTCCACGCCGCTGCAGGTGAACGACGTTCCGCCCGGCGTCCACGTCTGGCGCGTGCAGCTCCCCTCGGGGGAGGCGATCGGCGGGGTGGCCCGGATCGAAGCGAAAAAGACCGTGAAGGTGCTCGGCCAGGCCACCGGCCAGGATCCCGAGTCGAAGATGCTCGCGACGCTCTCGCAGAACCGGCTCGACCAGGGGGTGATCGACGCGGCGAAGCAGTACGCGCAGGCGGCGCAGGCGGACCTGCTGATCTTCGGGGCGCTCTCCCGCGAGGGGAAGAACCTCGCGCTCGACAGCTTCGTGCTGGAGACGAAGTCCGGCGCGCTCAAGCGGCTGCCGCGGTCGACCTTCGACACCGAGCTGCTCTCGGCGGGCATGGAGTTCTACAACCTGGTCGGCTCGCTCGCGAAGGAGGGTCTCAAGGTCGGCACCGACACGCGAGTCCCCGGGCCGGTCTCCAACGAGTTCAAGGGCGGTGGCGTGAAGATCGCGGAAGTACGCTACGGCCAGCTCCCGAAGGCGGCCGAGTCGGCGGATCTGCTCGGCGTGGACACCGCGGCCGGTGACAAGGGCGGCACGGCCCAGAAGGAGGAGCGCAAGCCGCTCACGCCCAAGAAGCGCACGCCGCTCAAGCGCGCCAACTGACAGGTGGCCGGCTCCGCCCTGTCTTCGGCCGGGGTGCACCGCGGACGCTTCGCGCCGTCGCCGACGGGTCGCATGCACCTGGGCAATGTCCGGAGCGCGCTGTTGGGCTGGCTGTGGGCGCGTTCCTCGCGCGGCACCTTTCTCATCCGGATGGAGGACCTAGACCGGCAGCGGTGCCGGCCGGAGTTCGCCTCCCTCATCCTCCGCGACCTCGAGTGGCTGGGGTTGGATTGGGACGAGGTGCCGCTCTACCAGAGTGAGCGGACCGCCCTGTACGACGCCGAGCTCGAACGGCTCCGCGCCGCCGGGCTTCTGTTCGAGTGCTTCTGTTCGCGCCAGGAGATCGCCCGCGCCGCGTCCGCGCCCCACGGGCCGCTGGACGAAGGCTCCGTCTATCCGGGGACCTGCGCTTCGCTGAGTGACGCCGAGCGGACACACCGCCGCGCCCTCCGAACGCCGGCGATCCGGTTCCGGCCGCGCGCAGGGACGGTGTGCATCGACGACCTGTTGCAGGGCCGGTTCTGTCAGGACGTGCGCTCCGACGTCGGGGACTTCGTCATCCGCCGCAACGACGGCGTGGCCAGCTACCAGCTCGCGGTGGTGGTGGACGACCACGCGTCGCGCATCACGCACGTGCTTCGCGGGGACGATCTGCTCGCGTCCACGCCGCGACAGCGGCTCTTGTACGAAGCGCTCGGGTACGAGCCGCTCCCCGCGTACGCCCACGTACCGCTCGTCCTCGGCACCGACGGCAAGCGCCTCGCCAAGCGCGAGGGAGCGTTCACCGTCGCGGAGCTGCGCGAGGCGGGCGTGCCTCCCGAGCGCGTGCTCGGTCTGTTGGCGGCGTGGAGCGGGCTCGGCGAAGGCCCGGTGAGCGCCGCCGAGTTGGTGGCCCGCTTCCGCCTGGAGGATCTCCCGCGCGCGCCCATCGTCACCAGCGAAGCGCAGATCCGTTCGGCCCTGGGGGTGTGAGCCGTGGGCCGCCGCCTGTTGCCGCTTCTGGTCGTCGCTTTCGTCGCGCTGTGCGGCGTGGGCCTGTGGCTGACGAAGGCTCCGCCGCGCGAACGTGCCACGCGCATCGATTCGACCGTGCACGACGAGCCGACGGAGCCGACGCCTCGTCCAGCGCCGCGCCCTGCCCCCAACGCGCCTGCAGCCGCCGCCACCACGCCCGGGCCCGCGGAGCTTGCGGCGCGTGTGGCGAAGGACGCAGGCGTGACGACGGACCCATCGCGGGTTCAGCCTTCGCCCGCCGCGCCGATGCCGGCACCTCTCGTCGGAGGTCACACGCGGCCTGCGCCGGCGGCGCCGCCCTATGCCCGGGGCGGTCTGGACGAGCGCGCCATCCGCACGGCGATCGACTCGGTCAAGCCGCTCATCCGCCAGTGCTTCGAAGACGCGGCCGATCGCTTTCCGCCGCCGCAGAAAGTGACCCTGCGCTTCACGGTCATCGGCCAAAGCCTCAGCGGCCACTTCGACGACGGGGAGATCCAGTCGTCCACCATCGTCGACCCGTGGGTGCAGAGCTGCTTTCTGGATGCGCTCACCGACGCCCGCTTCCCGGTGCCCGAGGGTGGCGGCAAGGCGACGGTCAGCTGGCCGTTCTCCTTCACGAAGGAAGCCGCCGATGGCGGCGAAGAACGCTGGTAAGGTGCGCCCGCCCGAATGAGCCTCTCCGTCGCAGAGCTGGGGCCTTCACACCTCGACGCCCTCAAGGCGCTGTTGACCCGCGACGCGCCGCACAACCTTTATCTGCTCGGCATCGTCGAGGAGTTTGGGATCGTCCCGGGCCCGGGCCGGCGCCCGTTCACCTTCTACGGCCGCTTCCGGGACGACACGTTGTGCGCCGCCCTCTTCGTCGGCGGCGACGGCGGGCTGGTCATCCCCTCCGCCAACGACGGCCAGGAGGCGATCGCGATCGCCGAGACGTTGGTGGGCAAGGTGTCGCTGCGTGCGGCGATGGGCGAGGCCAGCACCGTCGATGGGATCGTCCGGCTGCTCGCGCCCGGGAAGGCGCGCACCACGCTGGGCCAGCGGCTGTTCAAGGTGAGCGCGGACGATCTCGGGCCGTTCACCAACCCCACGCTGCGCCTGGCGGTGGAGAACGATCTGCCGCAGCTCATCCCGCTCGCCGCAGCGTGCGTGAAGGAAACGCTGGGGCGCGATCCGCTCGCCGAAGATCCGGAGGGCTACACCGCGCGCGTGCTGCAGCGGGTCCGCGGGCGGCGCACGTACGTGCTCGAGCTCGACGGCCGGCTGGTGTTCAAGATCGACGTGGGCAGCCGCTCGCAGTACGGCGCCGAGTTGGAGGCGCTGTACACGCTCCCGGCCGAGCGGCGGCGCGGACACGCCACGTTGTCGCTCGGGCAGATCTGCCGGCACCTGCTCTCGTCGCTGCCGCGGCTGACGCTTCGGGTGGACGAATCCAACGAGTCGCTCGCCCGTGTGGTCCGCAAGGTCGGCTTCATGGCCGGAAGGCCGCAGCGGCTGGTGGTGGTGGACGGATGACCGCGGACAACTTCAGGCCGCTCTCCGGCGTTGGCCCGGTCCTGCTCCGCTGCACGACCGATCCGGCGTGGCTGCCGAACGCGCTGTCGCACTTCGACGAGGTGCTGATCGACCACGCGCACTGCGAGAAGAAGGCGGCGGCCAACGCGCTGTCGCTGCTACAATCCTACCCCGAGCTCCCCGAGCTGCCGATGACCATGGCCCGCCTCGCCCGCGAGGAGAGCGCGCACCTCGCGAAGGTGCTGGAGCTCATCGCCGCGCGCGGGCTCAGGCTGACCCGGGACGCGGGCGATCCGTACGCGCAGCGACTGCAGGCGTTCGTGCGCACCCCGCGCGAGGCGCGCCGGCTGGATCGCCTGCTCGTGGCGGCGGTGATCGAAGCGCGCTCGTGCGAGCGGCTGGCCCTGCTGGCCCGGGGACTGGCCGACCGCGGCGACGAGCGGCTGGCGCGCTTCTACCGCGAGCTGGCGCAGAGCGAGGACGGCCACCAGGCCCTCTTCGTCCGGCTCGCGTTGAGCGCGCACCCGGAGGTCGAGGTGCATTCGCGGCTGGAGGCGCTGCTCGAGCTCGAGGCGCAGGTGATCGCCGACATCGGCGTGCGCGCGGCGATCCACTGAGCGGCCCTGACGCTCCGCGGCACCTACCCGTTCATCCACGCTTCTCTCCGGGATTAGTTCGTCATCTCCGGGGCGCGGTTGCGTCGTTTCAGTTGATGACAGAACCTCTTATTCGTGGCGGATCTCGAATCAGAAAAGGGACTAACACTCGGCGGCCGCTGATTCGGGCGCCGAGCCTCCGCCAACCGAAAGCATAGGAAGGAATCGAGCATGACTGCCGCTGGCACCGGGAACGCTTTGACGCGCAATCCCCACCTCACGAAGTGGGTCGACGAGATGGCCCGGCTCACCAAACCGGACAAGGTCGTGTGGTGCGACGGATCCGAAGCGGAGAAGCAGCGCCTGACCGAGCTGTGCGTGAAGGAGGGCATCCTCCACCCGCTCAACCAGGAGAAGTGGCCGGGCTGCTACCTGCACCGGTCCAACCCGAACGACGTCGCGCGCGTCGAGCACCTCACCTTCATCTGCACGCCGAAGAAGGAGGAGGCCGGGCCGTTCAACAACTGGAAGGACCCGCGCGAGATGTACGCCATGCTCACGAAGGAGTTCGACGGGAGCATGAAGGGCCGCACGATGTACGTCGTGCCCTACGTGATGGGGCCGCTCGGGTCGCCGTTCTCGAAGATCGGCATCGAGCTCACCGACAGCCCGTACGTGGTGCTGAACATGCGGATCATGACCCGCATGGGGAAGCCGGCGCTCGACCAGCTCGGTGACAGCAACGACTTCAACCGCGGCCTGCACTGCACCGGCGACCTCAACCCCGATCGCCGGTGGATCGCCCACTTCCCGCAGGACAACACCATCTGGTCGTTCGGGTCGGGCTACGGCGGCAACGTGCTCCTCGGCAAGAAGTGCCTCGCGCTGCGCATCGGGAGCGCGCTCGGTCAGAAAGAGGGCTGGCTCGCCGAGCACATGCTCATCCTCGAAGTCGAGTCCCCCACCGGGCAGGTCGACTACGTGGCGGCCGCGTTCCCGTCCGCGTGCGGCAAGACCAACTTCGCGATGATGATCCCGCCGAAGCGGTACGAGGGCTGGCGGATCCGCACGGTGGGAGACGACATCGCCTGGATGCGGGTGGGCCCGGACGGCCGGCTCTGGGCCATCAACCCCGAGAACGGTTACTTCGGTGTCGTCCCCGGCACGAACATGACGTCCAACGCGAACGCGATGAAGACGATCATGAAGGACACGATCTTCACCAACGTCGCGGTCGACGAGAACAACGAGCCGTGGTGGGAGGGCAAGGACGGCGAGGTCCCGGAGAAGCTCACCGACTGGAAGGGCAACCCGTGGACGAAGGGCTCCACGGAGAAGGCGGCGCACCCGAACTCGCGCTTCACCTCGCCCGCCACCAACAACCCCGCGCTCTCCAAGCGGTACGACGATCCGATGGGCGTGCCGATCTCCGCGATCATCTTCGGCGGCCGGCGCTCCACCACCGTCCCGCTGGTGCTGCAGAGCTTCAACTGGACCCACGGCGTGTACCTGGGCGCGACGATGGGCTCGGAGACCACCGCCGCCGCCACCGGCAAGGTCGGCGTGGTGCGGCGTGACCCGATGGCCATGCTGCCGTTCCACGGCTACGACATGGGGACGTACCTGCAGCACTGGCTGAACATGCAGCACCGCATCCCCTACCCTCCGAAGATCTTCCAGGTGAACTGGTTCCGGAAGTCGAAGGACGGCCGGTACCTGTGGCCGGGCTTCGGCGAGAACATGCGCGTGCTCAAGTGGATCCTCGACCGCGTGCACGGACGGATCCCCACGCAGGAAACGCTGCTCGGCTGGGTGCCGCGCGCCGGCGACCTCGACCTGCAGGGCCTCAACATCAGCGAGGACGACGTCGCCGAAGCCACCCACATCGATCTCGACGAGTGGCAGGAGGAGCTTCAGAGCCAGGGCGAGTTCTTCGAGAAGGTCGGCAAGACCGCGCCCGAAGCGCTGCTGCTCCAGCGCAAGCTCCTTCTCTCCCGCATCACTTCGCGGACGGCGACGACGTAGCCATCCGGTTCGTAGTGACTGGTTGGTCGTGAGTAGAGCGAAGCGCGCCCTTCCGGGGGCGCGCTTTGGTTTTGCGGGTCCCCGGCCGGGTGGGCAGGCGGCCTGGCGCGCTCGGGCTTCGGTCCCGGTGCCTCTGCTTCTTTGCGACGCCACCCTTCCGGCACGCTCGAAGCCGGGCGGAGAGGGGGCAAGCATGATGAAGCAGGCAATGGGGTTGTGCGCGGCGCTGCTGGTCTGCACGGCGGGCGCGGCGACGGCGCGCGAGAGCAAGCAGGCGAAGTCGGTGTCCCAGAAGGACCGGACAGAGCTCGAGGCGCTGGCGCAGAAGTACCAACGCGCCTTCAATCAGGCCGACGCGGACGCGCTCGCCAAGCTGTACACCGCCGACGGTTCGCGCATGGACGCCATGGGGGATGTGGCGAGGGGGCCGGCGGCCATCCGCAGCCAGTTCCAGCAGAACTTCCAGGACATGCTGCGCGGCGCGCAGGTCAACCTCACCGTCACGGACATCCTGCCGATCGACGACCGGGCGGCGATGATCGACTGCCGCTTCCAGGTCACCGGCGCGCAGCAGGCGCACGCCAACGGCCCGGGCCGCGCGGTGGTGATCGCCCGCCGCGAGGGCAACGAATGGAAGCTGGTGAGCACGCGCGCGTTCATGACCCCGCCGATGCAGCAGGGCGTGGGCGGCGCGGGCACGAACGACATGGGCGGAGCGCGTGACGAGGAGCCGCGCGAGCCGCTCCGCCAGCCGCCCGACATGAACCAGCCGCGCGGCACCATGCCCGAGCCGCCGTCGTCGCCGCAGCAGCGGCAGTAACGGCGACCTCCGGACGAACGGGGCGGCGTGCCCGGTGCGCCGCCCCGTCGTCACATCTGCAGCGCCCGCATCACCTCGCGCAGGCGCTTGACGATCCGGGGCGGCGACGCGTCCTGCCCCTTGTTGAGGTAGTGCGCCGGTTTGCAGAACCGCAGGTAGCTGCGGATGTTGTCGTTGATCGGATGCCCGGTGAAGAAGATCACCGGCGCCGGCCGCGCCGCGCAGCCCTGCTCGATGGCCCGCATCGCCACCGCGGTGGAGGCGCCGTCCAGAACCGGCATCTCGAGATCCAAGATGCACAGGTCGACCGGCTGATCGCGGTAGGCGTGTTCGGTGAAGAGCCGCAGGAACTGCTGGCCGTCCTCGGCGACGAAGACGTGCCCGGCGAGCCCCGCCTCCACCAGCCCTACCTTGACAATCTCCCGCGTGAGCCGGGTGTCCTCGGCCACCAGCACCGTTTTGAACCACGGCTCCGCGCTGGCCACGTCCTTCTGGCCGCTCCCGGCCATCGTCCCCAGCGCCAATCCGCAACCGGGACACCGCACCAGCTGCGAAGCGGGATCGTCGATCGGCGCGACGTCTTCGGCGCACGCGGCGCAGTAGCGGGCCATTCGGCGGACATCGTAGCCGAAGCGATCTGCGCTAGGCTTCCCCCATGCGCCACGCGAACCTCCCGGTGCTCGTTCGCCTGCTCCTCGCGGCGTGGTTGATGGTTCTTCCGACGGTGGCCTTCGCCTCCTCGTCGAAGGCGGCCTTCAACCGGCTGGTCAAGGAGGCGGAGCGGCTCTACGCGACCGGCAAGTACAAGGAGTCGGCGGAGAAGCTGATCGAGGCGTACCCGTACGACCCGAACCCGCGCATCATCTACAACATCGCCCGCGCGTACGACCAGGCCGGCGAGCTGGAACTGTCGCTCGAGTACTACCAGCGCTACGTCGGAAGCACGGAGGGCACCGACCCCACGCTGCTCAAGCGCAGCGCGCTGGCCATCGACCGGCTTCGGGGGTTGATCGCCCAGCGCGACGAGGCGCGGAAGAAGCAGGCCGAGGAGCAGGCGCGGATCGAAGCCGAAGCAAAGGCGGCGAAGGCGCGTGCCGCCGAAGAGGCCGCGGCGAAGCAGAGGGCGGAGGAGGAGCTCAGGGCCCGCGAACAGGCCGCCGCCGAGGCGCGCGCACGGGCCCAGCGCAACGGGAAGATCGCCGGCTTCGCGCTCGGCGGCGTCGCGGTGGCCGGCATGGTCTCGGGCACGATCTTCGGCCTGAACGCGCGCGCCAGCCGCAACGCGTTCGACCACGCCGAGACCGTGGAGGACAAGCGGCGCCTGCAGTCCACTACCACGACCCAGGCGCTGATCGCCGACGCCAGCATGGGCGTGGGCCTCGTGGCCGCGGTCCTGGCGGTGGTCTTCTATCCGAAGGGGGGCGATGTGGCGAAGACCTCCACCGAGGTGAGCTTGATCCCCGCCGCAGGCGGCGCGGGCGTGGAGGTGCGGTTCTGATGACGCCGATGGTCCGCTTCGTCGTCCCCCTGTTCGCCGCCTCCCTGTGCGCCGGGTGCACGCTCACCACCGCCACCGGCTTCGAGGAGTGCGACACCAACGCCGATTGCGGCGAAGGTCGGATCTGCGTCGAACACTACTGCCTTCCAAACAAGACGCCGCCGGGCTGCGGCACGGTCTACGGCCGCGACGAGCCGAACGCGATCCCCTTCGGCGCCGCGCTCCCGCTCACGCCCGGCGGACAGCTCGACCAGTCCGAACAGCAGGGCCTCAACGCGTTCGTGATGGCCCTGGATGAGATCAACTCCAACGAGGGTGTCGCCGGCCGGCCGTTCGTGCTCCACGTCTGCGACACCGCCGGCGATTCGGACAAGCTGCAGTCGATGGCCACCTGGCTGTCGGACGAGAAGCACATCGTCACGTTGTTCACCTCCGGTTCGGGCCAGACCATCGCCGCCTCCACGGTGACCGTCCCGCGCGACATCCTGGTGATGACCGCCACCTCGACCAGCCCGGCCATCACCGACCTTCAGGACACGCACGGCGGGAAGGTGGGCCTGGTGTGGCGGACCGCTCCGTCGGACGCGATCCAGGGCGCGGTGCTCGCGGACACGCTGCTCAATGACACGCGGGGCCGGTTCACCGGCGTGAACAAGGTGGGCATCGTCTACCTCAACGACCCGTATGGGAACGGGCTGTCGTTCGTGCTGATCGACGCGCTCCAGCAGGCCAAGACGGTGAAGCCGCTCTCGTATGAACGCGGCGGCTCCATCGACACGGTGATCTCCCAGCTCAACGACTTCGATCCGGACCTGACCATCCTGGTGGCGTTCCCGGACGACGCGGCGCGGATCCTCAACGCCGCCGCGACCACGCAACACCTGGTCAAGGCGGACGGCCACCGGTGGTTCTTTACCGACAGCGCCAAGGACCCGGCGCTGTTCTCCTCGGTCAACCAGCTCGACGAGATCGACGGCGCGCTCGGCAGCGCCCCCGCGTCCGGCGCGCTGGCCAACTCTCCCGCCTACGCGCAGTTCGAGGGCAACTTCATCTCGAAGTACGGCGTCAACCCGAGCCAGTACTCCTTCACCGCCAACAGCTACGACGCGATATACGTCACCGCGCTCGGCGCGGCCTGGGCGGCGCAGGACGGTTCGGGGGAGATCAGCGGCCCGCGCATCGCGGAGGGGTTGACCCATCTGTCCAGCGGACCGCAGCTGCAGCTGTCGCCGGGCCAGTTCATCTCCGCTCGGAGCCAGCTGCAGAACGGCATGGACATCGACATCGTCGGCACGAGCGGGAACCTGAACTTCAACGCCACCACCGGTGAGGCCGCCGCCCGCATCGAGGTGTGGTCGATCAACGTGGCCGGGCAGAAGTTCGACACCGACGAGGTGCGGGACCCGCCGGGAGGGTGATGGCCCGCGCGCGCCGGGGTGCGGCCTGACGGACGCGGCATGCCGTCTGCAGGACACGCTCGCCCACCCCGGAGCCGCGGTTGATTCGCCACGCCGTCACCTTCGCGGTCACCTCCTCCATCTGCGCCGCGCTCTACGCGGTCACCGGTCCGCTGGGCGAAACCGATCCGCCGCGCGTCGTCGATCCGCCGCTGCGGCCGTCCGAAGACATCGATGCGGAGGGTACGCTGGTCACCGACACGGCGTGGCCGAGCGCGCTCGCAAAGCTCTCGCCGCCCGCGGTCACAGCGCACCGTCGACGCGTTCTCGAAGGCGGTGATCGCCGGGTTGGTGGACTACCTGGCGCCCCAGCCCTCGTTGCTTCAGGCCAAGGCACGAGAGGGCCAGGCGGGCACCAGTGGGGCCACGGAGATGAGAGTGCTCCGGTGAACAATGGTGGCGTCCGGATCGAATGTGCTCAACATCCGTTGTAAGCGAGCACGTCAGTGAAATCCTTTTTGCCTTGGATCCGGTCGAAGCTGAGCTCTCGCACGGGGAGACATACCGGCTCAGCGTCAAGGTGGTCATCCCGGTCGAAGCGTGGCTGAACGATGCCATTCGCCAGTCGGTCGAAGTGTGGGCAGAGAGTCTCGAAGGAGGGCTGAAGGGGACTGCGGGCATCGAGACGGACGGCGTGGATGTCGTCGCCGAGGACGCAATCAGCCTGGCGGACCTTCGCCACCTACGGCGGTTCGAGCTGGAGTACCGGAGCTACTCCAGTGACGGGGCGATGCGTCCTGCGGACGCGGAATAGCACTTTCAGCCCACGCAGCGGCGGACCGCGCCCTCCAGCTGCTCCGTGGAGAACGGCGGCCGGAGGTAGATCCTCGCGCCCAGAGCGCGAGCGTCCTGGACGTCGAGGTCCTCGCGGACGCCGCAGATGATGAGCTTCGCCGACGGCCGCACGCCGGCGGGCAGCGCGGTGTGCAGGCCGAGGGTGGAGGCGATCAGCACGTCCTCGGCGGTCAGCTGCAACAGCTCGTCCTCGCTGATCGGCGACGCCTGGATTCCGGCGCGTTCGATCATCGTCTTGAGCGCCCGCATCGACGCCTCGTGCCAGCCGAACAGGAGCACCGGACGCGAAGGCTTCACCGGCACCTCATCGACCGGCGAAAACTCGATTTCGACCTCGTTCTGGATCCCCACCTTCGAGAGCGGGACCACCGGCGGCGGCGCGGGCTTCTCGGGTTCGCGGCCGTAGTAGAGCTTGCCGATGGCGCGCTCGATCTCCGCGTCGTGCGCGATGTGTACGACCAGCCGCTGCTTGCCGGAGACGGCCTGCAGCGCATCCAGCGTCTCCAGCCCGCCGGGCGCGGCGACCGCGACGACCAGCACTTCCTTGCGCTTGCCCTCCAGCCGCAGCGGGACCGCGCGCAGCTTCTCCGCGGTACGCACCGGGACCACGCTGGCCAGCCTCGGATCGAGCGGCAGCCCGTCCAGGCGGAGCACGGGGTGGCCGGACTGCAGCGACAGCGCGCGCAACACGTCGTCCGGGGAGCAGAACTTCTTCTCCACGACCGCCTGGCCGAGCGGCACACCCCATTGCTGGTGGTACCCCAACGCCGACTGCAGCTGCAGTGGGTCGATGGCGCCCATCTCGAGCAGGATTTCGCCCAGCTTCTTCTTTACCGGCGGCACGGTTCGGTCGGGGAGCGCCGGCCCAATCTGCGCTCCGTGAAACGGGATTCTCGCCGCGTTCGCGCGGCGAAGCCATGGTCTGGACGGGGGCGGGACGCGATTCCGGAAAACCGCGCTACAGCCCGGTCATCAGCATCTCCTCCACCACGCGGCGGATGAGCTCGCGGCGGATCTGCTTGCGGCAGTACTCGACGGCCGGCCGGGGCGGCTTCGGCAGATGCGGAGGCCGCGCGCGGGCGGCGGTGCGGACCACCAGCTCGACCTTCGCGGGTTCGATCTCGAACGGCCGCCCGCCCTCCTTGCGGAGGAAGTAGCCGATCCCACGGGTGTGCAGCAGCTTCTCGAAGTACTTCCGGGCGTCGGCGACGAGCGTGAGGTCGATGATGTCTGCCATGCGCTGCGCGTTGTCGCGCGGATCGCCGGGGCCGTCCAAATTCCGGTCGCGCACGCGCGAAAAGTTGATCGCCGCCTTCGCGCGGGGATCCCGCCCCCATCAACGGCGTTGTGAATCTTCCCCCGGATGGGCAAGTTGGGAACGCCATGTTCGGAGAGCCGCTGTGGATCTGGCTGGTCTTCGCCGGTGTGCTCTTCACCGGCCTGGCGGTCGATCTGTTCCTTCACCGCGGCGAGCGTGGCGACTCCCATCGGGGCTCGGTGGTCTGGGCGGTGGTGTGGGTGACGATCGGGCTCGGGTTCGCGGGCTTCGTCTACGCGACCATGGGCGCGGAGAAGGCGTCCAACTACGTCGCCGCGTACCTAATCGAAGAGTCCCTCTCGGTCGACAACCTCTTCGTCTTCCTCGTCATCTTCCAGTCGCTGAAGATCCCGCAGTCCAGCCAGCGCACGGTGCTCTCCTGGGGCATCTTCGGCGCGCTGATCTTCCGGATGATCTTCATCTTTCTCGGGACCGAGGCGATCGAACGCTGGGAGTGGGTCGCGTGGATCTTCGGCGCGATCCTCCTCTACGCGGCGGTCAAGGTCTTCTTCGAGGCTCCGGAGAAGGAGGAGGAGAACAAGGCGGTGCGGTGGCTCTCGAAGCACCTGCCGCTCACCCCGCAGGTCCACGGTAACCGCTTCTTCGTCGTCCAGGACGGCCGCAGGCTGGCGACCCCGCTGTTGTTGGCGGTGCTGGGGTTGGAGCTCACCGACATCATGTTCGCGGTGGACTCCGTGCCCGCGGCGTTCTCGGTCAGTCGCGAGAAGTTCATCATCTACAGCTCCAACGCGTTCGCCATCCTCGGGCTGCGCTCCTTGTTCATGGTGCTCTCCCGGGCGATCGCCGATCTGGAGTACCTCCACTTCGGGCTCTCCGCGGTGCTGGCGTTTGCGGGCCTCAAGCTGATTGGCGACCGATGGGTCCACATCCCCTCGTGGCTGTCGATCGCCATCATCGTCGTGTGCATCGGCGCCGCGGTCGTGGCCAGCCTGCTGCACCGCAACGCGCCGGAAGAGACGCCGTCCGAACGCCTGCCTGGCTCCACACAGGGCGCGCAGCGCGACGAGAGCTCCTCGAAGCGGCACGTCACGCACTGAGCATGGTAGAGCCGGTGGGCATGAAGGCGCCGCTCGTGCTGGCGTTCGCGGCGATCGCGACCCTCCCGGTGCACGCCGCCGAGGCCCCGGCACGCCCGGAGCCCATCACCGTCTCGGTCGATCTGCGCGCGCTATCGCCGCAGACGAGCGAACGCATCGACGCGCTGACGCTGGAGTCGCGCGTGGTGCTGCGGCTCATCGAAGAGGGCTTCGCGGTCGCAGCCTCGTGGTCCGAACCCGACGTGCGCGTGCGGCTGGAGGAGGCGGATGGCGCGGTGACGCTCACCGCGGTGGGCGGGGGCGAGGAGGAGCGCGGGAAGGTGACCCTGGGCGCGGGTACCGCGCGCGAGCTCCAGCTGGAGATCGCCCAGAAGATCGTCGATCTGTGCCGCGGCCGCGTGGAGGCGGTGGAGCACGCTCGGCAGAAGGCCCGCGCGCCCGGCCCCTTGCGCAAGCCGCCGCCTCCTCCGGAAATCGAGGTCCCCGCGCCGCCGCCGGAGCCGCTGTTCGTCGATCTCTCGGTGGGCGCGGGCGCTCTGTGGCGGGGCTATGGCGTGGATCCGCAGGTGAGCGCGTCCATCGCGCTGATGACCCGGCAGAAGGCCGGCATGGCGCTTTTGCTCGCGTACGACCGCCCCATCAGCCCCGACCTCGACCTTCATGAATTCCAGATCGCCGCGGGTCCGAAGGTCGGACTGTTGCGGTCGAAGTGGATCGACGTCGACGTGGGTCTGGCGGCGGGGGTGGTGGCGCACGCGTTCGAGTACAAGCGCCCCGCCACCGGCACGAAGAGCGGCACCGTGCTCGACTTCGTGGGCCTGGTGCCCATGTCGGTGCGCTGGAAGCTCGGCCGCTGGTTCCGGATCGGCCTCGACCTGACACCTGGCTACGGCGCCAGGGTGATCCACCAGCTGGATGGACAGCCCCTCTTCCAGCGCGGGGACGCGCGCCTGGAGACCAGCCTGGCGGCCGCGGTAGCCTTCTGACTCGAACGCACCGTAGACTCCCGGAACGTCTGGACTTTCTGCCAGGAAAGATCCGCCGCCCGCGAGCGTGGTCTTTCTACAGATGTTCGCGAGCGCCTACGCGTTGGATTTGACCCTCACCGACGATCAGCGGGCGACCTTCGAAGCGTGCTTCCGGGCGCATCGGCACAAGGTCTTCCGGCTGGGGCTCCGCTATGGGCGGGGCAGCGAGACCTGGGCGGAGGACCTCACGCAGGAGGTCTTCATGAAGCTGCTCCAGGAGCTGCCGGTGCTCACCGACCACGAGGACCTGGGCGGGTGGATCTACCGCGTCACCACCAACGCCGCGCTCTCGAAGCTCCGTCGGGAGCGGTCGTGGCTCGGTTTTCTGGAGCAGATGGTCTCCGAAGACCGGGAACCGGAGGACGAGGTCGGCGCGGACACCCGGCTGGAGCTGTCCGAGACCGCGCGGGAGGCGGAGAAGCTGATCGCCTCGCTGCCGCCGAAGGAGCGGATTGTCCTCAGCATGAAGGTGCTCGATGGGCTGCCGCAGCGGGAGATCGCCCGCGCGCTGCACATGAGCGAAGGCTATGTCTCCAAGCTGCTCAGCCGGGCGTGGAACAAGGTGCGCGCCGCTGGCTGGGATGTCGGCGGCGAGGAGGCGGAGGTGAACCGTGAGTGAGCGCAACTTTCAGCAGGCGTTGAAGGAGGCCGAACGGGCGCGGGAGACACGCACGCTGCCGCCGGATGCCGAACGCCGGATCCGCGCGCGCGTCGAGGCGGCCTTCGAGCGCCGCCGCCGGTTCGTGCTGCCGACCTGGACGCTGGGGCTGGCCACGGCGGTGGCGGCCGTCGCGCTGGTCGTCTACGTCATCGCCCGCCCCGCGCGCGGCCCAGCGGCGGTGAACGGCTTCGTCGCGGAACAGGGCGCGGCCGGGGAGTTGCTGCGCGCGCAGGGCGACGCGGTGATCGCCACCGCCCCCGTGCAGGTGGTGGATCCCCGCTCGCGGATCCACGTCATCGCCGACCTGGGCGCGGCGCTGAAACGGGAACCGCAGGGCGTCCGAGTGATGTCCGGCACGGTGGAGGTCTCGGTGGACAAGCGCCACGCCGGTGAGCCCCCCGCCCGCGTGTTCGTCTCCGACGGTCTGATCGAGATCCTCGGCACCCGCTTCACCATCTCGCAGGGCGCGCACGGCGGTCAGGTCACGCTGCACGAAGGCAGCATCCGCTTCCGCGCCACCGATGGCCGCGAGCGGATGCTCCGTCCGGGCGAGACGCTCTCTTGGCCGCTGCCGCCCAAAGTGGCGACGGCGCCTTCGACCCCGGCCCCTCTGCCCGTCCCCGGCGGCGACCGGAACGTCGCAGAACCTCCCGTGGCGCCCACGCCTCCGGCGGTGGCCTCCACCAC
>JADGHL010000140.1 GCA_019686135.1 Myxococcaceae bacterium | reverse complement strand
CCCCCGAGACGCGCGATCAGGCGAGCGTGCTGGGGGTGCACGCCTTCGTCACCAAGCCGTTCGGGATCCTCGAGATCGTGGAGCTGTGCGACCGCGCGCTGGCGCGGTTCGCCGAGCGGAGCGTGGGCGAGTCCCGCTGACTCGACGCCTCCCATGCCCTCCCTCCCGGAGCGACGGAGCTTCGATCCCGACTCCTCCACCTCCCCGGATTGCCCGGCACGCAGCGCGCCTCCGCCTGATGGGCCGTCAGCGCAAAGGCGCCTCGCGCCGCAGGTACCGGCCGATCACATTCAGCAGCTCCGCCAGGTTCACCGGCTTGCACAGATAGTCAGTGGCGCCCGCCTCGTACGCCATCTGGTGGAGCCGCCGCTCGTCCAGCGCGGAGACGAACACCACCGGGATGTCGCACAGCTCCACGTCCGCGCGCATCAGCTTGCAGATGTCCACGCCGTCGATGCCGGGGACCAGGATGTCCAGCACCACCAGCTCCGGCGACAGCTCGCGGATGAGCGTCAGCGCCTCGTCCCCCCGCCGCGCGCCCTGCACGTCGTACCCGTGGCGGCTCAACGCGGTGGCAAGGAAGATGAGGATGTTCGGATCGTCCTCGGCAATGACGAGCGTCGGCCGCCGCTGCGGTTCCGTCGGCGCGGACCGTTGCAGCCGTTCGATGCACAGGCCGAGCAACCGGCGGGACTCCACGGGCGCGTCCACGAAGTGAAGCCCGGCCAGCCGGTCCGCCTCGCGCCGCCAGGAGACCTCCGCCTCCAGTGGCACGCGCTGCCCGTCGTCGAGCGTCAGCAGGAACCTCACCTGTTCGCCCTCGGAGAGATCCTCCGGCGCGGTGCACAGAAGGCCAGACTCGGAGAGGTTCCGCACCTCGTAGCGGCCTCCTCCGTGGCTGGCGAGCTCCAGCTCCAGCGCGCAGCGCACGCGCGGGTGCTTGCGGCCCTTGTCGTACGCGCCCGGGGGACTGAGCCCGAGGAAGCGGCGGCACTTCTCGATCTCCTCGTCGGGGAAGCGGAGGAAGAGCCCGCCGGAGAAAAGTCCGCCGGGACGCCGCACGCCTACGACCACGGCAGCCAGCACCACCCGGACCGGAGTCCCCTTCAGCGCCAGCTCCACCGGCACGCGCGCGCCCAGCGGCGCCGGCGTCTCGGACGCCACGAAGACACGCTCGGTGTTGCCGCGGAGGAGCTCGGACCAGAGGCGGTACTTGTCCGCGAACTCGAGCCGGAATCCCATGCGCGCCTCGGACCGGAACGAACCGGGCGGCGATTGTCCCCGAACCGCTCCCCCACCGCCACCCGGCCGCGGCATCACTGGCGGCGCGCTCGCGCGTTTCTCCGGCGCCCGGACGCAGACGAAAGCGCCAGCGCGCGGTCGATGCGCTCCACGATCGCACGGCGGATCTCCTCGCCACGGTGGACATCCTGGGCGATCTGCTCCCTGAGGGCACGCACGTCCGCGCGTTCGGGGATGGACACCTGCCGCGCGGCGCCGGACCTGCGCACGCGGATGCTTCCCGTCGTCTTCGTCCGCCCGGCGCGCCGCCCCTTCCCGTTCGCCTTCGCCATCACCTCCACCTCCCGAAGAAAGGTGGGGCAGCAGGCGACAATTGTCCGGCCCGGGCTGGCGGCGGAGACGATGTTCGCTGGAATGGCTACCCGGCACCCGGCCGGGCGGCGAGGCGCCTGGCGCGATGGGCCGATGGCCTTTTGTGGAAGGCGCCGGGCACCGTGGGTTCGAACGGCTCCAGCACCGCAGGCATCCTGGCCGGCACCTCCACCGCGCCGAGGATCAACAACCCGCCCACCGCTAGACACTCGGCCAGCGCCGCCACCACTTTCGTGGCCACGTCCGGCCCCAGGTAGACGAGCACGTTGCGGCAAGAGATCACCTCCGGCGCCGCGTCCATGCCCGCAGGTGGCCGCACCGGATCGGTGGCGAGGTTGAGCGCTCCGAACACTGCGCGCGCGGATCCGCTCGGCCACCTCCACCCCGTCCGCGACGAGCAACAGACCCGCGCGCGACTTCAGCGTGAGGTCGCGGAAGGAGCGCGCCGGATAGCGGCCGCGGTGGGCGATCATCAGGGCGTCCTCGGACAGATCGCTCCCGGCGAAGCGCAGCTTCGGGGCGTGCGGCCAGAGCGAGACCGCCAGCGACCAGGCCTCCTCTCCCGTGGAGCACCCCACGCTCCAGGCGTTCTCCACGGGCGCTGCGCGCATCGCGCGATCGGCGGCGAACCGCTCCAGCAGCGCGAAGTTCCGAGTGCCGGAAGAAGCAGGTCTCGTGGATGGCCACCGCGGGGGTGAACGCGCGCCACGCGGCCGGCGCGCGAGAGCACCTGTTCGGAGGCAGCATTCGGGCTCAGGCGGCAGGTGGCGCACACGCGTTCCAGCGCGCGGGATATCCACAGCCGGCTCTGTTCGCTCCAGCGATAGCCGATGCGCTCCGCCAGACGCTGGAGGTCCGGTCCGCTCATGCCGGCGAGCTCCAGCAGCACCGGAGCGCGGCCCGGCCATCCGCGGCGTCGAGAAAGTCCCGGGCCGGACCGTGCACGAGCCTCCCCTGCGTCCGGACCGTGAGCGACTCGTCGACGAGCAGAACCCCTCTCTTCATGGAAGCTCTTACGCGCCGACTCACCCCCCGCGAATGACATCACTTTGCCAGCGCGGCGGCCGCGGCGGAAATCCGGGCTTGGGCGCCCGGCGTTCAGCCGCGGAGCAGCGCGCGGACATCGGCCTCCCTGAGCACGAAGATGCAGAAGGCGATCGCCCAGCCGCCGATCACGTCGATCGTGTAGTGCAGGTGGGAGAGGAAGATCGACGCCACCACCAGCACGTGTCCCGCGAGCATCCACCACCGGAAATGCGGGAAGCGCCACACGTACAGAAGCAGGATGGCGGTGGTGGCGGTGTGGCCGGAGAAGAAGAGGTCCTTGGTGAGGTAGACGTGCGGCGCGTCTCGCACCAGCGCGCCCACCGGGGAGACGATCTCCCAGAAAGCGCGCCACCGCGTGGCCGCGTCCATCCCTGCGTTGACGTCCGCGCCGCGCACAGGCCCCAGCCCGGTGGCGAGGATGCACACTCCCCGAAGCACGCTGACCAGCCCGGAGGTGACCATGTACCGGCAGAAGCGCGCCGCGTCCGCGAGCAGCAGCGCGAACGCCACCGGCAGATACGCCAGCACCCAGAGCACGAAGTTGTAGCGGTCGACCCACGCCATGTACGGCACGTGGTCGATCACCGCGTCGGGCAGGTGCGGCGCGGGGCGCGACTCGGCCAGAAGCGTGAGCCACACCATCGCCATGAAGCAGAGGAAGCGGAACGCGAACACCGCGGCGATGCGGGGCCACAGCGCCCGTTCGGGGAGGCGGAACATCAAGGTGGCGGAACATCGCACATCGGTGCGCGCGGCGTCGGGGAATCCGGACCCGCGGGGGACGCCGGGCTATGCTCGCAACAGCTGCGCCACCTCGAGTGACTTCATGCGCCGGTGGATCGTCCTCTTCCTTTGCCCGCTCATCTGTGGATCCGCGTTCGCCGCTCCTTTCCGCGCGGAGGCGCCCCGATCGATGAACCTGATCGATCAGGGCCCGGCCACCACCACCCCTAACGACGGCGTGCTGCTCGACCTCAAGGTGGATCCGCACGCGGGAAGCTGGGTGGGCAAGGAGGTCGCCATGGGGGGAGCGCTGCTGTTCGCAACCGACGCGGTCTGCGTGCTGACCGGCGCAGGGATTGCGTGGGCCGCAACGTCGATCTTCAGCAGCGGCTCCACCGAGGCGGTGGTCGTCACCCTCGTCGGGGGAGGGCTGATCCTTTTGATCGACCTGGTGACGGCGCCGCTGGTCGCGGCGATCGGCGCCTATGGGATGGCGGAGAAGGAGGGCAACAACGGCCTACTGGGTGCGGCGCTGGGCGCGTACGCGGCCCAGGCGATCGGCATCGTCGCCGGCGTCGCGATGTACTTCGCCGTCGAATTCGTGGCGTTCGCCCTGGTGGCGTCGCCGGGCGGAGTGTTTTCGCCGAACACCGAGATCGGCATCACCATCGCCGGGCTGGTCAGCCTGGTGGTGGCCGCCGTGCTCCGCTACGTGGGCGTTCCGATGGGCGCGTCCTTTGGCATCCACTGGGCCGGCGCGATCAACCGCCAGCCGCCTGCAGATTCCCGCCCCCGGAGGTCCGATCCCATCGCTTCGCCCGGGCGGACCGTGCTCACCGTCCCGCTCGTCGCCTTCCGCTTCTGATGCGCGCGGCTCTATCGCTCACCGCACCGGCGCCGCGTCCCGGAAGATTTCGAGCGTTTGGATCTCGTCGTGCTCCCACGTGAAGCCGGTCTCGCGCTGAAAGGCGCTGGCGTCGATCACGATGGGGTACTTGAGGTGCGTCAGCGCGCCGGGGGGCAGTCTGGGGAATCCGAAGCGTCCGAGCAGCTGGCGGAGGACGATTTCCGGCAGCGGCACCGGCGTCCGCCCGGTGTGACGGATGATGTCGCTCAAGGGCACCGGCTGGGGACCAGCGACGTTGAAGACGCCGTTGAGCCGCTTCTCCACGGTGAGCAGGATGGCCTGCACCACGTCGTCTTCGTGCATGAAGTGGAAGAGCGGATCGTACCCGAGCACCGTGGGCACGCGCTTGCCGCGTAGAAACGACACCAGCGTGCCGCTCCCGGGCGCGCCGAGCGTGTAGCAGACGCGGAGGATGGCGGTCCGCATCTTCGGGAATCGCCACAGCGCGGTGGCGGCAAAGAGATCTGCGGCGACGAGGTCGGCCAGCTCGGGGTAGGCCTCGAGCGCGCGCGGGGGCTCGCCCTCGGTGTGGTACAGCGGTGCATCGGGCGCCGCACCGTAGAAGGTGTGGCGGCCGACGAAGACCACCTGCTTCACGCCGTACTGCTGCGAGTGCTCGAACACCGCCTGCGTGCTGCCGAGATTGATCCGGTGCCGTTCCTCGCCAAAGGCCGCGAGCGCGCTGACCGTGGCCATGTGGATCACCACATCCGGGCGGCGCCGGCGGAAGATGTCCTCCGCGGCGCGCTTGCGGACGTCCACCCGGTGCACCTCCACGGTCTTCGGCGGCGACGGCCAGGGCCGCGCGTCGATGCCGATCACCTCGTGGCCCTGGTCCGCCAGCCGGCGCGCCACCTTGCGCGCGATTCCGCCCGCCACGCCGGGGATGAGGATCTTCATCGGCGACCTCCCCGGAGCGCGCGACCCTCGTCGATCAACGCGGCGATCCGCTTCTTCACCTCGTCGACATAGCGGTGCACCACGTCGTCCTCTTCCCGTCCGTTGCCTTCGAAGTACATCGGCTCACCGTAGTGGAGGGTGATCTTCGCCGGCAGCGGCAGCGGCAGGCCCCACGGCGTCACCGGGAGGTACGGCACCTGGAGCAGATGGGCGATGGGCCCTTCGAGGTTGAACACGGTGGGGATGGCGTCCGAGGTGCCCACCGCGGCCACCGGGACGATCGGCGTGCGCGTCTGCAACGCGAGGCGCATGAAGCCGGTGCCGAAGTCCACCAGCGAGTAGCGCTCCTTGTAGAGCTTGGCGGTGCCGCGCGCACCTTCGGGGAACACCATCAACATCCGGTCCGCTTCGAGCAGACGCTGCGCATGCTCCGGCAGCCCGACCACCTGACCGATCTTCGCGCTCCACGGCGCGGAGATGGGCAACCGGGCCATGAACTTCTCCACCATCCCCTGCGCCAGCCGAGGAGGGTCCATCTCCAGCAGCGTGGAGGCGAGGATCATCGCCCCGTCGAGCGCGATGCCGCCGGAGTGGTTGCCCACCAGCATCACCCGCCCCCGCCGGGGCACGTGCTCGATGCCGTAGCACTGCACCCGGAAGTAGTGGCGATACAGCGCCGCGAGGATCCGGAACCCGATCACCAGGTGGCGTTTGGAGACGCCGAACGGGTCCACCCCCCACGCGTTGAATGGGATCTCCAGCCGGTCGACCAGCTCCTTCACCGAGTCGTCGCGCGCCACGTGCCCAGGTCCCCTCCGCAGTTCAGCCGCACCGGCGTACCACATCCCGCAGGTCCCAGGTGGGAGACGAACGCCGCGTTTTCGTTTGCGGCGCTCCGCGTGAATGGACAAGGTCCCCGGGGCATGGCCACCGCGATCGTCTACACGCACGAAGCGCTCGAAGGTCCCGGCACGCTGGAGGACGCGCTCCGGCGCGCCGGCTTCACCCTCGACATCCGGCTCCGGGAGGTCCGCTCCGGCGACGAGGACGCCGCGCTCGTGGTGGTGATGGGCGGGCCGATGGGCGTGTACGAAGCGGACCGGCACCCGTACCTGACCGACGAGCTGCAGGTGCTCGAGCGCAGGCTGAAGCTGCGGCGCCCGAACCTGGGGATCTGCCTCGGCGCGCAGCTGCTCGCAGCGGCGGCGGGCGCGAAGGTGTACCCGGGCAAAGCGGGGATGGTCATCGGCGTGTTGCCGGTGACGCTCACGCCCGAGGCGCTCGCCGATCCGATGTTCGCGTCGGTGGACCAGCGCTTCGACGTCGTGCACTGGCACGGCGACACGTTCGATCCGGTGCACGGCTCGGTGCGGCTGGCGTCCACCGCGCGTTACCCGGAGGAGGCCTTCCGGATCGGCAACTCCTACGGCTTCCAGTTCCACCCAGAGGTGACGCCCGCCATGCTCGAAGCGTGGGCGCGCGCCGCGCCGGAGGATCTTCGCCGCGCCGGACGCTCGGTGGACGATCTGATCGCCCGCGATCTGCCTCGCCTGCGCGCCGCCGAACATCCGCTGATGCTTCTGGTGGAGCGGCTGGCCGGCTTCTTCGCGCGCGAGGTGGGCGCCGGCCGGGGCGAGCGCTTCCTCTTCACCGTCAGCGGCGCGATGCGCCTGGAAGGCCGGGGGATCGTCCTGTCCCCGGGCATCCCAAGGCGCACGCCGATCCTCCGCGTCGGCCAGTCGATCATCCTGCGGCGTCCGGACGACTCGCGCATCGCGGGCACCGTCCGCGGCCTGGCGGCCTTCGGGGATACCGCGACGTCGATTCCGCTGCTGGTCCAGCTGGACGACGCCGGCGCAGACATTCCGCCGGGCACCGAAGCGTTCACCGACGCGCCGTTCGATCCCGCGCTCGATCCAGGGCGATGACGTTGGCGCGCGGACGGAGACGAAGCAGGATGGCCGCGGCCCATGAGCACGCTCCCTGACGCCTTCCTCCGCGCGCTGTCCGAGAGCTTCCCGGCGGACTTCTGCACGCGCGACCCGGACGAACTGCAGGAGCTGGGGCGGGACTGGACGAGGGTCTACGCGCCGGCGCCGTCCGCCGTGGTGCTGCCGCGGTCGACCGACGAGGTGGCGCGGTTCCTCGCCCTGTGCAACCAGCACCGGGTGCCGGTGGTCCCCTCGGGCGGGCGCACCGGGCTGGCCGGCGGAGCCGTGGCGAAGAGCGGCGAAGTGGTGCTCTCGCTTCGGCGGATGAACCGCATCGGCGAAGTCGATCTGCTTGGGAACACCGTGCGGGTCCAGGCGGGCGCGGTCACCGAGGCGGTCCACCAGCACTGCGCGGCGCACGGGCTCACCTGGCCGGTGGACTTCGCGTCGAGGGGCTCCTCGCAGATCGGCGGGAACATCTCCACCAACGCCGGCGGCGTGAAGGTGATCCGCTACGGGCCCACCCGGAGCTGGGTGCTGGGGCTACAGGTGGTCACCGCGCAGGGCGAGGTGCTCGAGCTCAACGGCGCGCTGGAAAAGAACAACACCGGCCCGGATCTGCGGCAGTTGTTCATCGGCAGCGAGGGCACGCTCGGGGTCATCACCGAGGCCACGCTCAAGCTGACCCGCATCCCGAAGAAGCTGGACGTCTTCCTCTTCGCGGTGCCGGACATCGCCGCGGTGCTGCGGCTCTTCCGCGAGGCCCGGCGCGCGCCCATCACCCTGAGCGCGTACGAGTTCTTCACCGATCGCTGCCTTCTGCGTGTGCAGCGACACCGGGGACTGCGCTCCCCCTTCGACGCGCCGTCCGGGTGCTACGTGCTGATTGAGACGGAGGGCGGCGATCCGGAAACGATGGAGGCGTGGCTGGGCACCCTGTTCGAGCGCGGTCTGGTCACCGACGGCACGCTGGCGCAGAGCCTCCAGCAGGCGCAGGAGCTGTGGGCGCTGCGTGAGGCGATCAGCGAGAGCCTCTCGGCGACGGGTCTTCCGCACAAGAACGACATCGCGCTCCCGATCGCCGCGCTGGAGGCGTTCTGCGCCGAGCTGGACGCGGTGTTCGCGGCGCGCTACCCGGGCTGGGAGATCTGCCTGTTCGGCCACATCGGCGACGGCAACCTGCACGTGAATGTGATGAAGCCCGACGGGATGTCGAAGGAGGAGTTCCTTCAGCACACCCACGCCGCGGACGCGGCGCTCTTCGAGCTGGTGCAAAAGCACCACGGCAGCGTCTCCGCCGAACATGGGATCGGCCTGCTGAAGAAGGACGCGCTCTCCTGGTCCCGGAGCCCCGCCGAGCTGGCGATGATGCGGACGCTCAAGCGCGCCCTGGACCCGAACAACATCCTGAACCCGGGGAAGATCTTCGACCTGTAGCGGACGCCAAAGGTCAGCTCACCACGCGCGTCTTGATGTCGGTGGAGAGCGCGGCGATCTCCTTGGCCACCCGCGTGGAGACGTCCTGGTCGAGGTCCATGATGAGGTAGCCGATCGCCGCGTCGGTGGAGAGCACCTGCGCGTGGATGTTGGCCTCGAGGTCGGAGACGATCCGGTTCACGTCGCGGAGCACGCCGGGGACGTTGCGGTGCACGTTGAGGATCCGGTGCGTGCCCGGGATTGGCGCCAGCTCCACCTGCGGGAAGTTCACCGCGCCAGTGGTCGCGCCCAGCTTCATGTAGCGGGTGAGGCTGGTCGCCACTTCTCGGCCAATCGACTCCTGCGCCTCCTCCGTCGACCCGCCGATGTGCGGGGTGAGGATCACGTTCGACAGCCCCCGGAGCTTCGACTGGAAGTCGTCGGTGTTGGCCTCCGGCTCCTCGGGGAAGACGTCCACCGCCGCGCCCGAGAGGTGGCCGGACCCGAGCGCCTCGGCGAGCGCGTCGATGTCCACGACCGTTCCGCGGCTGGCGTTGAGCAGCGCGGCGCCCTTCTTCATCCGCCGCAGCTGCTCCCGGCCGATCATCCACTGCGTCTGCGGCGTGGCCGGGACGTGGAGGGTGACGAAGTCGGACTGCTCCAGAAGCTCGTCCAGCGTCGGCACCGAGCGCACGTTCCCCAGCGGCAGCCGGGTGGCGATGTCGAAGTAGATGACCCGCATCCCCATCTGTTCGGCCAGCACGCCCACCTGCGAGCCGATGTGCCCGTAGCCGACGATGCCCAGCGTCTTCCCGCGGACCTCGTGGCTGCCCGCCGCCACCTTCCGCCAGATCCCGTTGTGCATCTCGCGCACGCGGTCCGCGAGCTGACGAGAGAGCATGACGATCTCGCCGATGATCAGCTCCGCCACGCTGCGGGTGTTCGAGAACGGTGCGTTGAAGACCGGGATGCCATAGGCGTTGGCGGTCACGAGGTCCACCTGGTTGGTCCCGATGCAGAAGCAGCCGATGGCGAGCAGGCTCTCCGCCTCGCGGATCGTCTCTTCGAGCACGGTGGTCTTGCTGCGGATTCCCAGCAGGTGGACCCCCTTCAGGCGCTCCCGGAGTTCGTCCGGCTTGAGCGCGCCCTTCTGCCGCTCGACCGCGAAGCCCTCGCTCTCGAACAGCCGCTCCGCGGATTCGTGGATGTTCTCCAGCAACAGCACGCGCGGCTTGCCTTCGATGCGGACCGGCTCGGACGGAGATGGGAAGGAGGTCATGACCATGGGCCAGTAGGCACGCAGACGCGGCGCGTCAAGCCTTCTGGCGGTCCAGCCAGTCGTCGATCAACGCCCGGGCGATCGACGGCTTCGGCGGCACCTGCGGCAGAGCGTCCTTCGTGAACCACCGCGCCTCGGCGATCTCCTTCGGGTCCACGACGATCTCCCCGCCCGCGTACGTCGCGTTGAAGCCCACCATCAACGACCGCCCGAACGGCCACGGCTGACTGCCGAAGTAGCGGAGGTCCTTCACCTCCAGGCCCACCTCCTCGCGCACCTCCCGGGCCACCGTCTCTTCGAGCGACTCGCCCGGCTCCACGAAGCCGGCGAGCGTGCTGAACCACGGCCGCGGGAAGGACGCGTTGCGGGCCAGCAGCACCTCGCCCGGCCGTTCGATGAGGACGATCACCGCGGGTGGCACCCGCGGGTAGAACGGCACGCGGCACCGCGGGCACGTGCGCACGCGCTCGGTCTTCGACAGCTCGGTCGGATGCGCGCAGCGGCCGCAATAGCGGTGGCTGCGATCCCACTCGGCGATGGCGATCGCTCGCCCGCCGACCTGGAAGAGCGACATGTCCACGAGGTCGAAGAGCGCGCGGGCGCTCACCAGCTCCAGGCCCGAAGGGAGCGCCGCCCCCTCGGCCAGCGGCGCGGCCCAGGTGTCGGTGTCCCCCAGCATCCCGAGGAAGTGGACGCCGTCGGCGAACGGCAGCACCTCGGACGCAGCCGGCACCCTCAGCGCGCCAAAAGCATCACGCGCCAGCACGAGCTCGAGCCCGCGCGCGAGGAACACGATGGACGTGGGACCCACGGGCCGGGGCGGCACCACGCCGGGAGAGAAGGACGATGATGGAAGCACGGGCACACACTAACGGGCCCCTCGCGCCGTGGCTCCGGAACCTGGCGCTCAGGCCGTCCGCTGAACGATCACCGGATCGCCGCGCCGGGACTGGGTGAGCAGCGACGCGCTCGCCTCGCGCGCGGAGATCTCCAGGTAGCCCGCGCTCCCGGTGACCGCCAGCAGCTCACCGGGGCGGACGGAGGCGTAGTGCGACTGCGGCGCGTCGGGGATCTGCGCCTCGCCCACCGTCACGCTGAACCGCGCCGGCAGGAGGGTGTGGGGGATGTTGGTGACGAGGTTCCCGTAGGTGTCGACGTGGAGGATCTCTCCGCAGATCCGGTCCCCCTCCACCGCAGGTTCGGGGAGCGCCCACGACGTATCCAGCGCCTCCAGATGGGGCCCGAGCTCGGCCAGCGCCGCGCCGGTGGCGATCCGCGCCGCCACCGGCGCGAACAAGTCGCGTCCGTGGAAGGTGGTGGACCGGAGCGGTCCCCAGTTCCTGTCCGCGGAGATGTCCACCGCCTCGACCATCCCACCCAGCTTCGCCAGCGCCGGCACGAGCAGGCTGTTGTCCGGTCCGACGAATACGTCGCCACGTGCCGCCTTCGCGGCGATCGCCCGGCGCAACGAGCCCACGCCGGGATCGACCACCGCGAGGTGCACCGTGCCCGCAGGGAACACCTCGACGGAGGTCATCAGCAGAAAGGCGCCCGTGCGCACGTCCTGCGCCGGGACGTCATGCGTGAGATCCACCACCGTCACCCCGGGCGCCACCGCGGCGATCGCGCCCTTCACCTGCCCCACGTAGGTGTCGGACAGCCCGAAGTCGGTCAACAGGCTGATGAGCGCAGCCATCTGCGGGAAGGGTTATATAGGACCCGCAGAGGAGGACGACCCATGGCGGACCGGATCCAGACGTACGCGGAGTTCTGGCCCTTCTATCTGCGCGAGCACCGGAAGCCGGCGACGCGCTGGTTCCATTTCTTCGGCACCAGCCTCGGGCTCGTGCTCGCGGTGGTGGCTGCGGTGACGCGCAACGTGTGGCTCGTCCCCGCCGCGGTGGTGAGCGCTTACGCGTTCGCGTGGTTCTCCCACTTCGTGATCGAGAAGAACCGGCCGGCGACCTTCAAGTACCCGGGCTGGTCGTTCATCTCCGACTTCCGGATGGCGGGGCTGATGCTGGTCGGGCGGCTGGGTCCGGAGCTGGAGCGCGCGGGCGCCGTCGAGCCGGCGTCGCGACCGGCGCTGCCGTAGCCCGCCGGGCGGAAGCTCAGAACACGAACAGCACACCCAGCCCGGCCGGATGGGCACCGGTGCGCATAGACTGCTTCGCGTTCGCGGAGGGCGACGCGGTCAGCGGCGAGAGGACGAACCGATCCACCACGTACGCGACCGCGAGCCCGGTGGCCGCGCCGATCGCATCCCAGGTCAGGTCCTTCCACGACGGCGTGCCATGGCCGGACAGATCGTCCAGCTCCTTGGCGATCCCCAGCGTGAGCGCGAGCCCCGCCCCGGTGAACAGCCGCGCTGAACGATCTTCGAACGCGAGCACCGCGGCACCGTAACCCGCCGCTGCCAGAGCGGCGCTGGCGCCAAAGTGCAGCGCCTTGTCGCGGCCGAACCACCGGTCGCCGTCCCCATCGCCCTGAGAGATGCGCGACGCCGCGCGCGAGGGCGCGGGGAGGAGCCCGAGCGCGACGAACGCGAGCACTGGAAGGGCACGAAGCGGCGGAGGCACCCGTCAAAGTTATGTCGTCGCAAACTTCCGCACCTTCTCTTTTCCGCCCGCCGCGACGCCGTTAACTTCGGCCCATGAAAACGATCCTCTCGTTGAGCTGTGCAGTCCTCCTCTTCGGCGGCACGGCGTTCGCCGCCGGAACGACCGAAGCCCAGAAGGAGCCGGAGACCGCCACCGCCGAGCTCAAGGACGCCCAGGGCAAGCCGGTGGGCGAGGTGAAGCTCCGTCAGACGAAGAACGGGGTGATCATCGCCATCCGGGTCCACGACCTGCCCGAGGGCGAGCACGCCATCCACATCCACCAGACCGGCAAGTGCGAGCCGCCGTTCACCTCCGCCGGCGGGCACTTCAACCCAGGCGCCCACCAGCACGGGATCGCCAACCCGAAGGGATCGCACGGAGGTGACCTGCCCAACCTGCACATCCCGAAGTCCGGCGAGCTTCAGACCGAGGTGTTCACCTCGGCGATCACGCTCACGAGCGGCAAGACGTCGGTGTTCGATGCGGACGGCTCCGCGTTCATCATCCACGCGAAGGCGGACGACTACTCGAGCGATCCGACCGGCAACGCCGGCGACCGGATCGCCTGCGGGGTGATCACGAAGTAGCCGCCTCCCGACGTCGCAGCCCCCTGCCTGCC
>JADGHL010000139.1 GCA_019686135.1 Myxococcaceae bacterium | reverse complement strand
CGACCTCACCGGGCACAGCTGCAACTGCGCCTTTCACGCGCCTGCTGACGGTTACGACCTCACCGGGCACAGCCGCAACTGCGCCTTTCACGCGCCTGCTGACGGTTCCGACCTCGCCGGGCACAGCCGCAACTGCGCCTTTCACGCGCCTGACGGTTCCGACCTCGCCGGGCGCAGCCGAAACTGCGCCTTTCACGCGCCCGCTGACGGTTCCGACCTCGCCGGGCAGGGCAACACTTGTTGCGGCTCTCACCGATGCACTGACCGTTCCGTTCTCGGCTGCGAAGACGATGCGACATTCGGCTCCCGCTCGCCGGCTGAACGCTCCCGAATCGGCAGGCACCACGATGCGTCCTGCGCCACTCACCTGCCGGCGGACTGTTCCGACGTCACCGGGCTCGACGACGCCTCCTGCTGCGTCCCCCACCGGTCAGCGAGCCGTTTCCGAATCCGCGGGCGCCGTGACTCGCCCTGCTCCACTCTTTGGCCCGCTGTCCGTTCCGATCCCGCCGGGTGCCGCAGCCGCGCCTTTCCTTCGCCCGGTGACGGCTCTCATTCGCCCGCTGATGGGTCCGGATTCGTCGGACACGACAGCACGTGCTGCAGCTCAGACTCGCCCGCCGACCCTTCCGGAATCGGCGAACGCGACGACACGCCCTGCTCCATTCATCCGGCGATGGACCGTTCCGGGCCCGGCGACGGCATTCGCGGCTGCGTTCACCGCGCTGGCTCTGTGCTCCGGCTGCTACACCACGCGCACGGTCCGCGGCGACGCGCTCACGGTCCTGCGCGAGCAGACCGACGAAGCCATCGTCCTCCCGGGCGCGGACGGGCCGGACACGCGCCTGAGGCCGTCGTCGCTCGTCCGCGTGCGCCGGGCCGACGGCAGCCTGAGCAAGTGGTTCGGGGCGCGGAACCTGCGCGCGCACCCGGAGGGCCTCTCGCTGACGACGTGGACCGTGCCGTTCTCCACGGTGAGCGCGGCGTCCGTGACCGGGCTCTCTCCCGAGCACGCGCTGCTCCTCGAGGGCACCTCGCCGCAGGGCGCGGCGATCGAACGCACTGCGGATGGCGCGCTCATCCTTCACCCGGGCACTTCTTCGATCCCCGACTGGATTCGTCGCTTCATCGAAGCGCGGCGCAGCGCGGGCGGCCCGGTCGCTGACGGCGAGCTGTGGTCGCTCACCGCCGGCTACGACGCCTCCAGCGTCTCGCTCCCCGGCGCCGCTCTGGAGGCGGCCACACGCGACGGAATCCGCGTCGTGGATGGGCTGGCGTGGGGCGACATCACCGCGCTCGAGGTGAAGAACGTCGACGGGTTCATGACGTGGTTCACCATCGTCTCCTCGCCGGTGTGGGTGACCGGCGTGCTCGCGGTCGGCGTCCTCGGCGGCAGCGTCGCGGATCTGAGCGTCGAGGCCTCCACGGACGTGTCGCACGCGGAGAACCTCAGCGACTCTCCCGATGAAGCGCCGCTGAGCGATCTCGACGTGCACCGGAGCACTGTCCTCGGTCGCGCGCGCAGCGCCCGGCTCTCCCCGGAGGGAGGGACGCCGGTGTTCTCCGACTCGGCGCTCCGCAAGGCGCAGTTCCAGCCGATGGCGTGGGCCAGCCTCGGCGGCGAGCTCACCACCGGACGGAGCTCGAACCTGCTGCTCGGCGTGGGCATCCGCGCGTGGGAGGTCGCCGAATTCGGGATCGGCACCAACAGCTGGTGGGCGGATCCCTTCGGGCTCGGGGCGAACCTCCCCGGCGTGCCGCTCGCGCCCGGACCGCCGCGCTACCTGCCGTACCTCATCGTCTACCTCCACGGCGGGATGGACTTCGACCTGGAGGCCACGAGGCGGGTCACGCTGCCCCTGGCGCTCGACGTCGGCTTCGGCACCGGCAACGTGTGGCAGGTCCGTCTTCAGTGGGGCGTGCGCGTGCGGATCGTGAAAGGCCTGTTCGTCGGCCTGCACCCGTTCAACCCGCAGTTCACCTCGGCGCAGGTGGGCGGCACCTCGTCGCGCAGCTTCCCCTCGTTCCTCGAGGTCGGCAGCACCTTCTGAGGGCTACGCCGCCCGGCGCGCCCGGACGAAGGCCCAGCCGACCAGCGCGCCCCACGCCGCGAACGCCACGCGGGCCGGCACTCCGCTTCGAGCCCTCCCGCTTCGAACCGCAAGGGGCCTCCGCGACCGGCGCACCGTCCTCGTCAGGGTGCTCGCTTCCGCCTCACGCGCGCCACGTTCCGACTCCTTTCGCCGCGGCGGCGCGGGGAGCGTGCCGGGTCCTTCGCCGTGTCTGAACTGGACCCGCCCGCCGTCCGCGCCTGTGCGCCCTCGAGCGTCCGCTCGCCTTCGTTCTTCCCTTCGGGCGATGCGTGTTCGATGATCGAGTTGATCTCCGCACCGACCAGCAGCACCTGCGCGGAGATCCACATCCACAGCAGCATGACAATCACGCCGCCGAGCGAACCGTAGGTGGCGTCGTACTTCCCGAAGTTCCGGACGTAGATCGAGAACCCCACCGAGGCGACGAGCCAGATCACCACGCCCAGCACCGACCCCGGGCTGATGAACCGGAACCGCTGCTCCACGTCGGGGAGCGCGTAGTAGGCGACCGCCCACACCGCCATCATCAACGCCGCCGCGACCGGGAAGCGCAGAAGGAGGATCGCCGTCGCCACCGGTCCGCCGATCCGGTTCGCCAGCGCCGGGAGCGCGACCATCGTCAGGGCGGCGAGCACCGCGAGCAGACCGCCGCCGATCGTGAACAGCAACGCCAGCCCGCGGACCTTCCAGAAAGGCCGGCTCTCCTCGACGTCGTACGTCGTGTTGAGCGCGCGGATGAGGGCCGCCACGCCGCTGGAGGCCGCCCACAGGGCGCCGAGCGCGCCGACGGAGAGCAGCCCGACGCTCCGGTTGGCCATCAGCGAGTGGACCCGTTCGGAGATAATCTCCCCCGCCTGTTCGGGCAGCACCTGCGAGGCCTGCTGCACCATCCGCTCGGCCTGCGACGGGTCGATGACCAGGGTCGCCAGGGAGACGAGGAAGAGCAGGAACGGGAACAGCGCGAGCACGCCGTAGTAGGTCAACGCCGCGGCGGCGTCATTGATGTGGTCCGCCTTGTACGCGCTCTTCAGATCCAGGGCGAACTGCTTCCACGGATAGCCTTTGCCGGGCAGCTTCACGGTGCTCCTCCCGTAGGAGACGGTGCGCATGATGCGGCCCGTTGCCCGGTTCGGATGTCGCTGCCCGGGCGGAGGGCCGGGCCCCGCTTCGTGCCTCCGTCCGGCGCGCGGTCAGGTAGGGTCCGCCGCCATGAACTCTTCTTCGATGGCTCGTGCAATCCCCGTCGTCTGCGTCCTGGCGCTCTCCTCTGCGTGCGCGGTGGTGAAGTCCGCGCGGGTATCGGACGACTGGGAGAAGGTGGACCGCGATCGGGTGAAGCGCCTGGTGATTGTGACCCAGCCGGATCCGGCCGGCGATCCGCAGGTCGGCGCGATGTGGAGCGCTCTCGCCGCCCGCCGGGTCGATCTCAGGCGGTCCTTCATCATCAAGGACAAGCTGCACCTGCCCGCCGGGCAGCCCGTCGACTGCAAAGCGCTGTGCACCGACGGAATCGAGGGCGTGCTCTGGCTGAAGCCGGAGGTGCACAAGCAGGGCGAAGGCGTCGAGGCGCAGCTGGAGGGCCATCTGTTCCGTTGCGTGGATCTCGCCGAGGTGTGGACTGCGACCGCCGGCGGCTCCTGGGACACGCGGGACGACCAGCTCACCCAGACCATCGCCGACTACACCGACGAGTTCGGGCCATCGGTGACGCCGTTCGTCGTGGCGTCCTATCGGATCCTCCACGCCACCTTGGACACGCTCCCCGACCCGGTGCTCAGCGAGGCGGACAAGGACGACAAGATCGAATACGCCCAGTGAGCGCGTATCCGGCCTCCGTTTGAACCGCGGCTCTGCCAGCCCTACCTTCCCTGGGAGCTCATCGATGGGGAGGCGAACATGGCGGACGGACTGAAGGTGGCGTGCATCCTGGGGGACGACTTCGAGGACTCGGAGTTCCGCAAGCCCTATGACGCGCTGAAGAAGGAGGGCTATTCCATCACCATCATCGGCGCGCAGGCCGGCCAGGAGATTTCCGGCAAGAAGGGGCAGGAGTAGGTGAAGGCGGACGTGTCGATCGACGACGTCGATCCCAACGACTTCGATCTGCTCTTCATCCCCGGCGGGTATTCGCCGGATCACCTGCGCGCCGACGAGCGCTTCGTGGAGTTCGTGAAGGCGTTCGACGAGAGCGGGAAGTGGATCGCCGCGGTGTGCCACGGGCCGCAGCTGCTCCTGAGCGCGAACCTCGTGAAGGGACGCACGCTCACGGCGTGGCGGACCGTTCAGGACGACCTCGAGCTGGCCGGCGCGAACGTGAAGGACGAGCCGGTGGTGATCGACCGCAACTGGATCACCAGCCGGCACCCGGGCGATCTGGACCTGTTCAGCCGCGCGATCATCGAGAACGTCCGCCCGGCCGAGCGTGCGATCGGCGCGGACATCGGGTCCACCGGGCTCAACGCCTAGCCAGACCGCGTGGATCTCCTCTTCCTGATGGACCCGTTGGAAGGGCTGAACCCGGCCACGGATACCACGCTGGCGCTGATGCGTTCGGCGCGGATCCGTGGCCACCGCACCTTCTATGCACGCGCGCGGCAGCTGGCGCTGGAGGGCGCCGAGCCGTTCGTCACCGCGCGGGCCGTGGACGTCCCCGGCCCGCACGGCGGGGCCTTGGCCTGGGCCGGCGAGGAGACGTACCGCCCGGTGGCGAGCTTTCCGATCGTCTGGATGCGCAAGGATCCGCCGTTCGACCTCGCCTACGTGGAGGCGACGTGGATCCTCGATCAGGTGGATCGGACGAAGGCGCGGGTGCTCAACGATCCCACGGCGATCCGCGGCGCCAACGAGAAGCTGTACGCGCTGCGCTTCCCGGACCTCGTGCCGCCGACGATCGTCACCGCGGATCCGCGACGGCTGCGCCGCTTCGTCGAAGAGCACGGCGAGGTGGTGCTCAAGGGGCTCCACGGCGCGGGCGGAGTGGGCATCTTGTTCGCGTCACGCGGCGCCCGCGGCCTCGCAGCGTTGATCGAGACCGCCACGCGCGGCGGCACGGCCCGGGTGGAAGCACAGGCGTACCTGCCCGGATCCACCCGCGGGGACAAACGCATCCTCCTGCTGGATGGCGAACCCCTGGGCGCAGTGCTCCGGGTGCATGGCGAGGGCGAGGAGCGGAACAACCTGCACCTCGGCGGCCGCGCGGAGCGGACGACCCTCTCCGCCGAAGACCGCCGGATCGTCGATGCGCTTCGGCCCTCCCTTCAGGCGGACGGGCTCGTGTTCGTGGGCATCGACGTCATCGACGGGCGGCTGACGGAGGTGAACGTGACCTCACCCACCGGCCTGCAGGAACTCGAGCGGCTGGAGGGCATCGACGCCTGCGGTCAGGTCATCGGGTGGTGCGAAGCCCACGCCCCGGGCCAACCACAGCCGTAGACGGCAGACGGTCACAGCACGCCGTCCGCTCCGAACCGCCGGTCCATCTCGTTGCGCACGAACCGTTCGATCTCCTCCGCGGTCGAGTAGCTCATCGCCTGC
The DNA here is from genome assembly GCA_019686135.1 of Myxococcaceae bacterium. Classification (GTDB taxonomy): domain Bacteria; phylum Myxococcota; class Myxococcia; order Myxococcales; family Myxococcaceae; genus JADGHL01. Next base: position 7,450 of record JADGHL010000139.1, on the reverse strand, counting down.
TCGAGGATCTGCGTCGCCTCCGCGCGGGAGGCGCGCCGGATGATGCCTTTCACGACCGGGATCTGCCCCGCCGTCATCGACAGCTCGTCGAAGCCGAGCGCGAGCAGCACCAGCGTATACACCGGGTCACCGGCCATCTCGCCGCACATCGCTACCGGGATGCCGGAGGCGCGCGCGGCGCTGACCACGTTCTGCAGCATGCGCAGCACCGAGAGGTGGAGCGGGCGGTAGAGGTACGCAACGTCGCGGTTCTGCCGGTCGATCGCCAGCGCGTACTGGAGGAGGTCGTTCGTGCCGACCGAGAAGAAGTCGGCCTCCAGCGCCAGCCGGTCCGCGATGACGGCGGCCGAGGGCGTCTCCACCATGATCCCCACCGGGAAGCGTCCGCCGATCGGCACGCCCGCGCGGCCCAGCTCCGAGCGGCAGTTCTCCAGCTCGCTGCGCGCCTCCCGCAGCTCGGACGACCCGGAGATCAGCGGGAACATCACCCGGAGGTTCCCGTGCACCGACGCGCGCAACAGCGCCCGGAGCTGGACGCGGAACAGCTCGCGGTTGTGGAGCACGAAGCGGATTCCCCGCAGCCCGAGCGCCGGGTTGGCCTCGCGTTCGATCCGGCGGGCGCCGGGAACCTTGTCGCCGCCGATGTCGAGGGTGCGGATGGTGACCGGCGCGCCGCGCATCTCCTCCAGCACGCGGCGGTAGGCCTGGTAGTGCTCCTCTTCCGTGGGCGGCGAGTCGCGCCCGAGGAACAGAAACTCGGTGCGGTACAGGCCGATCCCCTCCGCCCCGTGCGCCAGAAGCGAGGGGATCTCCTCCGCGAACTCCATGTTCCCGTTGAGGCGGATCCGGTAGCCGTCGGTGGACACCGCCGGCAGATCGCGCGTCTTCAGGCCCACCTGCTCGCTGGCGAGGTGGCGGCGCATCGTCTCGCGGAAGAGGTTGAGCTGTTCGTCCGTGGGGTTGACGAGGACCGTCCCGCGCGTGCCGTCGATGGCCACGAGGTCTCCGGGGGAGATCTGTTCGGACGCGCGGCCCGCGCCCACCACCGCCGGGGTCTCGCGGGCGCGCGCGACGATCGCCGTGTGGCTGGTCTGCCCGCCCACGTCGGTGACGAAGCCCGCCACCCGGCCGCTCTTGACGAGCATCGCTGTATCGCCGGGGGTCAGATCGTGCGCGACGACGATCGCCCCCTCGGGCACCTCCACCTCGTCGTCCACCACCTGCCCCATCAGGTTGCGGACGATGCGGTCCGCCACGTAGTCCACGTCCTGGCGGCGCTCGCGGAAGTACTCGTCCGGGATGTTGTCGAACAGGTGCTTGATCTTCCGGCTCACCCGGCGGACGGCCCACTCGGCGTTGATCCGGTCCCGTTCGATGAGCTTGCGGACCTCGTCCACCAGCATCGGGTCGTGGAGCATCAGCCGGTGGGCTTCGATGATGAGCTCGTGGTCGTGCCCGTCCTGGGCGACTTTGTTCTTGAGCTCGGTGAGCTGGACCTCGGAGAGCTCGAGCGCGGTCTTCAGCCGCATCAGCTCCTTCTCCACCTCGTTCTCCGCGAGGCGGAGCTTGGGCGTGCGCAGGCGCTTGCGGTCCAGCAGAAAGGCGCGGCCCACCGCCACGCCGGGGCTGGCGCCGATGCCCTTGAGCGAGAGGGTGGGAGTGGCCTGGACGCTCATTCCGGCTCCCCGAAGCGGTTGGCGATGAGCGCCCCCAGCTCCTCCAGACAGGCCTGCCCGTCTTCGCCGGTGCAGCGGATCTTCACGCTCATTCCCTTGCCTGCCGCGAGCATCAGCACCCCCATGATCGACTTCGCGTTGACCGTCTGGCCCTCGCACTCGATCGAGACGTCGCTCTTGTAACGGTTGGCGATCTTCACCAGCTGCGCCGCCGCGCGAGCGTGCAGGCCCAACGCGTTGATGATCTCGAACTCGCCTTCCGCCACGTTGGCCATCTCCGTGCTCCCCTACAGGAACTCTCCGGCGAGCACCGCCAGCAGTGCTGCCAGATACAACAGCGCGTACCGCGGGAACCCGCGCGTCACGAGGAAGTAACTGATCGCACCGAGGCCGAGACACCCTCCGGCCAGGCCGATCGCCTGCGCGCCGCCACTGTGCGCTCCCACCTGCAGCGCGAGGTACGCCGCCAGCCCGCCCGTGCTCACTGCGGCGATCGCCCGCAGCCGCGCCCCGCGGGCGGGCAGGTTGGCGCGGCCGATCTCCTCCACCAGCCGATCGCCGCGGGTCAACCCGACCCAGTACATCTTCGTCCGCAGGGTGAAGTGCACCAGGTTGTAGAGCACGAGGAACACCACCACCGCCCACACGCCGATCACCGGCACCAGCGCGGCCGAGAAAGCGCCCACCGCGGGCCTGAGCGACAGCCAGAAGAACCCATCACCCACCGCGGCGAGCGGCCCCATCAGCGCCTGCTTGAACGCGGCCACGCGATCGGGCGGTTCCTCGCCGCGGGAGATTCGATCCTCGTGGAAGAGCACGCCGCCGACGATCGCCGCCGCCACGTAGGGATGCGTGTTGAAGAAGGCGAGGTGCCGGCGGACCGCCGCGTTGAGCGCCTCCGGATCCGGGTAGATCTTCTTGAGCGCCGGATAGAGCGCATACGCGAGCCCGAGGTTCTGCATCCCCTGGGGGTTCCACGAGGCCTGAAGGAAGAGGGACCGTAGGAACACCTGCAACAGGACGCCGCGGCCCAGCCGTTCCATGGCGCGGGTGGAGGGGGCCGGCGTGGGCACCGGGGTCCCGGAGATCGCGTCGGCGCCGCTCATCGATCCACCCCCGCATAGAGGGTGATGACCAGGGCGGCGCCGGCCACCACTGCCGCGGCCGCGCCCGCGTAGACGTGGGCCCGCTTCGCGTGAGACCCGCGCGCGGCGATCGCCGCGGCGACGCTGGCCATGGCGGGCCACGCCCAGGCCAGCCCCCGGAGCACATGGAGCGGCAGCGCCGCGTGCAGCCACGGCGCCGCGAGCATTCCCACCTGGTAACAGGCCACCGTGAGGCACGCGTAGACGACGAAGTGCGGCCACATCCCCCAGAGGTTCTGGCGAATGGCGCGCTTGAGGTTGCCCTCGTCCACCGAGGACTGGGCGGTACGCGCGAGCCGGACGGTGTAGCGGTCGAGCGCGCGGTCGATGCGCTGCCCCAACGGGCCCAGGGGCGCGAACGCGAGCAGCGCGAGCGACCAGACCGCCGGGGTGGATCCGCCGAACCCCTCCGCGAGCGCGGCGGCCGCGGCGGCGGTGCCCGTGGCGGCCAGCGTGTCGTTCTCCGACAGAGACGCCCCCAGGGACGCCGACCCGAGATGAAAGAGCTCCAGGACCATCCCCACGAAGATCCCCGACTCCACGTCGTCCAGCGCCAGGCCCACGAGGGTGGCGGCGACCAGCGGCCGCGACAACATCGCCTGCAGAAATGCCCTGCGCTCGAGCGCGAGGAACCCGCCGATCACCCCGGCGATCGCTACCTGCGACCAGACGACGTGCATCCCGGGGCGAAGCTACCTTTTCGCAGCGGACCGTGGTGGAGACTTCTTGGCGACTCAGGCCTTCTCGAAGCGTTCGCGGATCTCCTCGAACGTCACCGCCCGGTCGTTGGGCGTCCCCCGCGCGTCCACCGCGACGCCCTGCTTCGCGAGATCTGCGAGTTGCTGGACTTCTTCGGGCGAGAGGTACACCGAGGGGGAGACCTGCTTGCGGCCGGTCGCGAAGTGGATGTTGCCGAGGTTCAGTTTGTGCAGCGCCAGGCCCCGCGCGCTCGCCTCCACCGCGTCCTTCACGTCCCGGACCAGCACCAGCGTCCTCACGTCGTCGTTGACGATGCGGCTCCAGGGCAGCTCCGCCACCCGCTGGATCATCACTTCGATGGAAGGCTGTACCGCCAGGCCCATCGCCGCCCGGATCAACGCGTTCTGCGCCGCTTCGTCGTCTGCGACTGCGACGCGATCGACCTTGAGGTGAGGGAGCCACGCCTCCACGACCTGACCGTGGATGAGCCGGTTGTCGACGCGAACGAGCGAGATCACGATCGATTCGAAGAAGAGCGCCGCCGGCGCAGAAGCCGCCCCGGCCTACCGCGCCGCGAGGCTCTCGCGCATCATCGCGGTGGGACAGGTGATGTTCTTCTGGCCGTAGTTCGCCAGCGCAGTGGCCATCTCGGAGAGGCGCATCCCGTTGTTCTGACGCAGCGAGGTCGCCTTGAGCAGCATCGGCAGGTTGACGCCGGTGACGACCTCGATGTCGCACTGGTTGCAGAGCATCAGGCTCTGGTTGCAGGGCGTGCCCCCGAAAAGATCGGCGAGCACGATCACCCCGTCGCCGCTATCTACGGTCCGCACCGCCGCGCGCATCTGGTCGCGGATCGCTTCGGGAGAGGAGCCGGGTTCGATGCTGCAGGTCGCCACGGCGGCCATCGGCCCGACGATCTGTTCGGCCGTGTGCACCATCTCGTCCGCCAGATGTCCGTGTGTCGCAATCACCAGGCCGACCATCGCGACCTCCTTCCCTGCCACCGAAAAGCCTCAGTACTCCCGACACTTCGACGACGCAACATCCCCGTGGGTTCCGGGGTTGGTGAAACCTGCAGCGCGGGTGCAATCTGACCCGGCTGCCTGCAGCACAAAGATACGGATCGGACGAACGTTCTGCTCATTTATTGGCGCATCGCGTCAAGCCCGCCGAAGGTCCATTCGGCCGGGCGGACTCGGCCCAATCTCCCCGGCTACTCCTTCTCGATGTCGCGGTCCCACAGATGAATGGGCATGCCCGGCGTGGCCAGCCGCTTGACCAGCTCCGCGGCGATCGCCACCGAGCGGTGCTTGCCGCCGGTGCAGCCCAGCGCCACGGTGAGGTACGCCTTTCCTTCGCGCTGGTACCGGGGGAACAAAAAGCGGCAGAGGTCGACGGTCTTCTCGAGGAACTCCTTCGTCTCCGGCCGGTCGAGCACGTAGCTGGCGACGCGCGGGTCACGCCCGGTCAGGCCCTTGAGCTCCGGCACGAAGTACGGGTTGGGCAGAAAGCGCACGTCCAGCACCAGGTCCGCCTGGGGCGGAACGCCGTAGCGGTAGCCGAAGGACATGACGGAGATCGACGGCTGGTTGGAGGGCTCCGGCGAGAAGCGGGACTGCACCATCCGCTTGAGGTCGTGCACGTTGAGCGGAGAGGTGTCGATGACCTGATCGGCCAGCTCGCGGAGATCGCGCAGCGCGTTCCGTTCGCGCGCGATGCCCTCCTCCACACTGCCCTGCGGCGCCAGGGGGTGGCGGCGGCGCGTCTCCGAGAAGCGGCGCAAGAGCGAATCGTCGCTCGAGTCGAGGAACAGCACCTCCACCTGATGGCCGCTGCGGCGCGCCTCCTCCAGATAGCGCGGGGCCTCCTTGAGGAAGATGCCCTCGCGGGCGTCGATGACCAGCGCCAGCCGGAGGAACTCCTCGCCGTGCGAGGCCAGCTCGGTGAGCTTGGGCAGCAGCACCACTGGGAGGTTGTCGATGCAGAAGAACCCCGCATCCTCGAGCGCGCGGATCGCGGTGGACTTCCCGCTCCCGGACATCCCGGTGATGACCACGATGTGACGGCCGCCGGTGCTCACTCCACCTCCTCGCCCATGGTGGTCGCGCGCATCCGGCCCTCGGCGATCGCCCGGTTCAGCCGTTCGGCGAACTCGCGCGCCGAGTGGTGGCCCTGAAGCTTGAGCAGGTGGTTGCGCGCCGCCACCTCGATGATGGTCGTCATGTTGCGGCCCGGGCGCACCGGCACCGTCGCCAACGGGATGTCCACGCCGAGGATGTTGAAGTGCCCCTCGTCCACGCCGAGCCGGTCGTACTCGCGGCTGGCATCCCACTCCACCAGCTCGATGACCAGCTCGATCTTCTTGCGTTCGCGCACCGAGGCGATGCCGAAGAGATCCTTGATGTTGATGATGCCGAGCCCGCGGATCTCCATGTGGTGCTTGATGATCGCGTTCCCCGCGCCGTAGACGACCCCGGGCTTGCGGCGCGACACGTCGACGATGTCGTCCGCCACGAGCCGATGGCCGTGCATCACCAGGTCGAGGGCGATCTCGCTCTTGCCGATGCCGGACTTGCCGAGCAGCAGCACGCCCACGCCGAACACGTCCATCAACACGCCGTGCAGGGTGGCCGTCTCGGTGAGCGCGTCCTCGAGGAAGTTCTGCACCTGCTGGATGAAGTTCGAGGACAGAAGCGGCGTCTTCATCAGGGCCAGCTTCGCCTCGTTGCAGGCGTCGATGAGCGGCTGCGGGATGTCCAGGTTCTTAGTCACCACCACGCAGGCCAGATCCTCGTGGAAGAGCTTGCGGAGCGCGGCGCGCTGCTCCTCGACGCTGAGCGTGGAGAGGAAGGAGATCTCCGTGTTGCCGAAGACCTGCACGCGCTCCGCGTGGAGGTGTTCGGTGAAGCCGGCGAGCGCCAGGCCCGGCTTCTGGATGCGGGACGAGCTGATCCGCCGGTTGAGGCCCTCCTTCCCCGCCACCAGGGTGAGGCGGAGGTCGTAGTCCGTGTCCTCGAGCAATCGTGAGATCTTGATCGCGCCCATCGCTGCTTTGAGTGAGTATCACGACCCCACCCGCCCGCAACGTGACCGAAACCGCGCCCTTGAAGCTCCGTCCCAGCCAGGCCGCCCTGGTGGCCGTCGTAGCGGGCGCTGCGCTCATCCGCATCGCCTTCGGACTGCGCGAGGACGGCATCTACTGGCCGGACGAGATCTACCAGTCGCTCGAGCCCGCACACCGGCTGGTCTACGGGTATGGCCTCGTGGCGTGGGAGTTCGTCGACGGCGCGCGCAACTGGGCGATGCCCGGGCTGGTCGCCGGATTTCTGTGGGTGGCGCGGCTCTTCGGTGCCGATCGTCCGGACGCCTATCTGCCGTTCGTGCGGCTGGTGTTCATCGTCATCGCCGCAGGGACGACCTGGGGCGTGCACCGGCTGGCGCGCGTCGCCGGAGCGACGGAGGTGACCGCGCTCGCCGGGGCCGCCGCGTTCGCCTTCGCCGCGCCGATCCTCTACTTCGGCCACCGCGCGATGAGTGAAACCGCCTCCGCGCTGCCGGTGGTGTGGGGCTTCGCGCTCGCGCTGGCGGCAGCGGGCGCGAGCCGGAAGATTCGGGAGTCCGCGCCGGGCGCGCGCGCGGGTGACACAGGCGCAGCGGGCACGAGTGCAGCGGGCACGAGCGCAGCGGGCATGAGCGCAGCGGGCATGAGCGCGGCGGGCACGAGCGCAGCGGGCACGGGCGCAGCGGGCACGGGCGCAGCGGGCACGGGCGCAGCGGGCACGGGCGCGGCGGGCACGGGCGCAGCGGGCACGGGTGCTGCGGGCACGGGCGCAGCGGGCATGAGCGCGGCGGGCACGAGCGCAGCGGGCACGGGCGCGGCGGCCATGAGCGCGGCGGGCACGAGCGCAGCGGGCATGAGCGCGGCGGGCA
>JADGHL010000138.1 GCA_019686135.1 Myxococcaceae bacterium | reverse complement strand
GCCGGTCGGTGCGCCGGGAGTCGGCTGAGCCGCGAACGCAGCAGGCGACGACGCACCCGCGACGCCGGTCGGTGCGCCGGGAGTCGGCTGAGCCGCGAACGCAGCGGGCGACGACGCACCCGCGAAGCCGGTCGGTGCGCCGGGAGACGGTTGAGCCGCGAACGCAGCGGGCGACGACGCACCCGCGAAGCCGGTCGGTGCGCCGGGAGTCGGCTGAGCCGCGAACGCAGCAGGCGACGACGCACCCGCGACGCCGGTCGGTGCGCCGGGAGTCGGCTGAGCCGCGAACGCAGCGGGCGACGACGCACCCGCGACGCCGGTCGGTGCGCCGGGAGTCGGCTGAGCCGCGAACGCAGCAGGCGACGACGCACCCGCGAAGCCGGTCGGTGCGCCGAGAGTCGGTTGAGCCGCGAACGCAGAGGGCGACGACGCACCCGCGAAGCCGGTCGGTGCGCCGGGAGTCGGCTGAGCCGCGAACGCGGAAGGCGACGACGCACCCGCGACGACGGTCTGCGCGGTGGGAGTCGCTTGAGTCGGGAACGCGGCAGACGCCGGCGCACCCGCGAAGGCTGCCGGCGCGGCAGCCGGCTGCGTCGCGAACGCAGCGGGCGTTGGCGCACCCGCAAGCGCAGCAGGCGCCGTGGGAGCCGGCTGAGTCGCGAACGTGGCAGGCGACGGCGCACCAGCGAAGCCCGTCGGTGCGGCAGGAGGTTGCGGCGCGGCGAACGCAGCAGGCGCTGGCGCAGCGGGGATCTGCGCAGCAGGAGTCTGCGTCGGCGTCGGCGTGGCCGACGTCTGCGCGACGGGAGCCGGCACGCCGAAAGTCGACGCAGCGGCAGCCGCGGTCTGTGCGGCGAGGGCCGGCGCGGCAGCAGCGGGTGACGGCGCGGCGGGAACCGGCGAAGTGGCGCCTGGCGGCATCACCGGCGTTGCCGCCGTGATCTGCGGCATCGGGGCCGATGCCAGAGTGGGCGGCGCCGTGGCCGGTTGCGGCGCGCGCGCGCGGGTTGCCTGCGCGACAGGCTGAGTCACCGGATGCGCGGCGGCAGGCGTGCCCTCGACGACGATGTCCGAATCCGAGAGGTCCACCTCCGCTTCGACGATCTCCGGCTCGCGCGGAGGCGGCGGGATCTCGAAGTCGAACGGATCCATCCCGGGCGTGGGCAGCGCCTGGGTGGGCATCGGGGGAGGCGCATCGAGCCCGGCAGCCGCGGCGGGCACGCCGGGTCGTGGCGGCGCAGCCGGAGCAGGCACCGGATCGATGTCGAATGCCGGCTCCGGTGTTGCCTCGAGGACCGGCTGAGTCTCCTCGACGCTCAGCTCCGCCGCATCGAGCGTGGGCTGGGCCGCTTCGGGCGTCGCCTCCAGGGGCGGTTGGTCGTCCCAGTTCGGCGCCGACGTGTCGAAGAGGGGCGCGGGCCCCTCGACGATTTGCGGCGAAGCATCGAATGGCTGCGGCTCCGCCTCCCAGTTCTGCTGTGCGGTGTCGAAGACCGATTCCGGCGCGCCGGACGGCTGCACGGGCACCACGCCCGCTTCCGCCACTGCCGCGTTCTGCACGGCCGAGGCAGGATCCCAGGTCGCCTCGCCCGGGCCGGCACCTTGCGCTTCCGACCAGCTTCCCTGGATGTCGGCGGAGGTCAACTCCGCCGAGGTGAGGAACTCCGATGGCGAAGCGAGCGGAACGGCCTCGTTGGCGTCTCCGGAGAGGTCGATCTCCAGCCCGCGCTCGGCGACCGCAGCGTTTCCGCTCTGCACGTCCCCGACGAACCCGACGTAGTCCGAGTTCGGCGCGAGCGGGACCGTATCATCCGCGCGCCCTTCGAGCCCCTCGATCTCCAGCGGCGCATGCCGGGGCCGCGCCGCCGGCGCAGATTCGGCGTCGTTCGCCTGTGGCTCCTCTGCCGATACAAGCGCCTGCGCGTCGAAGACCGGCTCCGGCTCCGCGGGCGCAAGGGCCTGCGGGTCAATGACCAGGTCAGGCCCCGTGTCGGCCGAGACCACCTCCGAAGCAGCCGGCGTCGTCGGCTCCGGCTGCGCGGCGGAGCTTGCCGCTGCGTCGATTCCAGGCTGCGGCCCTTCGCCACCGGACGCCAGGACGTCGGCTCCCTGCGTCACCGAAGTAGAGCCGGATGCATCCGAAAGGATCGGCTCGGATGCAGAAGTGCTGATTCCGGTTTCGCCGGAGGCGTTCGATTCGCGCGCGTCGTGGGAGTCCGGCGCGGAGGTCACGAGGGACTCGGTCGCAGCAGCGTCGGCGGCCGTTTCACGGGCGGCGTGGGCGTCCGATGCGGCCGAGCCTACGTCGACCGCGAAGGCATCGGTCGCGGCGTAGACGGAGTGGCTCTCGCCCGCGGAGTGGGAATCCGACGCATCCGCTGCGCCAGAGTCGTGCGGCGTGCATGCTGCGTGAGACTCCGACCCCGCGAAGCGATCGGTGGCCGCAAGAGCGTCGCTTGCAGCAGCGTCGGCGTGGATCTCGCGTGCCTGGGAGTCCGACCCGGTGGAGCTCGCGTCGGCCGGGTGTGGGGCCGTCGCGGCTGCTTCGGCGTGTGTCTCGAGCGTCGCCTCGGAATCCGATGCTGCCGGGCCGGCGCCGAGACCCTCGCTCGTGGCGAGGTCGACGTATGCCTCGCGCGCGTGGGGGTCCCACGCAGTGGAGCTGGCGTCGGTCGAGTGCGGGTGCGTCGCGGCGGCATCAGCGTGCGTCTCGCTCGCGGCGTGGGAATCCGATGCGGCGGAGCCGGTGTCAGCGCCGAGGGCGACGGTTGCGGCCGAAACGTATGCCTCGCGCGCGTGGGGGTCCCACGCAGTGGAGCTGGCGTCGATCGAGTGCGGGTGCGTCGCGGCGGCATCAGCGTGCGTCTCGCTCGCGGCGTGGGAATCCGATGCGGCGGAGCCGGTGTCAGCGCCGAGGGCGACGGTTGCGGCCGAGACGTATGCCTCGCGCGCAGCGGTGGAGCCCAGCGCGATGGAGCTGACGTCGGCCGGGTGCGGGTCCGCCGCGGCGGCATCGGCGTGCGTCTCGCTCGCGGCGTGGGGAGCCGAGGCAGCCGAGCCGGCGTCCGCGCTGGGGGCGCCACTCGTGGCGACCTCGCGCCTCGCATCGGGGCCCGACGGGGTGGAGCCGGCGTCGCCGTCGAGAGCTTCGGTCGTCACCAGGTCGGCGTGTGCCTCGCGCGCTGCATGGGAATCCGACGCGGGGGAGCCGGCGTCAGCGGCGAGGGTGTGACTCACGGCAACGTCGGCGCGCGGTTCGTGCGTGGAGCCGGCGTCCGACGCGGCGGTCCCGATCTCCGGCTCGACGGTTGTGCTCGGACGGGAGGCGTCAGATCCGGCTTCCGCCGCAAGAGCAGCGTCGATCTCCGTCGCAGTGGGAGCAGTCTCGACGGCTACGCCGGGATCGCTCGCATCGAGAACGGTGTCGGGCTCGGAGGCAGCGCTCGCTTCTGCACGGGGCGTAGCCGACGACTCGACCGGCGATGCTACGGGCTCGGCCTCGGCAGCGTCGGCGGTCGCAGGTGCGGTGGAGAACTCGCCGAGAGACACCGCGTCCGGTTCGAGAACGACGCCAGGCTCGGAGGCTGCGGTCGGCGCCTCGGCTGCGACGTCGGCGTCTGCGGTCGCCTGGGCAGGTGCGCTCAGATCCGCCTCTACCGCGGTCGCCGCCTCCGAGGCGCTGACCGTGGCAGGCCCGGTGGTCGCGGCTGCTGCCGAGTCGGCGGGTTCGGCAGTCGCGCCGATTGCTTCCGGCTCCACGACGGTTCCGGGCTCCCCCTGAGCCGCGGCGCCCTGCGGTTCTTCTCCGAGATCCGCCGACGGACTGCCGTCAGCCGCGTTGGTGAACGTCGCGCTCGATCCGGAGCCGCCGTCGCCCGCGAGCCCGGCGCTCGCAGCGTGCGCGGCGGACGGGGCCGCCGACATCGCGTTCGATTCGACGTTGCCCGCGCCAAAGAGCGCGGCGTTCGCGTCCGGCGTTCGTGCGTCGGCCTCCGCGCCCTCCACGAGCATCACGTCGGCGTTGTCGACCTCCAGCACCTCGTCGGGATCGGCGGAGGGAATCTCGTCGGCCGGCTGCGGGGGCGCGCCGGGCGTATCGCTGAACGCGGCATCGAAGTTCAGCCCTGCGGTGGGATCGTCGGTGTCGGCGAGCGGTGAGGCCTCCGGCGGCGGGGCGGCGACCGGCGCTGGTTCGGCGTCCGCGAGCGCCGGGATGTTCAGATCGTCCCCGCTGAGATCGAGCGACTCGTTCTGGGGGGGCTGCCACGTCTGGGCGGCCGGGTCCTGCGGGTACGGCTGCGCCCAGGCCTGCTGCGCCTGCCACTGCGCCCACGCCTGCGGGTCGTACGGCTGCTGGTTCGGATCGACATACTGCTGGGTGTTCGGATCCCACGCGGCCTGGTTCGGGTCGTAGCCGTACCCGTATCCCTCCGCGTACGGCTGCGCGTTCGGATCCCATCCCTGCTGGGGCCACGCCTGGTTGGGGTCGTAGCCCTGCCAGGCCTGATTCGGATCGAAGCCACCCTCGTAGTAGCCCTGTGGGTAGGGGTACCAGTTCCCGTCGGCCGCGTAGTAGCCCTGCGGATACGCCTGCTGCTGGGGGTCCGTCGCGGGCGCCTCAGCGCCGCCGTCGGCGGGCGGAACCTCGGGCAACCCGAGCTGCTGACGAAGCTCCGCCCAACGCTGCTCCTCGCCGGCGGACAGGCCTCCGACCTTCCGCTTGTCGTCGAGGAAGCGGAACTCTCTCATTGCAGCCCGCGTATCGGACATCTTTCACCTGGGTGTACGGGAACGTCGCGATGGGAGTGGAAGCTCCCGGATTCTAGAGGATCCCCAGGACGCGTAAACCCTTTGGCTGGCTGGATTTCTGGCGTCTCAGCGACCCTTCAACTCGCTTGCCACCTCTTCGTTCAAACGATCCAGCGTCCGCTCGTAGCGGATCTGGAGCACCTGCTCGAAGGGCTGGCCGGACCCGACATCCCGGATCAACCCGAGCAGGTTCTCCACTCCGCCGCGCCCGAGCAAAAGCTTCACCGCAATCGCCGAGGTGCCGTAGGCGATCGACGGATCGCTTTGCTCGATGAGCGCGCGATGGGACATCGACTGCAGCGTCGGGAGCGTGCCGCGCTTCGCCTCGCTCTGGAGCGCCGCGGACAGCCACAGCGGCGGGTTCTCGCTGCCCTGGTAACGCCACTCGACGTACTCGGCGAGGCCCTCGTTGACCCAGCGCGGAAGCCGCTCGGCGCTCCCGCCGGCGAACTCGTCCACCGCGGCGTGCACATATTCGTGCACCAGCGTGGCACGGGTCTGGGGATTGATCTCCGCCGCGTCGTTCATCCGGATCGCATTGTCGCTGTAGAAGCCGGCGACCGCGTGGGACATCCCGCGGCCGTGGTGCATGGCGAACTCTTCGCGCGTGTAGAGGATGACGTCCACGGGCGCCTCGCGGGCACGACCGAGGACCTTCCGGGTGAACGCCCGGGCGTCTTCGAGCGCGTCCACCACGTTGCCCTCGTAGTCGGCGCGCTGGCCGAAGTCGCGCTGGTCGTTGAAGTAGCGGAACACGAAGTGGCGGTTGCCGCGGGTGCGCATCCCGCCGGGGCCGACGCCCGAGGTGTAGCCGATGCCGTCGTACTGGCCTTCACCGGCGGCGGTGGCCGTCGCGGGCCGCGGCTTCGGTGCGGGGCCGCCGACGTTGAGGCGCCGCTCGATCGCGCGTGCGGTGCGGGTTGCCTCCTCCTGCTCGGCAGCGGCGGCGCGCGCCTTCAAAAGAAGCGCCTTCGCTTCGGCCGCCTGCTTCGACTTCGGCGGCACCCTCTCGAGCGCGCGGATCGCGCCGACGGGGTCGTTCTCCGACAAGAGCTTTCGGCCCAGCTCCAGCGCGAACGTGCCGTTGTGCGGAAACCGCTCGAGGCCGCGGGTGAGCGCCTGTTCCGCCGCGCCGCCCTGCTGCGTCTTCTCCGCCGTGCGCGCGAGCAGCAACAGGCCCGCCTCGGTCTGGTCGAACGCTACGGCGCGCTCGGCGAGGGAGAAGGCCAACACCGCGTCGCTCGACTCCAGCGCCCGGGCGCCCAGAAGGAGGTCCCGGGCGATCGTCCGGCGATCGGATGCGTCGTACGCGCCGGGGTCGGCGGCGGAGAACGCGAGGTACAGCTCCTCCCACGCGCCCGACTTCGCCAGCGATTGGGCTCTTGTGGCCGGAGCGGGAGCGGCGGCGAGTGCGGCGGCGAGCACGAGGGCGTACATGCCCCCGGACGGTACCGCGATCCGCCGCTAGGTGCTGGCCACCCCCGCTTCGACCTCGCAGGACCAGCCGCGCTCAGTCAGCACCCGCAGCAGCTCGGCGATGTGATCGCGCCCGCGCGTCTCCAGCGTGACCTCCACCGCCACCTCCCCGAGCGCGGTCTTGGAGTAGATCCGGTTGTGATAGATCTCCGTCACGTTCGCGCCCTGTTCGGCGATGGCGGCCATCAGCTTCGCCAGCATCCCGGGGCGATCGGCGATCCGCACCACCAGCCGCACCAGCCGGCCGTCCTTGAGCAGGCCGCGCTCGATGATCCGGCTGATCACGTTCACGTCGATGTTCCCGCCGGAGACGATCAGCGCCACCTTCCGGCCGATTGCCTTCGGGATCTTCCCGTTGATCAACGCCGCCAGCGGCGCCGCACCCGCGCCCTCGGCCACCGACTTCTCCCGCTCGAGCATCAGCAGGATCGCGTTGGCGATCTCCTCCTCGTCGACGGTGACGATGTCGTCGACGTAGCGCTGGATGACCCCGAAGGTGAGGTCGCCCGGGCGCTTCACCGCGATGCCATCCGCGATGGTGGAGGCGGCGGGCACGTCGACCAGCTTCCCCGCGTCCCGCGACGCCTTCATCGAGGCGATCATCCCCGCCTGGACGCCGATGACCTGGATGCGCGGGTTGAGCTCCTTGATCGCGCAGGCGATCCCGGCGATGAGCCCGCCCCCGCCGATAGGCACCACCACCATCTCCAGGTAGGGGTTCTGCTCCATCAGCTCCAGCGCGATGGTGCCCTGTCCGGCCATCACCGCCGGATCGTTGAACGGGTGGATGAAGGTGAGGCCCTCCTTCTCCTGGATCCGCAGCGCCTCCGCGTAGGCCTCGTCGTAGTTGTTCCCGGACAGGATCACCCGCGCGCCGTAGTACCGCGTGGAGGCCACCTTGATGAGCGGCGTGCGCTCGGGCATCACGATGGTGGCCTTGATCCCCAGCCGGCCCGCGTGGAACGCCACACCCTGGGCGTGGTTCCCGGCGGAGGCGGCGATCACCCCGCGCGAACGCTCCGCCTCGGACAGCGAGAGCATCTTGTTGAGGGCGCCGCGCTCCTTGAATGACCCGGTGCGCTGTAGGTTCTCCAGCTTGTTGTAGAGCGCCGAGCAGCCCGCTTCCTTGAAGTGTTCGGAGCGCGCGCAGGGCGTGCGGTAGACGGCTTCGTCGATTCGGCGGAACGCTTCTTCGATGTCCTGGAGCGTGATCATGGAGGGGAGCGCCACGCTCGGGGCGGGCGCGCGTTCAGAACGACCAGTTGTTGAGCAGCTTCTGGAACTCCTGCAGCTCCTCTTTCTTCTTCGTCCGGTTGAGCGAGTCCACCAACTTCTCGTTCATCTGCTGAAGCCGCCTGGACATCACCTGAGCGAGGTTGTGGACGATTTTCAAGGCGGCGATGTTGTCGTTGCGGAGCAGCCGGCTGAAGCGGTGGGCGGCGATCTTGAGCAGCCGCCCGTCAGTGGCGGCGATCGCGTTGGCGGAGCGCCGGGAGTCGCCGCCGATCAGGCTCATCTCGCCGAGCACGCTCCCTTCGCCGAGCCGGGCGAGCAGCTGTTCGGTCCCTTGGTGGTCGCGCTTGGTGATATCGATGTGACCTTCGAGGATGGCGTAGAGCGCGTCGCCGGTCTCGCCCTCCGAGAAGAGGCGCTGGCCCCGGGTCATCGACGCCTCTTCGGCGATCTCGAAGATCACGTTCGCCTCGCTTTCGGTGAGCCCGCGGCAGATGGGGATCTGGATGAGCTTCTGCATGATGGGCGACGGCGACGCCATGAGCTCCCTCCGGCAAGGCGGCGTGGTGCGGCCGGACACTATCAAGGTGTAGGGTCCTGCGCGCCCTGACGGAACCGCTTCCCGCTCCGCCGCCACCGGACACTGCCTTCGGTATCCCGCCGCGACCGCCGCCGCAGCGCCCGAAGCGTGTGCTCAAGACCGTCTTGATCGTGCTGGGCGCCACGTTCGGCGTGTGCCTGCTCGGCGCGCTCGGGTTCGGCGGCCTCGTCTATGTCGCCGCGACCCGTGAGGGGACGCCGGCCCGGCCGGACGACCGCGAGTACGTCGTGACGTTCGAGGATCTGGCCCGCCACGTCTCCGGGTTGGAGAAGGAGGGCGGCGTGGAGAAGTTCACCCGCGACGACTTCCTCGGCAGCCACGAGCTCTCCTACGAATACCAGCTCAAGGATGAAACGCTGTACCTGACCTCGTCGATCACCGTGGACAGCGACGCCCGGTCCGCGCGCGACACGTACAACGGGATGTCCCTGGGGATGAAGGTGATGCTCGCGACGCAGTCCGACGAGGTCACCCTCGAGGACCGGAACGATCTGCTCAAGTGTGGCGACGACTCCCGCGCGATGATGATGATGCGCGGCGAGCACCCGGTCGGGAATGTGTTCCTCGCTCGCAAGGGGAACCGCGTCTTCCATCTCACCCTGGCCGGGGCCTGGTTCGATGACCCCGAGGCCTTCGCGCAGCTGGTGAAGCCGAAGCTGGAGAAGATGAGCGCCTGGAAGCCCTGAAGCGTCCTCAGATGCCGCGCAGGACGGTGGCCTTGCCCACGCGGCCGATCGCCAGCACGAACGCGGCGGTGCGCAGCGGCAGCTTCCGCGTGCGCGAGATGTGGGCGACGCGCTCGTAGGCCTCCTTGATGATCTTCTCCAGCTCCACGTTCACCCGGTCCTCGTCCCAGGCGACGTGCTGGAGGTTCTGCACCCACTCGAAGTAGCTGACGGTGACGCCGCCGGCGTTGGCGAGGATGTCCGGCACGACGACGATGCCGCGCTTCTCGAAGATCTCGTCCGCTTCCGGCGTGGTCGGCGCGTTCGCGCCCTCGACGATGATCCGCGCGCGGACCGCGGGGGCGATCTCCTTCGTGAGCACGCCGCCCAACGCCGCGGGGACCAGCACCTCGCAGTCCGCGGTGAGGACCTCTTCGTTGGTGCAGGCGTCTCCGCCGTTGAAGCCCTTCACCGTCCCGTGGCGCTTCACGTGTTCGAAGAGGGCCGGCACGTCCAGGCCCTGCGGGTTGCGCACGCCGCCGTGCACGTCGGACACCGCGACGATCCGCCCCCCGTCCTCGCTGATCAGCCGCGCCGCGTGCGAGCCCACGTTGCCGAAGCCCTGGATCGCGAACCGCGTGCCTTTGATGGGCAAAGCGACGTCCCGGAGGATCTCGCGGATGACATAGAGCACGCCGCGCCCGGTGGCCGCCTCACGCCCGCGCGATCCGTACAGGTCGATCGGTTTGCCGGTGACCACCGCCGGAGAGTGGCCGTGGTACTTGGAGTACTGGTCCATGATCCACGCCATCACCTGCGGGTTGGTGTTCACGTCCGGCGCGGGGATGTCCCGGGTGGGGCCGATGAAGTCGTGCACCTGATCGACGAACTTCCGGGTGAGGCGCTCCAGTTCCTTGATCGACAGCTGCGACGGATCGCAGTTCACCCCGCCCTTGGCGCCGCCGTAGGGGAGGTTCACCACCGCGGTCTTCCAGGTCATCAGCGAGGCGAGCGACACCACCTCGTCCTGATCGACGGTGGGGTGGAAGCGGATGCCGCCCTTCATCGGGCCGCGGCTGTTGTCGTGCTGGATCCGGTAGCCGATGAAGGTGCGGATCTCTCCGGAGTCGAGCTCGATCGACACCTGCACCTTCACTTCGCGGAGCGGCGTGGCAAGGAGCGTCTCGATGCGCTCGCCCACGTCCATGATCCGCGACGCCTTCTTGAAGTAGTAGTTGGTCTGGTCCGCGGCGCTCATTGACCCTCGGCTCCCGTCGTGGCGCGCGACACCTTAACAAAAGGGCGTACGATAACATGGTTCCGATGCAAGCCCGGACCCTCGCGCGCCCCACGTTCGCAGCCGTCATCGCCGGGCTGACGGCGACGGTCACGCTCATCGTCGCCTCCTGCGGTCCGACCGAACCCATCCACTGCGGGCCCGGCACCTGCTCCGGCTGCTGCACCGGCGAGGACAAGTGCATCGCGCTGGACAAGCAGTCGTTCGGCGTCTGCGGCGCGGACGGAGAGCGCTGCGGCGCGTGCCTGCCCGGTCAGATGTGCGCGCACGGCGCCTGCGTCGCCGATCCGGACGCGGGCACCGGCGGCGACCTGTGCACCCCAAGGACCTGTCCCAACGGCTGCTGCCTGGGCGATGCGTGCCTTATGCCGGTCGATCAAGGCGACGGCTTCTGCGGAACGGGCGGCGCGCAGTGCTCCGCCTGTCCCTCGGGTTCGGTGTGCCGGGACGGCGCGTGCGCTCCCCCGATGGACGCAGGGAGCTGTGGCCAGAGGGGCGCGCCCTGCTGCGCGAACGGCGGCTGCTTCCTCGGGCTCACCTGCCAGAAGGGGATCTGCGATTTTTCCGGCGGCCAGGACGGCGGGACCACCGACGCGGGGACGGACGCCGGCACGCCGAAGGACGGTGGCAGCGGCGGCACCCAGCCGATCGGCGCCGCGTGCGTGGCGAACTCTCAGTGCCAGAGCGGGCTGTGCCGCGTGCTCGGGTTCTCGGGCGGCTACTGCACGCAGTCGTGCCAGAGCAGCGCGGACTGTCCCGCCGGTTCCGTGTGCGGGGCGGATCCTTCGGACGCGACCGGAGCGACGAAGATGTGCTTTTCCAGCTGCGCCCAGGCGGGCACTTCCGGGGGCTGCCGCACCGACTACGTGTGCGAACGGCGCGGGATGACGGGCAGTGTGCCCGGCTGCCGGCCCGCATGCGTGAGCCCGACCACCTGCGGCGCGGCCAGCACCTGCGACAGCCGCGGATTCTGCTGCGGGGCGGACGGGTTCGCCTGCTGCGAAGGATCGTCCTGCGACAACGGGCTCGTCTGCGACGGTTCGGGCTACTGCAAGCCGTCTGCGCCGGATGCCGGGCCGGGGACCGGGGGCATCGGCGCGGCGTGCTCGGGGAATCAGGACTGCACCTCCAACGTCTGCGTGCAGGAGATCCCCGGCGGGAGCCCCGGCTGTACCACCGGACCGTGCTGGCCGGGCGGCTACTGCATCCAGGACTGCACCAGCACCGCGTGTCCTGCCGGGTCGAGCTGCTCGCCCGCCAACTACCTCTCCAGCAACGCGATCTGCGTGCAGAACTGTCCCCAGGCCGGCGGGCAGAGCACCTGCCGCTCCGGCTACGTGTGTGACTTGAACTGGGTGACCACGCCCGGGCAGGGCGTCTGCGTCTACGCCTGCCACTCGGATTCCGACTGCAACTCCGCCACGCTGAAGTGCTTCGGCGGCTTCTGCTGCGGCAAGCAGACCTATCACTGCTGTGCGAACGACACCTGCCCGTTTGGCGGGACCTGCGGATCGGACGGTTATTGTCACTGAGAGACGATGGCGCGCGTGGACGAGGAGAACGCTGAGACGACGCGGGAGCAGCGCCCGGGCGGCGAGAGTGCCGGGCGTGCGTCGGTGACAGCGAAGGACTCGCTGCGCCTCCTCGCCCGGCGGATTCGCGCGCTGCGGGAACGCCACGGATTGACGCAGGAGGACTTCGCGCAGCGATCCGGGATCTCGGTCTCCTTCGCCTCGTTGCTCGAGCGCGGGGAGCGCAGCCCCTCCTACGAGACGCTCGTGCAGGTGGCGGCCGCGTTGGAGGTGCCGCTCGCGGAGCTCTTCCGCGACTTCAGCGGCGCGGGCTACGACGATCCCTACTACGGCCGGCTGGTGGACTTCGCCCGTCGCGCGAAGCTCACGCGTGCCCAAGTCGATCGTCTCCTCGCGGTCGCGGTGGCGATGTTCGAGGTCGCGCCGCAGCAGAGCGGCCGCAACAGCGGTCCCGTCCGGACCCGCGAGTCGGCGGTGTGCTCGGAGGAGGGCTGTGGCCGCGCGGTGCTCGCACGAGGCATGTGCGCATCGCACTACCACCGCGCCCGCCGCGCGCGGCTGTAACGTCCCGCCGCATCGTCGCGCCTGCCCGTCCGCTGTCATAGCAGGGTGACAGTGCAGGTTTCTCCTCCCACTGCAGAAGGTCGAATCACCGGGGCTTGCTGTGTAGGGTGGCCGACCGTGATCGGGGGCTACGAGGTCGTCCGGCGCATGTCCGAGGGTGCGTCGGCGGAGGTGCTGCTCGCGCGCAACGAGGAGTCACAGGAGCGCGTGATCGTCGAGCTCATCCGTCCGGAGCTCTTCGCCGAAGAGGAGCTGGTCACCCGATTCCTGGACGAGGCGCGCGCGCGCAGGTCGCTGTCGCACCCCAACGTCGCGCGGCGCGTCCGCGAAGGCACCGCGGCGGATGGGCGGCCGTTCCTCGTGAGTGAGCCCGTCGGCGAGACGCTGGCCGATCGCCTCGCCGCGCAAGGGCCGCTGTCGCTGGAGACGATGCTGAAGCTGGCGCTGCCATTGTGCGACGCGGTCCACTACCTCCACGCGCAGGGCCTGGTGCACGGGAACCTCAAGCCGTCCACCGTGCACCTCGGGCCGGACGGGATGCCGCAGCGGCCGAAGCTGGTCGACTACGGGCTGGCGTTGTTCCGGCCCGGCCGGACATTGCCGCGGCCACCCGGGCGGGTGCTGGTGGAGCCGGAGTATCTCGCCCCCGAGCGCGTGCGCGGCCAGCGCGGCACCGCCTCGTCCGACGTCTACGCGCTCGGCGTGCTCTTGTACGAGGCGCTCACCGGGGCGCCGCCGTTCACCGGCGATGCGGCTTTTGTCCGGCGCGCGCAGCTGGAGCTTCCGCCGCCGCCATTGCCGGAGGCGTTCGCGAGCGTCGAGCCGATCCTCCGCCGCTGCCTCGCCAAGGTTCCCTCGGAACGTTTCCCCGACGCGGCGGCCGTGCGCGACGCATTGGAGCTGCGGCTGGAGGGCACGCTGCCCTTGCCGCCCCCGCTGCACACGGACGATGCGCCGGCGAGCGTCCCTCGGACCGGCGATGTCGAGACCGGCGATCGGGTGGGGCGGTACGAACTGCTCGAGCCGATCGGCGAAGGGGCGATGGGGCGGGTGTTCCTCGCGCGGCACGCGCGGCTGGGG